>DASRDJ010000249.1:0-5596 GCA_035652655.1 Terriglobales bacterium
TGGGCCCGATACCAACGGATCGCAGTTCTTTATCACTGAGGTTCCATATCCTAGCCTGAACGGTGGCTACACGATATTCGGCCAGTGCGACGACGCCTCTGTCGAACTCGTCAAGCAGATTGCCCGCATGGCCAGCGATCCGGGAGACAACCGGCCCTTGCGTCCGGTGAAGATTAATCACATCTCGATCGTGAAAGCAGGCGGAGCCGCAACCTCGGCGGCAGCCAAGCCGGCGGCGAAGAAGCCAGCAACTGGTGTCAAGTCGACAACCGCACCAACGACGCCGCCCAAATAGGCTGTACCCGACAACAACCGATCAACGAGTTTTAAATACAAGCAGTTCACGAAAGGATTTTATGGCTCGCCAACCTGGCACTTATGCAACGCTGCAGACTACGGAAGGAATCATTGTCTGCCGCCTGTTCGAGAAAGAAGCTCCCAAGACGGTTGCCAACTTCACTGACTTGGCTGAAGGCAAACGCGACTGGACGCATCCGGTCAGCGGCAAAAAGAGCAAAGACCGCCTCTACGACGGCACAATCTTCCATCGCGTGATTCCCGACTTCATGATTCAGGGTGGCGACCCCGCCGGCAACGGTATGGGTGGCCCCGGCTATCAATTTGAAGACGAGACCCGCAACTCACCACACAAATTCGACCAGAAGGGTAAGCTCGCGATGGCGAACGCCGGGCCAAACACCAATGGTTCGCAGTTCTTCATCACGGTAGCGCCCACGACCTGGCTGACAGGCAAGCACACCATTTTCGGAGAGGTAGTCGAAGGGCAGGACGTAGTCGACAAGATTTCCAAAGTGGCGAAGGGCCGGCAGGATCGCCCTGCGAAAGACGTGGTTATTCAGTCGGTCACCATCGAGCGCGCTTAACATCGTTTCCGAGTCGCATCAAAGCAGCCTCTCGCGCTTTTGAATTGCGAGTTGTTGATTACGGTGCTGGGAGGCAGACGCACCTGAGTGATTTTGCGTTCAGCGTTAGGTGTTGGCTAAAACTTTAACGCCCGGCACCGTGAGCAACTTTTGATCGGCCGTCACCAGAGTCAGGTCGAAGACCTTCGCGGAAGCGACCATAAAACGGTCGGAAGGATCGCTGTGAGGGAGTTCCAAGGTCGAGGTTTCTAGTGCAACTTCAAAAGTCAAGGGCGCCTCGCGCAGTTGGAGCTGTTGGATGGTTTGCTGTGACCAAACCACGGGATCTTCATCCAACTCCACTCTTTTTTTGCGCGTAAGCATTAGTAATTCCCATACGGCAATGGGCGAAAGCCACAGCTCATTTTCAGGGTTATCCAGCGCGCGCCTTACACGCGATGACAGCCGAGTGGGCTCCAGCGCCATCCAGAGCCAAATGTGAGTGTCCAGCAGGAGGCGCACTACTTCGTGACCTCCCATTCGCTGTCAGGGCTGATGGAACCCACGATGTCGCCTAGGATGCGGCCACTGCCGGCCATGCTTCCGAGTCGCCTTCCCGTAGGCTTCGGCGGCGAGGGGGGAACCACCTCCGCCACCGGTTTTCCGAAGCGCGTGATCCGGATCGGCTTGCGTGTTTTTCGCACTTCTTCAAGAAGTCCGAGACACTTGGCTTTGAACTCGGAAATGGCAATTTCCTTCATTGCCACATCTTACTATGGTCAATGACCATGGTCAAACTTCCAGAACCGCCATCCCCGACGCGAAAGTAATTAGCCCAAAATATAGACTTCCTCCCAATATCAGGTGCAAGGGGTGATCGCTGTGGCTGCAAGCACAAATCTAAAGAAGCGCTTGCATGTTCTCGGCTTGAATCTTCTCCGGCTCGCCGCAATTCTCGTTTCGTTACGGGCACCCGCACTCGGCCAAGCGGCGTCCGATCCTTGGCTGATTCTCGCGAGTGGGAAAGGAGGACCCATCAACCTTCACACCACACGAGAGGATTTGGTGCGGTTATACGGAGACTCGAACGTTGTGGATCACGATGCCGACGTCGGCGACGGGGAAATGGAACCCGAAACCGTTCTATTCCCGAACGACCCGGAACGTAGGATCGAAATTTTGTGGAGGGATCTGGAGCGAAGGGCGGACCCAAGCTCCGTCGCGATTCGAGGCAAAGTAAGCCGCTTGGCACGCTGTCCACGGAATTTCGCTGGGCACGACTTCGTCCCAGCTACAGCGCATCAACGGCCGCCCCTTTCGGTGGACATTGACAAACAATGGGACAGATTTGGTCGAGCAACTCATTTCATGGCGAGAGGGCGTGCTCGAAAATGAACTGCAAGTAGATGGCCACGTCATTCTGTCGCTCGAGCGCTCTCCGAGCAAAGAAACCAAGCCGACGGGCCCTTCTGATTTCAGCCTGGATTCAGACAGCCCCGTGATGCGGACGCAGAATCCACACATACGTGAAATCAGCCGGGTTTTTCCCTCTACGGCGCAACCATAGAAGTTGCCTGGACACTGGCCTAAACTCCGATCACTCCCACCAGTTCCTTCACCGCAGAGGCGCTTCTATCAAGTTCCGCCTTCTCCTGCGGCGTCAGCTTGATCTCGATAATTTGCTCAATACCCTTGGCACCCAGCTTCACCGGAACCCCAACGTACAAGCCCTTGATCCCGTACTCGCCTTCAAGATAAGCAGCGCAGGGCATTATTTTCTTCTTGTCCTTCAAAATCGCCTCGACCATCTCGGTCACCGCCGCCGATGGCGCGTAATAGGCCGACCCGGTCTTCAGGTACTTCACGATTTCCGCGCCGCCGTCGCGCGTCCTCTGAATCAGTTTCTCGACCGTCGCCGCGTCGAGCAGTTCGGTGATTGGAATACCAGCCACGGTTGAATATCGAGCCAGGGGCACCATGGTGTCGCCATGCCCGCCTAATACGAACGCAGTCACGTTCTCGACGCTGACTTTCAACGCCTCCGCGATGAACGTTCGGAAGCGCGCCGAATCCAGCACGCCCGCCATGCCGATCACGCGTTCGCGCGGAAAGCCGCTCAGTTTGTACGCCGCCTGGGCCATGGCATCCAGAGGATTCGACACGATGATCAGGATGCAGTTGGGCGAGTGCTTCACCGCCTCGCCGACCACCGCCTTCATAATGCCGTGATTTGTGTTGAGCAGGTCATCGCGGCTCATACCGGGCTTGCGAGGGATGCCCGCCGTAATGACGACGATGTCGGAGTTGGCAGTGTCCCGGTAATCTTGCGTACCCATGATATGGGCATCCCGCTTTTCGATCGGCATGGCTTCGAGCAAGTCGAGCCCTTTGCCTTGGGGCACGCCTTCTACGATGTCAATCAATACAACGTCCGCAAGTTCCTTGGAAGCAATCCAGTGGGCCGCTGTAGCGCCCACATTGCCGGAACCGACGATCGTGACTTTTTTTCGCATGAATGAGTCCTCTCTAGAAAGCAATTAGCATTTGGCACTTGCCATTCAGCCAGCCGACCATGGAATTTGAACAGAAACTTTAACGGCCAAATGCCAAGTGCCAAGTGCTGAATATTTCCTCTATACCAGCACTCCTGCGCCCATATTGTCGATGATGTGTCCGGCAAATTCGCTCGTTTTGACTTTCTTAGCACCTTCCATCAAACGCTCGAAATCGTAAGTCACCAGCTTCTGCTCGATCGTGCTTTCCATGCCGCGCTCGATCAGGTCCGCGGCTTCGTTCCAGCCAAGGAAGCGGAACATCATCACTCCCGACAAGATGACCGATCCCGGATTGATCACATCTCTGTCGGCATATTTCGGAGCCGTCCCGTGGGTCGCTTCGAAAATCGCGTAGCCGTCGCCGATATTGGCGCCGGGCGCAATTCCGAGTCCGCCCACCTGCGCAGCACACGCGTCAGAGATGTAGTCGCCGTTGAGGTTCGGAGTCGCTAGGACGGTGTACTCATCCGCACGCGTCACAACCTGCTGGAAAATGGAATCGGCAATGCGGTCATTGATCATCAATTTCTTCTTCCAGGCAGCGTTGCCGTGCGTCTTGTAGATCGCGTCCAGCACGTCCTTGACTTCCTTAAAGACTGATTTGCCAAACTCGGGCGGCGCGAATTCCAGTCCCGGCTCGATCAGATTCCCGTTCTCTTCCACCGACAGATTGGGATTCTTGTCCTTGTTGTCGAGAATCCAGCTTTCGCGCTCGGTGACAACCTGATCGCGAAATTCCTGGGTCGCGAGCTCGTATCCCCATTTGCGGAACGCGCCTTCGGTAAATTTCTGAATGTTTCCCTTGTGCACGAGCGTGACGCTCTTTCGGCCGGTTTCAAGCGCGTGCTTGATCGCCATCCGCACGAGCCGCTTTGTGCCACTCACTGAGATCGGCTTGATACCGACGCCCGAGTCCAGGCGAACCTGCTTCTTGCCGCCCTTTAGCATGTCCTTGTTCAGGAACTCGATCAGCTTGGCCGCTTCGGCAGTTCCCTGCTCCCACTCGATGCCGGCATATACGTCTTCGGTGTTCTCGCGGAAGATCACGAGATTCATGCGCTCGGGATGCTTCACCGGCGAAGGCACGCCCTTGTAGTACTTCACCGGTCGCACGCATGAGTACAGATCAAGAATCTGTCGTAGTGCGACATTCAGTGATCGAATGCCGCCGCCCACCGGGGTCGTCAGTGGTCCCTTGATCGCCACGCGAAACTCGCGCACGGCACTGATCGTGTCGTCGGGAAGCCAGTTGTCGAATTTCGCCTTGGCCTTCTCCCCCGCAAAAACTTCGTACCACGCGACCTTCCGCTTGCCCTTGTACGCTTTCTCTACCGCCGCGTTGAAGACGCGCGCCGAGGCCTTCCAGATATCGCGCCCCGTACCGTCACCCTCGATGAACGGAATGATCGGGTTGTCCGGAACCTGGTACTGCCCGTTCTTGTAAGTAATGCGCGCGCCATCAGCGGGCACAGCGACTCCGTTAAACGAATCCCCCATTGCTTGCTCCTTGCCTGGTTGGAAAACCCTACATTATAGAGAAAAGCCGCGATTTCCCCTAAGCGCTCGGCCCTCCGGAAACCATCAGCGCCTACCGGGCCAAGTCCGAGTGGCTAATGGCAACGACGCCGGTGCTAGAATCTCGCGCGAGTTGGGGAGGATTACTTCGCTATGCGACGTGAAATCGAGCGCAACTTGACCTCTGTTCTTTTTGCCGTTCTGCTGGTCGGTGGTTTGTGGGCACAGGATTCCGCCACGCCGAAGCCCGAAACCGGGGAGCCGCATGAGTTCATCATCCCCAACTTCAAAACCGAGAGCGGAGTCACGCTCCCTAAGGCCCGCGTGGTCTACGGCATCTACGGACACCTGAATGCCGCGCGCGACAACGTCATCCTGGTGCCCTCGCACTACATGGCCGACTACCACGGATACGAATGGCTCATCGGTCCTGGCCATATGCTCGACACTTCAAAGCTGTTCCTGGTAGCGACCGAACTTTTCGGCAACGGCCACTCGTCATCCCCGAGCAACACACCCGAGCCCTACCATGGGCCGCGCTTTCCGGTGACAACGATTCGCGACAACGTGGAGGCCGTCCATAAACTTCTGACCGAAGAACTGCACATCACCCACCTCCGCGCCATCATCGGATTCTCCATGGGCGCACAGCAGGCCTTCCAA
>DASRDJ010000250.1:0-56203 GCA_035652655.1 Terriglobales bacterium
CCAGGCGAGCAAGGCGACGGCGGCGGTGATGCGCAGCGTGCGCGCTGCCGGCGCTGGGCCGATTGTCCAGCGGAATGCGGAGGCCAGGCTGGTACGTGCTCCGGACGCGGCATCAGCGAGCTGTTCTTTGGAATTCAACAGCAGGCTGGCGATGCGGCCGTCACGCAATTTCCAGATCGCGCCATCGAGAATGAAGTGATGGATGTTTACCAGCGCGGTGAAGATCAGGAAGCTGCGCGTGAAGTCGAAGTGGAAGACGTGGCTCGCGATCCATGGGCCCGGGATGAAGAGAGCAATCCCGCCCGCGATCAGGACGGCGAAGTAGGCGAAGGGACGCCAGTTCTGGCGGCCTTCAGCGCGGGCTTCGCGTCCGGCGTAATAACTGGTGATCCAAAGATATTGAGCGGAGTGCATCACCGCCAGCACGCCCGTGCTGTAGCGGCTCTGCGGCACGCGAAAGCGTTCTCCAAGCGAGAGCACCGCAGGAAGAAGAAACCATACG
This sequence comes from Terriglobales bacterium, assembly GCA_035652655.1. Classification (GTDB taxonomy): domain Bacteria; phylum Acidobacteriota; class Terriglobia; order Terriglobales; family Acidobacteriaceae; genus Gp1-AA133. The sequence continues at coordinate 503 of DASRDJ010000250.1, forward strand.
AACTGCGTGCTGAACAGTGTCAGCGACGGAACCATGCCGCGCCATCCGGTTTGACCGATGAGGCTGGATAGCGCATAGGCGCTGCAGACCAGGAATGCGAGCGCGAAGACGATCTGCAATTGGGAACTGACCACACCGGGAATGTTGAGAGAGACAAAGAATGGATCGGTGGACGGACCAGTATGGAAGTTCAGGAACAGGATTCCGTAGGAAAGCAGGAACGCGGCGTACATCGCGTGGCGAACCGCGTTGGCGAGACGAGCACCGGCGCGGCGGGCGAACATCATCAGGATGCCGTAGTTCTGGCCGCTATAGTGCCAGGGACTCCACGTTAGATAGATCGTGAAGATGAACGGCAGGGCGCGAAACCAGAAGTGCGAGACCACGGCGGTCAGAAGTACCAGCAGCGTGGTATGGACCGTGAAGATTCGATATTTGTTGAAGTCTTCCGAGCGATGGTAGGCGCGGTAGACGGTCGCCATGTAGTGCGGGAAATTAAAGAAGAGAGCGAGCACGTAGAAAGCGACGGACCAAGTCAGGGTTTTCGACGAGGCCGAGAGGTACGCGACCAGTAGCAGGGGCGCGGACCAGGCTCCGCAGCCGACGATCATGTCGAGCCAAGGGCTGTAGATCCAGAGTGGCTGGGAGCTTGATTTGGACATGGAGAGCGGGGCTTTCCCTTCGCGGATTATAGGGAGAGGGTGGGGTGGGGCTCATGTGCCCAAAGTAACGTGGGCAGCGGCTTTCTGGGTCGTTGTGGAAGCTTGTCGGCAGCGCTGGTGAGGACCGTGGTGCAGGGTCCTTCGACTGCGTTCGGCTGGCGCCTCACTCCGCTCAGGATGACAATTTTGGGGAGGGCTCGGCCATTGATTTTGGTCTTTTGGTTTCGGTGTTTGGAGTCGATGTGGGGCTTGTTGTATAAGGGCATCTCTATGCGATTTGTGTTGGCGGTGGTTGCCTCTTCTCTTCTTTCTCTTTTTCCGTTCGCGAGTGCTCAAACCAACAAGGATGCTTCGCCGGCCGAGACGCTGGCTGCGCGCACTGCTGGGCTTAAGAAGCAGGATGGGTTTCTTCCTTATTACTGGGACGCGAAGAAAGGGACACTGCTGGTGGAGCTTTCTTCGGCGGCGCGGGACCGTGAGTTTCTTTATTTCGTGGGACTGGGGAGCGGGGTAGGGTCGACGACGCTGTTCGCCGATCGCGGGAGCCTTGGGCGCGGCATGTTGTGCCGGTTCCGGCAAGTGGGATCGAAGGTGCTCGTGATCGCGGAGAATTCGTCGTTCCGGGCCGAGCGCGGAAGTTCTGATCTCAGGAAATCCGTGGAGTTGAGCTTCCCGACATCAGTGTTGGCGGCGCTTCCGGTTGAGGCGGAACAGGATGGTGCTTTGCTGGTCGATGCGAAGCCGCTGCTGGTTCGGGATGCAGCCGATCTGCTGTCGCAGATGCGGCGGCCGACGCAAGCCGTGAACGGGCAGATGGTGCGGCAGGAAAGCAAAGACGCGAACTGGAAGGTGGATGATGCGCGCAGCGTGATCGATCTGGACGACTCGGGAAGTTTTCCGCGCAACACGGAAATTGAGGCGCTGCTGACTTTCACGAATGACGGCGAGGCCGATCTCAACCAGCCCGACACGCACGCCCTGAGCGTGCGCGAGCATCATTCTTTTGTTGCTTTGCCTGAGCCTGGATACACGCCGCGCGAGGCTGACCCGCGGGTGGGATTCTTCGGGGAAGAGTTTAAAGATTTCTCGCAGCCTTTTGACCAGCCGATTGGGAGGGAGTACATCGCCCGGTGGCGGTTGCAGAAGAAAGATCTCAATGTGGCTCTGAGCGAACCGGTGAAGCCGATCGTGTTTTATCTGGATCGCGCGGTTCCGGAGCCGATGCGCTCGGCGTTGCGGAGAGGGGCGTTGTGGTGGAACGCGGGCTTCGAGCAGGCGGGATTTACGAACGCTTTGCGCATCGAGGATTTGCCGGAAGGTGCGAATCCACTGGACGCGCGCTTCCCGACCATTCAGTGGACGAACCGGGCGGGGCGGGGATGGTCAGTCGGGATGACGCAAACCGATCCGCGGACGGGCGAGATCGTACACGCGATCGTGCAACTGGATTCGCATCGCATGCGGACCGCGAACAATTACTGGAATGCGACCATGCCTTCGGGAAAAGGCAACGAGGAGCCGGCGCTGGACGTATTTGCGGCACTCGACAATCTGGATCCGAAGATGTCGGACGAGCAGGTAATGCTGAACCGGTTGGCGCTACTCACCTGTCACGAGATGGGGCATGTTCTGGGACTGGATCACAACTTTGTGGCGAGTACGTTTGGGCGCGGGTCAGTGATGGACTACTACGCGCCACGCGTGAAGCTGCGCTCGGATGGCTCAGCTGATCTGTCGGACGCGTATATGCTAGGCACGGGCAGCTACGACAAGTTCGCGATCGAATGGGGATATAGCGAAGGGAAAGCAGGGGCGAGCGCGGAGCAGGAGCGCGATCGGCTGGATGCGATCGTGCGGAAGGCCTTTGCGGCGGGAGTGACCTGGGGAAACGGCGCCGATCCGCGTTGGAATGCGTACGACGACGGGCACGATCCGGTCCAGTGGTTAAAGGAGGTGTGGCCGGTTCGCGAAGCGCTGCTGGCGCGCTACAACGCGAGCATGTTGCGGCCGCGGGAACCGGTGTCGCTGCTAGCGTCGCGCTTTCCGTTGATCTACCTGTTTCATCGGTATGCGCTGGGAGCGGCTCTGGGCGTGGTGGGCAGCGCGAAGATTCCGGCATCTCTGAATGGAGACGGGCAGCAGCCCGTGGAAGTCTGGCCGGCGGCGAGTCAGCGCGAAGCGTTGCAGTTGGTGTTGAGAGCCCTCGATCCGAAAGAGCTCGCGATACCGGCTTCTCTCTGGAAATTGCTGGTGCCGCCCGAGGGCGATCGCAGCGATCCCGAGCGATTCACTTCTTCCGCGGGGTACCTATTCAGCCCGCAGGATGGAGCGCGCGCGGTTTCTGAGATTGTGGTGGGAGGCCTGCTTGATCCGCAGCGGATGGAACGGCTGGCTGTGATCGCCCACCAGTCACAGGACGGGGTTTCGCCCAGCGAGGTCGTTTCAGCGCTGGTGCGTGAGGGATTTCAAGACAATTCTCCCAACGGCGAAGCTGTCGAGGTGAACGCGCCCGTGCAGGCTCAGATCGCGGAACGGCTAATGCTTCTCTCCTCTGATGGCGCTGCGACGCCTGAGGTGCAGTCCATCGCGCTGGCTGGGGTCTTCGATGTGCAGAAGATCGTGCATGGACGTGCGGACGCAGGAAGCCGGCGATTGGATCACGAGATCGAGTTGTTTCTCAGTAATCCGAAGCAGAATCTGCCGAAGCTGGCGCCGTCCGGTGTGCCTCCGGGACCGCCCGTGTAGGCGTCGAAAGGCTAGCGTCGTCTGTGCTTCTCAATTCAGGCTCGGAAAGTTCCGAACAGAGTGGGACGATGGCGGCGAGCAAGTTCCGACGCGAAAGACATCGTTCGCGGATTAGATGAGGTTATGCACTGGCGCCCATTCATTGCGGTGTTCCTGATCAGTTTGGCGTGCGGTAGCCGCCTCGCAGCCCAGTCTTCCACACCAGCCGAGACGGCCGGAAGCAAACCCGCAATCACAAATATCCGCATCGTGAGCGAGAGTCAGGCGCTGACCATCGAAGTCTCCACCAACTCCCCTGCGATACCCGACACTGAGCGACTGGAGAATCCGGACCGCATCGTATTCGACTTTCCCGGATTCGTGATGCAATCCCCCGCCCAACATCTGAACGTGAATCATGGGCCGATCACGGGGGTGAGGGCGTCCTTGTTTCAGGCTAACCCGCCACTCAGCCGGATCGTGCTCGATCTGAAGGAGCCGGTCAGTATCGAACTGCAGCCGATGGAGGACAAGGTCCTCATCCGGATACCGTTCGATAAGCCAGTCTCGGACACCGTCGAAAAGGCGATTGAGAGAAGCAGTCCTTCACCAAGTCGGGACATCTCCCAGAAGCCGGTAAAGAGGAGTGCTCCTTCATCGCTTCCTGCTGCGCAACCCACAATCATAGGACCGCAACCTACGACCTCGCCCGCGCCGGCACCAGTAGCGGCCTCCAGCGCTCCAACGAGCATGGCTCCAGCGAATAAGTCGACCAGCGAGTATGACACTCTCTCAAAAGCCCGGGCTATCACTCTCGCTGAGTTGCCATCCCTCGAAGAGAAAGCTCAGGCCGGAGATCCCCAGGCCCAGACCATGCTCGCGCTTGCGTATCACGCTGGCGTTCTTCTTAAAAACGACGAAGAGGAAGCCTTTCGGCTTTTGAAGCTCGCCGCGGAGAAGGGATATGTGCCCGCGGAAGAATCGTTGGGCATCTACTACTCGATGGGCGTCGGGATGGATAACCCCGATCTGCAAGCCGCGCTCAAGTGGTATACAGCAGCGGCGCAGAAGGGCTCGCTCGACGCCGCAACGAACATCGGATCGATGTACGCCAGTGGCGACGGTGTGACAAAAGACATGACGACGGCGATCCGCTGGTTTCGCCAGGCAGCCGACGCGGGCGGCGGAGCAGCCGCCTACAATCTGGCTTTGATCTACAAGCATGGCGACGGCGTGCCGCGCGATGAGCAACAGGCGATATCGTGGCTTACGAAGGCCGCTGATCTCGACTTCATTCCGGCGGTGCGGGACGTGGGGATTCGCGCCGCATATCCGCGTGACGGGTCAGCTCCGAACATGGGCGTTGCCATCGTGCGGCTAAAACGCGGAGCTGCGTTGGGCGATGCGATCTCGCAAGCCCTCGTTGGAGACATTTATTGCGACATCAAATTAGGGATCGTGGACTACCAGCAAGCGGCGAAATACTACAAGATGGCCGCCGACCAGGGACAACGCGACGGCGAGTTCGGGCTGGCCGTGCGTTATGTCACTGGACAGGGCGTACCAAAGGATGACGGAGAAGGGCTGCGCTGGTTCAAAGCGGCTGCCGATCAGGGACACGCCGATGCCCAGTACGATCTGGGAACGATGTATGAGATCGGACAAGGAACCGAGGCCGATCTCCCGCTGGCTGTGTACTACTACAAACTGGCCGCGCAGCAGGGCGTGGTCAAAGCGCAGTACCGGCTGGGTATTCTGCTGACAAAGGGTCCGGGTATCGAGCCCGATCGCGTGTCTGCATACAAGTGGTTCATGTTGTCCCAGGATTCGGTCAAGTCGTCGGCAACAGAATTGAATGAACTGCGACACTCGATGTCGCCGGCCGAGATCGCCGAAGCGGAACGGCAGGTGGATGCCTGGCGCACCGAGCACAAGCAACCTCACAACTGAAAGCACAGATACCACCGCTGTGTGTCAGACGCGCCGCAAGCCATCCAGGATTGAAGACCTTCAGCGGCCGAATCTTCGCAAGCCCGGCAGTCGCAACCAATGCGGCTCCTTCTTTTACAATGCGTGTGTGAAGACTTGGGATGTCATTGTTGTGGGCGGCGGGATTATCGGGCTGAGCATTGCGCGCGAGCTTCGCAAGCACAGTGACGAGGTGCTGGTGGTGGAGCGCGGCGAACCGGGGCGGGAAGCGTCGTACGCGGCGGGCGGGATGCTGGCCAATTGCGGGGATGAGACTCCGGCGGCGCTGCAACCGCTCGCGCAGGCGAGCGCGGAGATGTATCCCGAGTTCGTGCATGAGTTGGAGGACGAGTCTGGAGTCAACGTAGATTTCCGGTCGGACGGCACGCTGCTCTTCCCTGCTCCCGAACATCCAGTTGAGAAAATTACGGGGGCAAGTCCGTTACCGCGTCTTCTAGCCGAACTTGAGCCTGGGCTCAATGCTTCGGGGAGAACGGCCTTATTCCTTCACGAAAGAAGCGTCTGTCCTCGAGCTTTGACACAGGCTGCTCTAAAGGCGGCCAAGCATCGCGGAGTGGATGTCGCTTCGGGGAGCACGGTGATTTCCGTAGATGTGTCAGGCGGGCACGCCACGGGCGTGACGACGGACAAGACTTCCTATCATGGTGGGGCGGTGGTGAACTGTGGGGGGGCGTGGGCTGGATTGATTGGGCCGATCGAACTGCCGTCCCGTCCGGTCAAGGGACAAATGGTTTGCTTCGCCATGCCGCGGCGTGATGTTCTGCGACATGTTGTGCGGTCGCCGGAAATCTATCTGATCCCGCGCAGCGACGGCCGATTGCTGGCGGGGGCGACCGTGGAAGAGGCCGGGTTCGATAAACGCACGGTGCCAGAGACGATTCAGCGACTGCGGCAGGCGGCAATTGTCATGTTGCCCGCGCTTGAACAAGCGCGCGTGCTCGAAGACTGGGCTGGGCTGCGTCCAGGGACGCCGGACAGCCTGCCGATTCTTGGAGAGACCGGAGTTGCAGGCTATTTCGTGGCAACAGGGCATTTTCGCGATGGGATTCTACTGGCGCCGGTTACGGCGCAGATCATGGGACGAGGTGTGACGGGGCAAGACGCGGGCTTCGACATCGCACCGTTTTCCGTTGCAAGGTTTGAGAAACGCGAGGCGCTCAAGGTTTCGTAGGTCTTGCCTGTGCACCACATTGGGACGTCGATGTCCCGAAACGTCCGGCGAGCCGCGTTTTACGGCCCTCCGCTCGGCTATACTGACCTGTTTGGATTCCTGAGTTTATTGCAGCGAATGTCATGTTCGCGAGAAAGGGCTTTTCTTATGGCTTCACCGGCACTCGATTTTGCGCGTCAGAATCAGCAACGCTTCGTCAGTGAATTGAAGGATCTGCTCCGCATTCCCAGCGTCAGCACGCTTGAAGAGCACAAGTCCGATGTGCAGAAGGCGGCTGAGTTCGTAGCCAACGAACTGCGGCGCATCGGGATGGAGAACGTGGAAATCATCCCGACCAAGGGACATCCTCTGCTGTATGCCGATTGGTTGCACGCGGAGGGAGCGCCGACGGTGTTGATGTATGCGCACTTCGACGTGCAGCCGCCCGATCCGCTGGATGAATGGTTGTCGCCTCCGTTTGAGCCGACCGAGCGCAACAACAATATTTACGCGCGCGGCGCGGTCGACGATAAGGGACAGTTGTGGATGGAAGTGAAGGCGCTTGAGTCGCTGATGAAAGCGAACGGGGGCAAGCTGCCCATCAATGTGAAGGTCATTTTCGAAGGCGAAGAGGAAGTTGGAGGCGAATCGATCGCCGCCTACGTGCGCAAGGAGAAGGCGAAGTTGAAGGCCGACTTTGCGCTGGTCTGCGACACGGAACTTTTCGCGCCGAATCTTCCGACGTTGTGCGTTGGGTTGCGCGGGCTGGTATACACAGAGATCGAAGCATACGGTTCGAAGACTGATTTGCACTCCGGAATGTACGGGGGGGCGGCGCCCAATCCGTTCTTTGCCCTGATTGAAATCATCAGCAAGCTGAAAGATTCGAAGGGCAAGGTCTTGATTCCGGGCTTCTATTCGAAGGTTAAGGCTCCGACTAAAGATGAGTTGAAGGCGTGGAAGCGGCTTCCGTTCAATGAGGAGCATTATCGCAAGACGGAAGTGGGATCAAAGGTGCTCACGGGCGAGCCGGGATTTTCAGTGCTCTATCGGACCTGGGCACGTCCTACTCTCGAAGTACATGGCATGCCGGGAGGGTTCACGGCTCCGGGAGCAAAGACGGTGATACCGGCGAAAGCGGCCGCTAAGGTTTCGATGCGCATGGTCCCCAATCAGGATCCGGACGACATACTGAAGCGCTATACGGCCTATGTGAAGAAGCTCACGCCCAAAGGGATCGAAACTAAGATCAAGGTGTGGAGCAAGGGGCCTGCGTGCGTGGTCTCCACCGACAACAAGTACATCAAGGCGGCGACCGAAGCGATGCATGACATCTTCAAAAAAGACACCGTGTTCATCCGGTCGGGCGGATCGATTCCAATCGTCACTGATTTTCAGGATGTGCTGAAGATTCCAAGCGTGATGATGGGGTTCGGATTGCCGGACGACAATCTGCACGCGCCCAACGAGAAGTTCCATATACCGAACTTCCATCGGGGGATTGAATCGATTTGCTTGTTCTTTGAGAGGCTGGGCAATTAGGAAGAAAAGTTTTGGGTTTTAAAATTATGGCGCGGGCTTGAATGCCCGCGCTATTTTTTTCTGCCGAGCCGGACCTTGTCTATGCGCAGCGAAACCTACCTTGTATCTAGAAGGTTGCTGATCCTTGGTTGGTCCACAGGGGTGCTCCACTGGGCGCGGCGAGGCGGCCGTAGAACCTGTTTCCTGGGCTCGGGTTCAACAGAGGGACGACCACGGTCTTCTCAGTTTCTCCCGGGGAGAATGCTACTTGCTCTGTCAGGCCGGCATAGTCGATTCCTGCGATGGCGGTTCCATTTGCCGTCGAAAATTGCACCGAGACCGACGTGGGGCTCGCTGGATTCAGGGTCACGGTAAAGGTAGCCGTGCCCTGGGTTGAATCGACGATAGCGTTGGTCACTGATATCTGGCGCCACTTGGCATTGAGGCGAAGCGATCCAAACAAGGCTGGAGCGGCCGCCTCGCAATGCTGCTCGAAATCCACGGAGAGGGATTTTACACTCCCCGTGGTGGCATCATAGACGGCCTGTAGCACGTTGAAATTTCCGCTCAGGGTATTGCAGCCGCGGCCCGCTCCGTCGATGTTCAGGCCGGGCAAACCTGAAGCCTGAAATGGATAGCGCTGTGCATTAAGGTAAACGCCTTTGGACAGCACTGCATTGTTCGGCGCAACGAACGAAGCGGACCAAAGATCCTGAGTTTGGATGAAGGTAGTGACGCCGTTATTGCCACTGCGCGAAGGTGTAAACGTTCCATCTTGGGTCGTCAGCAGCAGCTGGTCTGGATTGATATAGTCACCAGGCTGCCCGTACATTGAGAGCAAAGTCACGGGACCGTTTGGGTCGAGTATCTTGACCGACGCCGTCTTGACACCGAATATCGCCCCGAGGGCGTTGCTCATCTGGACATGGAACGACTTGCTGCCGCGAGCCAGCCGGTCACCGATGATCGGGATGGTAACGGGGATCGCGGTTATGCCCGGTGGAAAAGTCACAGTTCCCGATGTCGCGACGTAGTCCTTTCCTGCGAGTGCCGTGCCATCGGTGGTCGTGTACTGGACTGTAATCGGGCTGGAGGCTGGCATGGAGAGAGCAAGGATTACTTGTGAGTCGCTGTTGCCCGCGTTTCCTTTTAGAGCGTATGCGCTGCCCAAGCCTAGCCGGGGAACAATCTTGATTGCCGAATTGTAGCGAACGGAACCGTAGAGCGCCGGCGGCGCTCCTTCGCAATGCTGTTCGAAATCGATAGCCAGCCTAGCTACTGAGCCATCCGGGTTAAACACAAGCTCGGAAACCAGGAAACGTCCTGTATCGCGGTTGCAAGCGCCACCAACGTCAATGCCGGGCAGAGTTGGGGAGTGAAAGGCAAACCGTTGAGCGCCTTCGTATTCGTTGATGACAAATTTGTGAGAATCGGGCGGACCGAAGAAGAGCAGCCAGAAATGATCGTAGCTAGGAGTATGAAATAGAACCTCCACACCTCCTCTACCGGCCGGCGTGACTGTAAAGGTTCCGTCGGATGGCGTGAAGGTTTGCTGCACCCCTTGTCCGACGTAATCGCCGGGCTGGCTGTTGAGGATCAGGACTGTTTGACCAGCGCGGGCAATCACGGGAATGATAGCGAGAGCTCCTAGTACCATGAAACGAAGTAGCTTTGGCATCGGGCCTCCAACAGGCAATCAGGGCGATGTCAGTTTAGGGCCGAATAGGTGGCGCTACAAGATCAGATTGCGTGGACTTGGGCCACGGTTGCCCATTTCCGGACGGTGCTTGTTTCGTTAGAGAAGCTGCACGTCCTTACTTGCGAGAATCCGCAATCGCATTGAGGACAATCGTCGGCGCCGACGGATGATCCGGCCTTACGAAACGGTTGACGATGAAGCGGCTGCCGTCTTTAGAAACGTCGTAGCTGAAGAGGTCAGTGGAGGAGATCGGGCTGCGGGCGTGCAGTTGAAACAAGGGTGCCGGTGTGCCACTGCTAAAAGTTCCTTCACCGCTGACTGGAACAGCGGTCAACATACCTCCGGGCGCGACATAGAAGAGTTCTTTCCCATCGCCGCGCCAGCGAGGTTCGGTGCCGCCTCCGCGTGAGATCTGCCACTTGCCGGCCGCGTTGGGATAGGTTGTAACGTAAACTTCCCAGTCTCCGGTTTCGTTCGAGGCGTAGGCCATCCACTTGTTGTCAGGCGAGATCATTCCGTTGGTTTCCGACGCTTTCGTGCTGAGAAAAGCAGTCTCCTGGCCGCCCGCTGCGGGTAGCAGCACCAGATCGGAGCCGCCGGCTGCCATCTGCAACGTACCGATGACTTTGCCGTCACGCGTCCAAGAATTGGGCACGATGTCATCCTGGCCTTGATGCTGAACCATAACCTTGGGAGGATCGAGGCCGCGCACGTTCTTGGTGTGCAGCGTAATCCCCGCGATCGCGGAGCGATAAGCAATGGCGTTGCTGTCGGGCGACCAAGTGGTGGCAACGTCTTCGGCCGGATCAAACGTAAATCGAGTGCTCGTTCCCTTCTGCAGGTCCGTGATCCAGATGTCGACGTTGTTCGCCTTGATGTCGGTTACGTCCACCCCCAGAAGTCGGCCATCGGGTGATAACGATGGATTGGCATAGACGCCGACGTCGCCGACACGGCCAACCGTTTTACCGGTGCGGTCAAACCATGTGAGTAAGGAAAGCGTGCTCCCCGTCGCCGTGCTGTACACCAACGTCCCGCCCTCCGACACTGTGAACGATCCCCAGTAGGTCGAGGGCTGAAACGTCACTCCCTCACCGACGACGCGGGGTTCACCGGTCAACTGCCCTGTGCCAGCGTCCATGGGCACGGCGACCAAAGTCCGCTGGTCCCGCATGTAGAACAGATAGCCATTCGCGTACGAGGGATTTGAGAGGGAATGCTCGACGAATTTCTTTTCGCCACCCTTAAGCGAGCCCATATAAATGCCGCTGATGTGATCATCCGGGGAATTCACAAACTGCCCTGCCCAGTAAAGAAAATGTTCGCCATCCGGAAGAAAGAAGGGCCAGCGGTGGGAAGCCTCTCCTTTCACAAATTGTGCAGCTGTAAGGGGCGCTGCTCCAGTCCCATTGGCGTTGATACGCCACAAAGCACCGCCTGCGTCGGGCGCATACACGATCACCCCCTGGCGTCCCCAAGTGCCTCCTCGACCGCTCGAAGCATTCGCCAACACCTGAACCGAACCGCCCGAGGCGCTGATCTTTTTCAGCTTGCCGGCAGCGTAAAAGCCGACATACTGGGCGTCGGGCGAGAAGAATGGATAGGTTGCCCCTTCGGTGCCAGCCAGGGCTGTCACGGTGTCGGAACCAATGGGCTGAACCTTGAGAATGTTTGCACCTGATGCTTCGTCGGGGACCGCGTAAACCAACATCCGGCCATCCGCCGAGATCGCGAGATTTCCAGTCTCGTCCTTCATCGGGATAGCAAACTCCATGCGCTCTGCATGCGATGTGTGCGATCGGGCAACCAACCAAAAGGCTGCTGCTAACACCGCGAAGGCTCCCGCTAACGCCCAAGGGAGCCAGGATGGCAAGCCGCGGCGTTGGGTTGCGCGAAGTACCGCCGAAGACTGCGATCCGGAGGTCGCACTGAGCGCGAAAGCCAGGTCGCGAGCTGACTGGAAGCGGTCTGCCGGATTCTTTTCGAGGCAATGGCGAAGGACGCGGTCCAGATCAGGAGCGATTTTGAAGCGTGAGACATCGATCTCGGGTGGATCCTCCTTCAAAATCGCGTTCATGGTTTCGATCGAAGATTGCCCGGAAAAGGCACGGTTGCCGGTGAGCATCTCGAACAGGACTGCACCAAAGCTGAATACGTCGGAACGGGAGTCGACCGCCTGACCGCGAACCTGCTCCGGCGACATGTAGGCCGCCGTCCCCATCACAACGCCTTGGGCGGTATTGAACTGCGCGGCCGAGAACGTTGCCGTGGTTAAGTCGTCCGGGCGATCCAACTTCGCAAGGCCGAAGTCGATGAGCTTCACGCGGCCGCCCGCAGTGAGAAAAACATTCTCCGGCTTGAGGTCGCGATGCACGATGCCTTTGGAGTGAGCGGCAGCGAGTCCATCGGCGATCTGCAGAGCAAATTCTACGCACCTGCGTGGACTGATTGGGCCTGACTTGAGGCGCTCGCGCAAGGTCTCCCCGTCGAGTAACTCCGATACCAGATAAGGAACGCCATCATGGGTACCTGTGTCGTAAACCGCGACAATGTTGGTGTGACTGAGGGCTGCTACGGCGCGGGCTTCCTGCTCGAAACGGCGCATGCGGTCAGGGTCACGCGCCAGAGATTCGGGAAGAATCTTGATGGCGACGTCGCGATCAAGACGGGTGTCGCGAGCGCGGTACACCTCTCCCATGCCACCGGCACCAATGGGTGCCTGAATCTCATATGGTCCGAGTTTCGTGCCTGAGTTCAAGGGCATCGGGCCGCCATTATCGCACGGCATAAGCGGCGCCCTGCCAGCACGATGCAAACCGGCGGCGTTGGAACTCGCGATTGTGAGGGCCTAAAAATCCTTCCAGCCTCGTACAGAATTGCATCCCACTTACTCGCAATAACGGGAGGGGTGCTTGAAGAAGTTAGGATTCGGGCTGGCGCAGGTGGGGATCCTCGGAGTAGTCGTTCTTATCTATTGCGGGTTGGGTTTCTCGCAGGCTGCACTTCTACAGCCAGGAACTGTCAATAAGGCGTTCGACCCTGTCGAACTTGCGCGGGCAGCTTACCTGACGAACGGGGAAGAAGACTCATCGCGGTTGAGTATTTTGGACGGATCCCCTGCTGACCAACCGCAGTCTACCTTGGGGCAAGACAATAGCGGGCAGCATCACGGCTTCATTGTTCGAAATTTGCGACGTGGACTGCAAGATCAGAAAGAGCTATACGCGGCGCCGTTCAAAGTCAAAAATCTAAAGTGGGATGTCTTGTTCCTTGGCACCACGGGAGCACTGCTCGCCACCGACCGTCAAGTGATGAGAAACATCTCCAACGACAACGTTGACATCGGACACCAAGTCGCATTGGGGATGTTGTTGGGAACCGCCGCCATTCCTGGTATTACGTGGCTTTATGGTCTGAAGACCGGCGACCGTCATGCCGATGAGACCGGATATCTCACACTGGAATCCCTGGCCAACACGTTTCTGATTTACACGCCGATGCAGTTCATCGCAGGCCGAGAACGACCCGATGAAGGTACGGGCAATGGGCGCTTCTGGCGGCACGGGGGCTTCAACACTTCGTTCCCCGCCGGGCATCCGATGTTCACATGGGCAATGGCAAGCGTGGTGGCCCATGAATATCCGAAGACCTGGGTAAAGGTGCTGGTCTATGGAGCGGCTGTATCGGTATCGGGGGGCAGACTAGTAGGTCGGAATCACTTCCCTTCCGACGTGTGGGTGGGCAGCATCCTGGGATATCTCATCGGTACGCACATTTTCCATGCGCATTGCGATCCGCAGTACAGCGAGGCTTGTCACCGATAGCGCCGGGTTGCGCGTACAAGTACGAGTCCATCGTATTACTTCAGAACGACCTGGTCGCTGAACGGGCCCTCGATGACTCGATCGAGCGTCCATCCTGTCGGACTGATGAGGCTTCGAAAGACTGCGAGCCCACGCGGAAGAGTCTTCGCCGTCGTCGTCATCCGCATTTGCTGAATTGGCTCGTCGGCGCGCGTGACTGAGCCTGCAACGGCGACTAGGTCCGACTGCGTGCGCAATGCCTTGAGGTTCGACACGATTTCTTCGTCGGACCCGTACTCAAATAGGCCGCCCTCCGAAGAGCAGAAGGTGACGGGATTCTCGAGTTCGGTTTCTTTCATGAGACCGGCGAGTTCCTCCGTACGCGCCCAATTGAATGGAAGATGACGGAAAGTAATGCGCAGGTCATGCAGTGGTCCGTTCGATAGCGACAACGCGGCGAGCGCTGATTGTCCAAATGCCGGGCCTGCCTCGTCGAGATCGAGGACATCAATTGCGATTGCACGTTTGACCAGAATTCCAGGCCGCTGGCGATTGATCAGGATGAGAGCGTTCAAGGAATCCATGGCCGGCCCTCCGGCAATATCGACGAAGCGCAGGGGACGCTGAGGGTCATCACTCAGAAGAGGGGTCAGGGTGTCAGCTATCAACACGGCCATATCCTGCAAGCGAAGCCGCACGCAGAAAGACGGCAGCGCGCTGGCGATCTGGCGATCGATTTCCTTGCTATAAGCGCTTCCCAACATCTCGGGGCCGAGCTTCAGCAGGTAGGTCTGCATTCCCGACATGAAGCTGTTGCGAGCTCGATCAATTCCCTGCGCCAACACCGATTGGCGCAACAGGAACCGCAGAGCAATCTCGCGTAAGGGCTTAGGCAGTTTGGCCAGCGGAACGCCGTCGCGCAAGAATTTGTCGACGTTTGCCTTCAGTTCGGACTCGGGGATCGAGATGGCGAAGGCGGGATGGGTGACGTCGACCACCGGCAGTTCAACGCCGTCACGCGTGAAAGCATAAAACACGCCAGGACGCTTGTTGATTTCGGGACGGAGCCTTCGATTCGGTGCTGCACTGCGGGCGGCCATACAGTCTGAGATGACTGGCGCCGGACGAGGATGCAGGCCTTGCCCTAACGACTCGCCGTAGACATGTCAGGGAGTTGAAGCGGAAATCACGTCGAGAGTGCTTTCTTTACTCAGGTGTGCGTCCACATGGACCGAGTCCGGAGGGCCTTCGTGAGAAAAGGTAGCGGAGCCGATGGATTCGACCGGCATCTGAATGTCTTTGCCTTGCCCAACCAATTTAAGAACGCTGGCGCCTGCTGGAATCATGAACGAGAGCGTTATGGGAAGCGCCTTTGACCCTGAGGTGGGATGGACAGTGAGAACACCCTTGATGTCGTGATCGGTTTGATTCGTGAACCGGTAGGACTCCTTTGCAAATTTGATGTTCTGGGTGGCCTCGACGGTGAAGAGCTGAAAATCACTCAGGGTGTGGCGGCGATAGTATCTGTGGCTCTTGCGTTCCACGTAGAGATCAATCACGTTGGGTAACCAGAGCTGGCCGTCCAGCCTGCGGAACCGCACTGGACGATATGAAATCGCGATGTCCTCGACCGTGAGGCCCAGATCCACGGGAGGCTTCACAAGTTCCGACTCGAGTCGCAATACTTGCAGGCTGCCGGGATCAATCCATGCGCGTCCCTTGAGGGATAAGGCACTGTATTTTCCGTCGGCAGAGTAGGCGAGGAGGCGACCGGGTTTGTCCGAGCGCTGCTCGAAATGAACTTGCCAGGCAGCGTGTCCTTCCCAATTGCCCAAGCCCTCGCAGGAAAATTTGAAATCAGTCGCCAACAAAGGGTGAAAGAGCAAAGCGATTGCGGGCATGCCGACGGTGGCTATGTGCGCCGGGAACTGCCCTGGATCTGCGCTGCCGTTTCGGTACTCGTCCAACAGAAAGACACCCTTGGAAGTCCGCGAAACGGTTACGACGTAGTTGAAATTGCGGATTTGCGGATCGCGCCGAATTCCCAAGATATCGACGGGGTAGTGTTCGACACGCTCGGAGGCAGAGAACTTCTCCAGATTGCTAACGAATTCCATCATGCGCTTGCCGGTACCTGCCGTGATTTCCTGAAGTGGGCAGGGCTCGTCGGGATCAACGTAGGGCACTTTCTCGTCGATGCCGGGAGGAAGCCACGAGGCGATCAGGGGGGGCGCAACCTCTACTTCCGGAAGCAGACTCGGAGACTCTGCCGGGCGCACCGACTTGGGATTCATCACAAGAAAGCGTGTCAGAGAGCGCTGATCCTCAATCTCGATCTGCTGGTGCACTGGAGAGAATCCGGGTGCCGTCGCCTCAATCGTGTAGTCGCGGGGAGCGACGTCGCTAAAGAAGAAATCTCCGTCAGGCCCCTGAACCCCAGGCGTCTCCCGACCCTCGGCATTTCTTAAACGGACCCTCGCTGGACCACCGAAAGAAGATTCATCCGCCAAGCGCAGGCAGATTCGTAGCGAGGTGTGCACCGCCGCCGAACTTGAAGGATCGGCCACGCTAGACGTGGATTGCTGTGCGGAAATGTCGCCCGCACACAAGATGCAGCAGGCAACAAGCGTCGCACGCCAAGACCGGAAAGAATGCACCCCAGGCATATCCCCCCGCCAATGCAATTTGTTAGACGCAGTTGCACTGTCCAGGCGAGCGAATCAGAAGGGGAAAGTTTTA
The DNA here is from genome assembly GCA_035652655.1 of Terriglobales bacterium. Lineage (GTDB taxonomy): Bacteria > Acidobacteriota > Terriglobia > Terriglobales > Acidobacteriaceae > Gp1-AA133. The sequence goes on from DASRDJ010000250.1 coordinate 16,790, forward strand.
AGGCGACTGTCCTCCAACGGGTCGACGGGATCGTCTCTTTCAAGTCCGACTGAAGGTGGCTTCGGGGTTTCCCCTGAACTTTGTGCGCCAAACTTCGTTGCCTTGACCATCCCCTTCGGTTAACCTCCAAGTGCTCTCGCGATTCTTCCTCCCTCGTCTTTCCTCACCAAAAAACCAGGCGGTTGCTGCATTGCGTGTGCAATCAGACGTGGTCGGGACGACATACCCACAATATATGGGGTTTTCTTTCTTGACCCGTGGCGCATTTCGCCATTACAGTAGCTGCAATCCGTGCCTTCCCTACGCGTCCGGGGAGGCACTTGTCCGGAGCGTTTCGGATTGGCATCTGATTAGTAAACAGGGCCGCCCGGGCGTCCACCAGCCAGATTCGTGCAGACCGCGCGCCAGCCAGCGCAGCCAAAAGCGCATCAAGACCGGCCTGTCATCGCGCGGGATGTCCGCATGATGGAGCGTTGAAGGAGTCGAAGTTGCTCAAACTGAAAAAGCTCCAAATCCTTGGATTCAAGTCATTCTGCGATCGCACGGAACTCAAGTTCCCGGGCGATGGGGTAGCAGCCATAATTGGCCCCAACGGTTGCGGCAAGTCGAACATCGCCGACGCGATTTCGTGGGTGCTGGGCGAGCAATCAGCGAAGACGCTGCGCGGCTCGCGCATGGAAGACGTCATTTTCGCGGGCACGCGAGATCGGCAGCCCACCGGAATGGCGGAGGTATCGCTGACGCTCATCGATCCGGAGCAGTACGACGGTCCCGACAAGAATGCGCCCACCGAGGTCGAAGTGCGCGACGAACTGCCGGGTGGAGATTGGGACGAAGCGGAACTTCGGGCGCAGGCAGCGGAAGAAACCGAGCGCGCAGTGGAAGATGCACAACCTGGGAAGGTGGAAGAAGTTGCGGGAGCCAGCGATGGCGTAAATGTTGTGGCCGCAGCGGAGCCGACTCAGGGAGAAGAAGCGGCTCCGGCGGTTATCGAAGGGCAAGTTGTCCAGGCAGAGGGCGAAACGGGAGCGGCGACCGCGACGGCTGTAGTCAGCGGGACTCCGGCGGTCGTGCTGAAGATCCGTCGCAGGAAATTCAACCAGCAGCAGTTCCACACAGGCGAAGTCGTTGTGACTCGTCGGCTGTTTCGTTCAGGCGACAGCGAATATCTGCTGAATGGAAAGCTCTGCCGTCTGCGAGATATTCAAGAACTGTTCATGGGGACAGGTCTTGGTCCAGAGTCGTACGCGCTGATCGAGCAAGGACGTATCGGGCAAATCCTGTCAAGCCGGCCAACGGATCGCCGCGCCATCATCGAAGAAGCGGCGGGCATCACCAAATTCAAGACCAAGAAGCGGCTTGCCGAGGCTCGCCTCGAGGATGCCAAACTCAATCTGAATCGCGTGAACGACATTTTTGAAGAAGTGACGCGGCAGATGAATTCCCTGAAGCGGCAGGCATCGAAGGCGGAGCGCTACGCGAAGCTGCGGGAAGAAATGCGCGCAAAGTTGCGGGTTGTGCTGGCAAGCAAGTTCACTCAACTCGATGTAGAAAGCGCTGAAATCGATGCCCAGCTGAACCAGCTGGCGGAAGAAATGCAGCATCGCGGAGAAAGCGTTCATCAGCTCGAAGGCGAGCACGGAGAGCGCACCCAACGCGGTTACGAAATCGACGGCGAACACCGGCAGAATCGCGACCGGCTGAGCCAGATCGCGATGGAGATCGACCGCGGACAGGCTCGACGCCGGACGAATGAAGAGCGTTGTTCGGAACTGATGGCGCGGTCAGCATCGTCGGATGCTGAACTGGGGCAGGCGCGCACGCGGTTGGCGTCTCTAGAAGAAGAGTTGGCCTCGAACCAGCAGATTCTCGAGTCGGCGAGTGCTTACCTAGCTGGGGCTCAGCACGAACTCGCGATGTGTCAGCAGGAGGCCGCATCCGCGAGCACCGATCTCGCGCAGTTCGAACAGGAAATTGACCAGGGCCGCGTCGCGATCATGGAAGCAGTCTCCGTAGCCTCACAACTCCGCAACCAGCTTACCCAAGCGGAAGAGCGGCTTGCGGCAGTGGATCGCGAAACGCAGCGGCTGCAGGGTGAAATCTCGACGGGTTCGTCGCAGGTAAAAGCGTTTGGCGGGCAACGCGGGCAATTTGAACTGGAGTTTGAAACCGTGTCGCAGAAGGTGAGCGGTCTTACTGCCGAGATCACGAACTTCCGCAGCACGCTCGAAAGCAAACGGCATGAGGAGAACGAAGCCAAGCTTCGCCTGGACGGGCTGCGCGCCGAGTTCGCGTCTGCTTTAGGCAAGAAGGGATCGCTGGAGGCGGTAATCGCGGAGCATGGCTACTCAACCGAATCGGTGCGGCGGCTGTTTCAGTCGGGATCGATGCAGGGTGGTCTGGCACCGGTGGGAGTTCTGGCGGATTTCCTCGAGGTTGAACCGCAGCACGAACGGGTGGTCGAAGACTTCCTGCGGGATGAACTGAACTACATCGTCGTTAAGTCCTGGGACGCTGCAGATGAGGGTCTGCGGTTGCTGCGGAACGATGTGGACGGCCGGGCAACCTTCCTTGTGCACCCGGAAGACTCGCAGGCGCGCTTCTCTTTTGTGGTGGACGAGGCGGCCCATTCGGCACCGCCGGGACAGCCGATCCTGCCCCTGAAGAACACGATTCGCGTGCTCGATGGGTTCGGCAAATCGCTCGAGGTGATTCTTCCAAAGCTGCGGGATGGCTACATCGTTCCCGATGCGGGGCTTGGACGTGAATTGGCCCTCGAGAATCCGGATGCGTTTTTCTTGTCGCAGTCGGGTGAGTGCTTTCACAACGTGACGGTGACGGGCGGCAAACAGCGTGCGGAAGGGCCGCTCTCGATGAAGCGCGAGTTGCGCGAAGTGCTCCGCATGCTGGAAGAGTTGGAACGCGCCCTGCGCGATGGTGAAGCGCGAACCCTCATACTGGGCCGGGAAATCCAGGAACTCACCGCACTGCTCGACCGGTTGGAGGAAGAGAAGCGCGAAGCCGAGAAGCAGGCGATGACTTCCGGACACATGCTGCAACAGCTCGACGCGGAAATGGATCGCGTGAGTGAGCGCCTCCGCGTGAGCCATGCGGAACTACAACGTCTGGCGATGGAGCGTGCTGAACAGCAGGCCGTGGTAGCGGCCAAGACGGGCGAGATCGGTGCCGCCAATGAAAAGCGAGCAGCCATTGAGTCACAGATGGCTCTCACCGGCGAGCGAATCGCATCCATGAAGGAGCGGCGCGACGCTGCCGCGCAGAGGACATCGCAGCATGTGGCACGGGTCGCAGGGCTCGAAGAGCGCCACCGATCGGCAGCGGCAGTTTTGGACCGCATTCAGTCGCTAGTCGGTGAAATGCGGGAGCGGGTTTACACGTTGCGCTCGCAGATCGACGCTGCCGCAGCCGAGAAGGTCCAGCGCGAAAACGAAAATCAACTGCTTGCCGGCCAACTCGTCGATCTCGACGCGGAAAAGAACGCCAGTGAGCTTCGTGAAGGGCTACTCCAGTTCGAGTCGGAGCAGATTCGGGCGCGGCTAGCTGAAATCGACGAAGCATTGCGGAGCGCCCGGCTGGCTTTGGACCAGGCGCGCGACCGTCGTGGCGAACTGGCCGCTTCGGCGGCGAAACTGCAATCGGATGCGCAGTACATGGCAGAGTCGTGCCTGAACGATCTGGGCGTGCAGCGTCACGAACTGATGGCCGACACCACGATCGGGATCGTCTCGGGCGAGCAACTGGTGGCGGAAGACCAGGTTTATCGCGAGATGCGCACCCGCCTCGACAACATGGGTCCGGTCAACATGATGGCGCTTGAGGAATACAAGGAAACGGCGGAACGGCATACTTTCCTCGAAACCCAGCGTCAGGATCTGATTGACTCGATCCAGAATACGATCGCCACTATCAAGGAAATCGACACGGTATCGCGAGAGAAGTTCGAGGAAGCGTTCCATAAGATCAACGAGAACTTCCAGTTGACCTTCCGTAAGCTGTTCGGCGGAGGGCATGCGTTTATGCGGCTCACCGACGAAGAGAACAGCGCGGAGAGCGGCATTGACGTAGTGGCTTCGCCTCCGGGCAAGAAGCTGCAGAATGTGTTGCTGCTTTCGGGCGGCGAGAAAGCGCTCACGGCGTTGTCATTGCTGGTTGGAATCTTCCAATATGCGCCGAGTCCCTTCTGTATTCTGGACGAAGTCGATGCGCCGCTGGATGAGGCCAATATCGGCCGCTTCACGGAACTGGTGAAAGAAATGAGCGTGCAGACGCAGTTTGTGCTCATCACGCACAGCAAGAAAACCATGAGCATCGCCCCCGTGCTTTACGGCGTGACGATGCAGGAACCGGGAGTGTCGAAGCTGGTGTCGGTACGGTTTGGAGCTACTGCTTAGGGCTTAGGCATTCACTTTTCTGGCACACGTCTTGGAAAATGTATCATCGGCCGTACAGCCGCTTTCGTTCGCGAGGTCCTTAAAGGGTTTTCGGCTCGCACCGGATTTGTTCCGGGATATCCACTTGCTTCCTCAGCTTTTCCACATGAGTCCATCCTCTGAATTCCTTATCTGACGGGCGTTCTCGCGTTGTGCCGGATGCGTCAAGGTTCTCTCCCTCAAGGGGATGGCGTCGCCACTCTCGTGCGTGACGTATGTCGTTGACAAAAAATTTTGGGCAGCTAGAATACGCCACGTTTTTTGCCTGTAGAATTTCTTTCCATGAGCCCACAAGTTCTTGATCCCGTCCTGCTGCGTACCGAATGTCCCGACCTCCAACTGCACGCCAGCGGGAAGGTTCGCGACGTTTATAAAATAGACGACAACCGCCTGCTGTTCGTGGCAACAGACCGCATCTCGGCCTTCGACTACATTCTGGCGACGGGGATCCCGCACAAGGGTAAGGTCCTGACCCAGATCTCGCTTTTCTGGTTCGACTTCCTCAAGGACGTTGTCCCCAATCACCTCATCACGGCCGATGTGAACGAGTACCCAGAGGCAATCAGGAAGTACGGCGATCAATTGCGGGGCCGGTCGATGGTCGTGATGAACGCTAACATGTTTCCGGTCGAGTGCGTCGTGCGTGGCTACATTTCGGGTTCCGCATGGAAGGAATATAAGGCGTCGGGCACGGTTTGCGGGATCGAACTGCCCAAGGGGCTGAAGGAATCGGACCAGTTGCCGGAACCGATCTTTACGCCTGCGACCAAGGCGACCTCCGGTCATGATGAGAATATTCCCTTCTCAGAGATGGCGCGATTGATCGGAGCCGAAGTGAGCGAGCAGCTTCGCGATCTGACTCTCAGGGTGTACAAGAAGGCGGCGGACTATGCCCGCACGAAGGGCATCATCATTGCCGACACGAAGTTTGAGTTCGGAAGGACGTCAAGAGGGATTACGCTGGCGGACGAGGTCCTGACGCCGGATTCGTCGCGTTTCTGGCCGGCCGACAATTACAAGGCGGGGCAAGCGCAGGATTCGTACGACAAGCAGTACGTGCGGGACTACCTGGAGGAGATTCGCTGGAACAAGCAGCCACCGGCTCCGGCGCTTCCGGCCGAGGTGGCACGAAAGACCAGTGAGAAATACCTGGAAGCCTATGAGCAGCTGACGGGACGCAAGCTGGATGTCTAGCCGGGCTGCTAGCCGAGAGATGGCAGCATGAACGCGGCCGATTGGGCCATAGTCGTTGTCCTTCTAGTATCGACGGTAACGGCCGCATTCCGAGGGTTTTTTCACCAGGCATTTGGCATAGCGGGGTTGGTCGTGGGCTACCTGCTGGCGGCTTGGCAGTATCCGCGGGTGGCCGCTTGGTTTGCTCCTCATCTGAACTCGCCTTTGCTCGGCGACATGTTAGGGTTTGGCGCGGTCTTTCTGGCGGTGGTGATGGTCGCCGCTATCGTCGGCCGGATCGCGCGCTGGGCGATGAAGGAAGCGGGCTTGAGCTTGATTGACCGGCTGTTGGGTGCATTGCTGGGAGTGGTGAAGGGATCGATGTTCGTCGCGGTCCTGCTGATGGGGATGACTGCATTTACGCCATCGTCGCCGTGGCTGGAAGATTCGCAATTGGCGCCGTACTTTCTGGTGGTGGGCAGAGCAGCTATCTGGCTCGCCCCATCGGGCCTACGAGCCAAGTTTTATGAAGGGCTCGACCTGGTTCGTCATGCGCACATTCCAGACCCATCTGGACTGATGCCACGAAACCGGTAGCGATAAAGAATCTGACGCTGACTTGAGATTGCCAGAGAAAGAGAGAAACTGTGAAAGATCAACTCGAAGCGCTCATCATGCAGATGTACAAGAGCAATATCCTGTACTCAGAAGCAGTGCGTGAGTTCAAAAAGCGCTTTATCCTGACCGTTCTGCAGGAAAACAAGGGTAATCAGTGCCGCGCCGCGCGCGAACTGGGTATGCACCGGAATACACTCAGCCGCACTCTCAGCGAGTTGAAGATTGACGTACGCCAGTTGCGGGATGGCGTGAAGCGTCCGCCGCGGAGTGCGCGCCCGATCGGCTTCGAGAAGAAAGCTGTACGCTAGCGGCGACCGCCTTCCATCTACATCCCGAGCAAACAAAAAGGGCAGCCTGATGGCTGCCCTCGCTTGTTGGGTTGCGACCGGCCTACTGAGCCGCTGGCTTCTTCCGCACCGGAGGCTTCTTCGCGCCGGCCGGCGCTTTGGCGGTCAGAATTGCGCCTTCCTTCATCGTCATGACAAAGGGCTTCGGCTCGTAGGACACCGGGGTGCCTTCGAACTGGAAGTCCGCACCCTCTTTCGGCATCAAGCGAGCCGGGATGGCGGCCGTCATGGTGAGGTCGATATCGGCGCGCTTGGCGTCGATATCATCGGAACTGCCAGCTAGCTTCAGGTTCGTCGGCGACGCAATGTTGATGACCTGGGCTGCCATTTGCAGCGGCTTGCCTTTCAGAACGCTCCACACCTTCTCGACGTCCTCGGGCTTGCCTTCCGACAGGACGAGCTCCCATTCCGCAAAGCTCATCTCTTCGACCTTCTTGGTCTTGACGAGATCGGCGGCCTGTTCGGCGGGGGTCGGAGGGACGTACTGCGTGATCGTGAAGCCGTCAGGGGGCAGGCCAGTTGTCGAGGCCTTTGCCTGTGCCATCACGTCGGTCCATCCCTGGTCGGAGCCGTGATATTTCGTGTACTGCGACTTGCCGTATTTTTCGATTTGAGCCTGCATCTGGGCAGGCGCGATGCTGGCGGCGCGAGCGGCGAACCACGAACCGTTCACGACGTCTGCCGGGGTCGACTGCAAGTATGCAAGCGCCAGCGGGTAGACAATGCTGAAGTCGGTGGGTGTCGCCTCGACGGCAACCCGCAAAGACTTGGTTGCGGTCGGGAAATCTTTCTTTTGAAGCGCAGCTACGCCGATGGCGGCGTTGAAGATGCCGTCCATCTGCTTCTTCAGGTTCGCGTAGTCCGCATCACTCATGCCTTCGGGTTTGGTGAAGTTCTGCAGTGCGGCCACGCCCTTCTGGCCGTATTGCTCGGCGTCGGCCAGGTTCTGCTGGGGATTCTGTCCACCCTGCGCCGCGATACGCTTGCTGTAGGCCAGCAATGCGAGCGCACGCACATTGTTGGGGTTCAGTTGCAGCAGGCGCTGGGCCGTGTCGCCCATCTTGGCAGCGTCGCCCTTCTGCTGGTAGGTCCCCATCAGGATTTCGAGCGCGTCTTCTTTCATGACGCTGTTTGGATACTGCGTGAGGAAGGCTTCGAGTCCGCTGATCTTGGCCGCAGGATCCGATTGCTGCACTGCGCCGACGTAGGCGTTGTACTCGGCGGGATCCTTGATTTCTTTCTTCTGTTGAGGTGCGGCCGGCTGAGCCGGTTGCACGGACGGTTGTGCCTGCTGCGGCTGCGCCGCCGGTGCTGTGGACTGGGGCGCGGGCTGCGCTTGAGGCTGTGCGGGTGCAGGCGCGGGATTCTGAGCAGCCGCTACGACAGCACATCCAAGCACAATCGTGAGAAGAGTCTTGTTCATTCGCATAGCTCCTTGAGTTCTCGGGAAGATCAGAGACTTGTCATCCTGCCGAAGCCAGCACCTCGTTCAATCACCGACGCAACTCGAGTGCTGCAGGACGCCGAAACTACCCGCGCTGCCCCGTAACGTACGGAGAGCGAAGGCTGTGTTTCCGGTGTGCGGATTATAAGTATCTGCTCGCCGATATGGCAAGCGACTACTCTCCGCCCGAGCACTTCCCTTCTTGGTAAGATGCGAAAAGTGACGGCGCCGTCAGGCTTCTTCCGTCAACTTTTCGTTAGCTTGAGGCAACTTTATGGCGAGCACGGCGGAGGCATTGGCGGGGCAGGTCGCGGTGGTGACAGGTGGAGGACGCGGCATTGGCGCGGCCATCGCACAGAGGCTGGCGAGCATGGGAGCGTGGGTGGCGGTGTGCGGCAGGACGAAGGGACCGCTCGACGAGACCGTGCGAACGATCGCCGAGAATGGACACCAGGCCGAGGCCATGGTCTGCGACGTTCAGGAAGCGAGGTCGTTGGATCAGATTTCTCAAGCGGTGCGAAAGAAGCAGGGACGGCTCGATATTCTCGTGAATAATGCAGGAGTCGGAGGCTTCGCCTCTCCCCTTCATGAGTTGCCTGTCGATGATTGGGACCGGATTCTAAATACCAACCTGCGGGGAGTCTTCTATGCGATCCGAGCCTTCGCCCCGCTCATGATCGAGCGCCGCTACGGACACATAATCAACATCTCGTCGCTGGCCGGTAAAAATCCGTTACCCAAAGGCGCGGCCTATGCGGCATCGAAGTGGGGATTGAACGGGCTCACTTATTCGGTCGCGGAGGAGTTGCGGCCTTACAACATCCGCGTCTCGGTAATCTGCCCGGGCTCAACGAATACAGACCTATCACCGCATCGAGGCAAAGACCCGAACCGGATGCTCCACACCGACGATGTGGCGCACGTGGCGGCCATGCTTGTGACACAGTCCCCACAGTCCTTCGCGAGCGAAGTGCTTTTGCGTCCTACTATGAAGCCTTGATGCAGATCTCGGCTATTTCTTGAAAAGATTGTCGAAAGCTGCGCGAGCGTCCGCGGGTTTGGCAGCGACGGGAGTGGTGGTTTCCTTCTCACTGGTTACCCGGATGGCGTAGAAGGTGCAGTCGTTCTTTACGTCTTTGCGCGGAATCCGCTCGGGTACTGGCTGCATACACTCGAAGCGGCTGGACGGATCGAAATAGAGGCACTGCTTGCAGGAGTGTAGTTCGAAGCCGCACTTGGGGCACTTTTCCGGAATCTCTGTCGATGAAAGCAGCGTTCCGCACTGGGAACATCGGGATACAGTACGTTTCGGAGCCATCTGCAGGGGCCGGGGACCGAAGCTGTCCTTCTTCGCGGGCCGTTCACCAGACCGTTCCCCAGACTTCTGCGATTTTTCGCCGCTGTCCTGGTACCCGTGTTGCCGGTATTTTCGATCAGACAAAGGATTCACCTGCTCGGCCCACATTGTCTCGCTTGTGGGCGACGATCACAAGGGCCGCTACTGTAAAAAACAATACATCCCCGCGCAGTGCGGAAACGCATCCAAGTTTCGATCAGATAGCGCTAGTCCGACGGGTCCGCGAATTGTGTTTCGTTGGAGCGGGTGCTAACATTCGAGCAACTAGATAGAGCAGGAGGAATACGATGTCGGACAGCAACAGCAATGGTTTCCTCTGGTTTTTAGCGGGTTTGGGCGTGGGCGCGGCCGCTGGCGTCCTTTACGCGCCACGATCCGGAAACGAAACGCGCGAGGCTTTGCGCTCGAAAGCCGAAGAAGGACGCGAGTACATGCGTAACCGGGCAGAGAATGCGCGTTCACAGGCCAACGAGTGGGTGGATCGTGGAAAAGACATGCTCAGCCAGCAGAAGGACCAGTTCCGCGCCGCCTACGATGCGGGGCGCCAGGCATATCACGAGGCGACCACGGAACCTGGTGGAAACGCTGCTAAGAACCTGTAGGCAATTACCCGCGATTCCACCAGCCAAACCGGGGGCGGGGTCAACTTATGGATAAGCTCGTACCGTTGTTCATCATCTGCACTGCGATTGCCGTGATGATTCAGGCTGGCATCCTGGTGGCTTTGTTTGTGGTGGTTCGCAAGACCAGCGGGCGCGTGGAAGCGTTGGCGAATGACGTCACGAGCAAGGTCCTGCCCACCGTTGACACTGCGCAACAGATGCTGGTCACCGTGCGTCCCCGGGTAGAGGACATCGTCGCCAACGTCGAGCAATCGGCGCGCATGGCGCGCGGACAGATCGAGCGCATGGATGCCACGGTGAATGACATCGTGGACCGCACTCGCTTGCAGGTCATCCGCGCGGACGAACTCGTGAATCGCACGATGGACCGCGTCGAGGAAACCACCGAGATGGTGCACCGCACGGTCATCTCTCCCGTTCGCCAATTGTCAGGCTTAATGCAGGGCGTTAGCGCCGGACTGGAGTTCTTCCTGGGTCGCAAGCGGCGCCAGTCCCGCGATGGAGTCGGCGTCCCGCAAGACGAACTTTTCATCTAGTGAGCCCGAGACAAAGCGAAGTTCTAAGAAGATCAGTCGAGAAGATCACCACGGCAGCCGTCGTGGCTGCCTTTTGCTCTGACCGCCAAGCCACGACCGTAGCGTCGGCGTCCCGCCGGCGCTACAGGTCAAACAATCCAGCCGCCGCCCACGACAAATTCGCCATCATAAAAAACCGCCGCCTGCCCGGGCGTTACCGCGCGCTGTGGCTCGTCGAAGGTCACCAAGAGTTCGTCCTCGCCAGTCTTTTCGAGAACCGCAGGGGCTCCCTCGTGGCGGTGGCGGATCTTCACCGTCACACGCATTGGCTCCGAAATATCCTCCACCGAGATCAGATTGCAGCGGCGTGTCCTCAGCGTCTTTGAATAGAGTTGCTCGTTCGACCCGACAACCACCTGACCCGAGTCTCCCTTGATCTGGATCACGTAGAGGGGCGAGCCCGTCGCAACTCCGAGCCCCTTGCGCTGTCCCACGGTGAAGTTGTGAATGCCTGTGTGCTCGCCAATGACCTCGCCATGGGTCGTTACCAGTTCGCCCGAAGTGTCTGGCAATGCCTCGCCCTGCTCTTCCAGGTAAGCATCGAGAAAGCGCTTGTAGTCGCCCCCGGGGACAAAGCAGATCTCCTGTGAATCAGGCTTTTCGGCAAGTGCGAGGCCCTGCTGGCGAGCCAGTTCGCGGACCTGCGGCTTGGTCATGCCGCCCAGCGGAAACAGCGTGCGGCTGAGCTGATCCTGTGTGAGCCCGAACAGGAAGTACGTCTGGTCCTTGGCAGAATCCACCGGACGCTTGAGAAGCCACCGGCCGAGGTTATCGTCGTAATCCACACGTGCGTAGTGCCCGGTTGCGAGGAGGTCGGCACCGATCTGGCGCGCCACGATCAGCAACTGATCGAACTTAAGATGGTTATTGCAGAGGCTGCATGGAATCGGAGTTCGTCCGGAAAGGTACTCTTGCACGAACGGCCGGACGACCTCGCGCTCGAAGCGATCTTCGTGGTTGACGACGTAGTATGGAATTCCGATGGACTGCGCGACGGCTCGCGCGTCGTAGACGTCGTCGAGCGAGCAACAGCGACCCTGCACGGCCTCGGGCATGCCTTCCTTGCCGGCGAGGCGGCGCTGATTCCAGAGCTGCATGGTGAGGCCCACCACATTGTGGCCTTCGGCGCGAAGCATGGCCGCGACGGTCGAGGAATCGACTCCGCCCGACATAGCCACCGCGATGGTCTTCGTGCTCATGAACTCTGCGTTTGAATCCCTTTTCCCCTTCTACAAGCTGACTTCCGTCCTTCGCCACGCGGGCGAAAGCGCTCTTAGCCGCGCCACCGTTTCCACTACCAGGGCGATCGCGACTTCTGCCTCTTCCATTGTATTTTGCTCGCCGAGGCTCAGGCGAATGCTTGAACGGGCCCGATCCGGGGTCAGGCCCATCGCCGTCAGGACGTGCGAGGGTTCAATCGCTCCCGACGAGCAGGCCGCACCAGTGGAAACGGCCAGGCCTTTGAGATCAAGTGCGATGACCAGGGCCTCACCCTCAATGCCATCAAAGTAAATGTTCAAAGTCTGGGGCACGCGCGGCGCCCCGCCGCCATTTATGCCCGCGCTTTCGATGTTTAAAAGAGCGCGTTCCACCCGATTGCGCATGGCCGCCATGTTGGACTCGCCCCGTGCCATACGGGCTTGGGCGAGCTCTGCAGTCTTTCCGAACCCTACAATCCCCGGCACATTCTCGGTTCCGGCGCGACGGGAGCGCTCGTGGCGACCTCCGTACATCATCGCCTCCAGTTGCGTTCCCTTCCGCACGTAGAGCGCGCCCACACCCTGCGGCGCGTGCAGCTTGTGTCCGGAGATCGACAGCAGATCACAGCCCAGAAGGTCGACATTAAGGGGGACCTTACCCAGGGCCTGCACGGCGTCAGTGTGAAAATAAACGTCTGCTTCGGCTGCAATGCAACCAATCTCTTTGACTCTCTGCAGCACCCCGGTCTCGTTGTTCGCCGCCATCACTGTGATGAGCTTCGTAGATGGTCGCAGCGCCCGTTGAATGTCGTCGGGATTGACGAGTCCGTGCCCATCGACGGGAAGGTACGTGACGTCACCCCCTTGCGTCTCCAGATGCTTGCAGGCATTCAGCACGGCGTGGTGCTCGACGGCGGAGGTAATCACATGATCGCCCGCGCCGGCGATTCCAAAGATCGCTAGATTGTCGGCCTCTGTCCCGCCGCTGGTGAAGACGATTTCCGCCGGGCGACACCCCAACAACGCCGCCACCGAAGCACGGGCCCCTTCCACCGCCGAGCGCGTTTCCTGGCCGTGCTGATGAATGGACGAGGCATTCCCGAAGCGCTCGCCGAAGTAGGGCCGCATGGCCTCAAGGACTTCGGGGAGCACCGGGGTGGTCGCGCTATTGTCGAAGTAAATCCTACGCATGGAATGCAGACTTCTTATCCCATTCTACCTTGCGCTAACAAGGCAGGCGCCGCCGCGATGGGCGCCCAGAGAGGAGACTGACCCAGGCAACTTTGCCGGGGCCAGCATTCTAGCGGTTCGAAGCCATTTCCGGACGTCGATCAGAAATCACAAACTTGACGTCAACGGTTCCGTTAGACGGAACGGAAACCTTCTTCGTCCATTCCATCGGGTCGGAGAACACTGGCCGCTGGACCCGCATCTGGGTCATGACGTCATAGACTGCGCCCTGTCCGGTAACCTTCCAGCCTTCGTGCCACGCTTCGATTTCATATTCGCCGGGCGGAACGTTGGTCAGCCGGAAGTTTCCATCTTCGTCGGTCACCGCGTAGTACGGGTGGTGCACCACGAGCATTTCGGCGTTCATCCATGTGTGGCCTGCATTGCAGCGCAGGTCCACCACGCCCTCACGGTTCATGGTGCGAGAGACCGTCTGGTTAGCGAAAGGAAAGGGCAGGTTGTAGTCGGAAGCACCCGACATGTGAACGGTGTGAAGAATCGGATCACTGCTCTTCAGTTGAAGAGTACCGTTGTCGGGAACCAGCAAAACGTGCGGCTCATAGCGGCAGGTTTTCTGGTTCAGGAATTGACGACCTTCAGGCAGGTCCATGGCCTTGCCCTTACTGATATCTTTCAGAAAGACGACCGTGTTGGCTACGCCGCCGTTCTCGGCGACTATCAGACGTTCCAGATCACGCTTCTTCTGCGCTTGGGGATCGCAGACTTCCACGTCCTTGTTGATCGCGACCGTGGGCATCTTCGGAACCGGACCACTCCATTTCACTGTCCCAGTGATCGTTCCGCCATCATTGACGGTTACAGTCTGATAACCCGGCTGCGCCGCGGCAGGCGACGTCATCAGGACCAGCAACGATGCAAACAACGAGACTGCCATCGACTTCATCATTCCGCACCTCCAGGGGAGTGCAGGGCTATTTTTGCTTAAGAGCGCCCTTAAACCCTGAGTTGGCAGGACTATTTCCCCGCCATGGCGGCGACTGTCGTGTTTTGGATCACTTCGTGCGCTCCAGACCCCTCGCGGAACGCTCCCCCCTCACAACGACGCTGTTGCCATTGACAACAGGGTAATGAGGCCACTTTCATGGCTCAAGTACCAAAGGTCTAGTTACCAGTGAGCCCCGAGTTGGTGGAGTGGGGGAAAAGGCCGAAAATCAGAGCTTTTTGACCAACGAGGCGGCTCGTAGGTGAATGGTTACCTCTGCGATGAACCTCGTGTTACGACCTTTTTACATCTGAAAAAATGGCACCCCTCACAGAGGCGCCATTCTGAGACCGTTTGGCTTGGAAGCGGAACGTTACCGCTTGTCCATAGGAATGTACTTTGCGGGATAGATGGGGCCGACATAGTCCGCTCGAGGCCGGATCAGGCGATTGTCGTCGAGTTGCTCGATGACGTGCGCCGACCATCCGCTGATACGCGATACCGCGAACACTGGCGTAAACAGATCCACATCGATGCCCAGAGTGTGGTAGGTCGACGCCGAGTAGAAGTCCACGTTGGCGTTGAGCTTCTTGTCGCCCTTCACGTAGCCCTCGATCTTGTTGGAGAACTCGAACCATTTAGGCTCGCCGCTGGATTGGCCCAGGTCACGAGACATCTTGCGCAGGTGAGTCGCCCGGGGATCTTCGGTGTGATACACGCGGTGACCGAAGCCGGGAATCTTCTTCTTTTGCGCGAGCATTCCCTTCACAAACTCGACCGGATCCGCTCCATCGCGATCGATCGCCATAAGGATGTGGAACACCGCTTCGTTAGCGCCACCGTGCAATGGGCCTTTCAGAGCGCCGATGGCCGAGGTTATGGCCGAATGCATGTCGGAGAGGGTCGCGGCCGTAACACGAGCCGCAAAGGTAGAAGCGTTTAGCTCGTGATCAGCATGCAGGATCAGGGCGATATCCAGGGCGCGTTCCGCCGTGTGCGACGGTGCATCGCCATTCAGCATGAGGAGGAAGTTCGCAGCATGAGACAAGTTGCGGTCCGGCTCAACTACGTCCTTGCCCTTGCGAATGCGGTCGTAAGCGGCCACGATCATGGCAATCTGCGAAGTCAGCCGGATCGCCTTGTGCACATTGGCATCATGATCGTTCTTCTGAAATTCCGGATCATAGAAGGAAAGCGCGGACACGGCGGTCCGCAATACATCCATGGGAAGGGCGTGTTTGGGGGCGACACGCAGCAGATTGAGAATGGAGTTGTCGAGTTTGCGCTCTTCCGCGAGGCGTTCCCGGACTTCCTTCAGTTCGTTACGCTGAGGCAGGCGGCCGAACCAGAGCAGGAAGCAGGTTTCTTCAAAATTCGAATGGTCGGCGAGGTCATGAATATCGATACCACGATATGCCAAAACTCCCTGTTCGCCGTCGATGTAACAGATGCCGGAGGTGGTGGCAACAACGCCCTCAAGACCCTTGGGCGCGTTCGTGGTGGTTACGCTGGACATACTCCCTCGCAAGAGCTGCAAATGGTTTCCGTTGCCGGCCCACGGGGGATTGGCACGAGAGTCCGCAACCCCTTGTTATACGCCAAAATGGGACCGCTTTCCAAGCGTGAGAGGTACATATGGGTAGGATGCCGGGCGTATACTTAAGGGTTTGGCTTAATGCCTTGAGCGAGCCGTAGGTTCGCTATTCGATTCTTTGCAGGAGCTGTTCTAATGAAGCGCGTCCTTTTCCCTATTGCCCTTTTATGTCTTCTTGCGCTCGGTCCGATGGTCCGCGCGGACGAGGGCATGTGGCTTTTCAACGCATTTCCAAAAGACAAAGTAAAAGCGAAATATGGATTCGAACCCAGCCAGCAGTGGTTGGACCACGTCCGCCTGGGTTCGGTGCGGTTCAACAACGGCGGTTCGGGATCTTTTGTTTCCGCGGATGGGCTGACCTTCACCAACCATCATGTCGGAGCGGTTTGTGTGCATCAACTGTCCACTCACGGCCACGATTACATGAAGGAAGGCTTCTACGCCAAGACTCAGGCCGAAGAGGCGAAGTGTCCGGATCTCGAATTGAATGAACTCGTCGGCATCGAAGACGTGACGAGCAAGATCAAGGATGCGGCCAAGCCCGATATGTCGTCCGCAGACGCAGGGCAGGCGCAGCGGGCTGCGATGTCGAGCGTCGAGAAGGAGTGCGCGGCTTCGACCGCGCTGCGCTGCGATGTGGTGATGTTTTACTCGGGCGAGGTTTACAACCTCTACAAGTACAAGAAATATACGGACGTACGCCTTGTGTTCGCCCCCGAATTCGACATCGCCTTCTTCGGCGGCGATCCCGACAACTTCACGTATCCGCGTTACGACCTCGACATCACATTCTTCCGCGTGTACGAAGACAATAAGCCCGCGCACATTGAGCACTATCTGCGCTGGTCACCAACCGGAGTAAAGGACAACGAACTCATCTTTGTTTCTGGGCATCCCGGATCAACGGGCCGGCAGAAAACCATGGCCCAGCTCGAATTCCTGCTCGACGTCGATTACCCCTCACGTCTCGAGACCTACAAACGCCGCATCGCTCTGCTGCTGAATTTCGGCAATGAGTCGGAAGAAAATGCCCGCATAGCAAAGGAAGAACTGTTTGGATATCAGAATTCCTTTAAAGCGATTACGGGATACCTGGAACCACTGAAAAACAGCGAGGTCATGGCTGCCAAGCAGGCGGACGAAGCCAAGCAGGAAGCGGCTTTCAAAGCAAATTCAAAGAACAAAGATGCGGCCAATCCCTGGACAGAGATCGCTGACAGCATCAGCGAAGAGAAGAGATTTTATCTTCCGCTAAGCTTTATCGAGAGGAACCGCGGGTTCAACACCGAGCTTGCCTACTATGCTCGCTGGATCGTACGGGTAGTGGAAGAGAAGACCAAGCCCAATGAGAAGCGACTCCGCGAATACCGAGATTCAGCGCTTCCCTCACTGGAGCAGGAGTTATTCTCCACCGCGCCTATCTACAAAGCGCTCGATACGGTGACGCTGGCCGACTCGCTCGCCCAGATGCAAGAGGCTCTGGGCACGGACAATCCTGCGGTTAAGCAGGTTTTGAACGGCCAGTCGCCCGCGGACGCCGCGAAAAGCTTGATCGAGGGCACGAAACTCAACGATGTTTCGGTGAGGAAGCAGCTTTACGAAGGCGGAACGGCTGCTGTGCAAGCCTCAACCGATCCTCTGATCGTTCTCATGCGTAACCTCGATCCCGCGGCGCGTGAACTGCGCAAGCAGTATGACGATCAAGTCGACGCGGTCGAGAAACGGGCGGGCGCCAAGATCGCGAGAACACGCTTTGCCCACAGCGGATATGACCAGCCGCCCGATGCCACGTTCACGCTTCGCCTAAGCTACGGTGCTGTGAAAGGGTACGAGGAAAACGGCAAGAAGATCCCCTACTTCACGGAGATAGGAGGCGCGTATCAACACGCCTCCGAGAATGGAGACAAGCCGCCTTACCAACTCCCCGGAAACTGGCTGAAAGCCAAGCCGAAGCTGAAGCTCGACACCCCGCTCGATTACGTTTCGACGGCCGACATCATCGGAGGGAACTCCGGCAGCCCCACCGTTAACCAGAAGGGTGAGGTTGTGGGCATCATTTTCGATGGAAACATCCAGTCGCTGGAGTGGAACTTCATCTACGAGGACAAGCAGGCACGCGCCGTGCACGTGGATTCGCGCGGGATCGTAGAAGCTCTAAAGAATATCTACGGCGCAACGAATCTTGTGAATGAACTGACTGGGAGTAATCCAGGAAAGTAATTCTTAACCGCAAAGTTCGCGAAGACGTACCACAAAGGACGCAGAGGAAAGCGATGCAATACCCGGGTCTTTTTCGCAGCTTTCGCGATTCCTTGGCGAGCTTTGCGGTTAAAGGCTTTTCACCACAATGTGCCGTTCGCCTCGCGCCAACGTTTTACTCAGGCCAGATTTCCAGCGCGGTCTTGCTGAGAATTTGATCTTGCACAGCTTCGGTAAGACCTGAGCTACGAAAATCCTGCAGGTTCTTTTGAATGTCGGGTACTCCCGGCCCTGGCCAATCCGTACCGAAAAGCGTCTTCGCGGCGATCTCGTTGAGCCTCGGGAAATACTTCAGCAGACTCTTCGGCGGAATGCCGCTGATGTCGAGGTAGACATTCGGGTGGCGGCGCACCAGGAAGAAAGCGGTTTCCATCCATAGCGGCCGTCCGCCGTGAGCCAGCAGGATTCTCATCTTTGGAAAGTCAACGGCGACGTCGTCCAGGTAGATCGGGTCGCCGTATTTGTTGCGAGCGCCTGGAAAGATCGAGGTGCCCGTGTGGAACATGACCGGAATGCCATTCGCTTCGGCGGCCCGGTAGATAATTTCGAGCTCCGAAACACCGCGAAGGTAGTCATTCGGGTACAGCAGTTGATGCGGGGGATGAATCTTGATCATCCGGATGCCTGACCGCACCAACTGCTCCACGTCGGAAAGAATATTAGTCGAATGCCGAGGATGCAGGCTGCCGCACGAGAGCAGGCGCTTGGGATCTTCCTTTACGTACTCGGAGATGAATTGATTCACCGCGGCGGTGAAGCCGATGACCTCTGGAGCAACGTAGTTGATGAGTGCGGCGCGATCGACCCCAGCGGCATCCAGGAACTTCAGGAAAGCCTTGGGCGAGCGACAATATTCTTCGATCTGCGCGAAATTCGGGCGCTCCGCGCGCATCAGCTCGAGCGCTGACGGCTTGAACATATCCAGCGGCGAAATGTGGACGTGGCAGTCGGTAATCATCACTTCCCGGTCCACTTCGGCTCGCGCTTCTCAAGAAATGCTTCGATACCTTCGCGCGCGTCTTCTGTTTGCATGAGTTCTTCGAGATAGATCTTCTCCGCCCGCGCGAGACCTTTGTCGAAGTGCATCGCATCCCACACGTACATCGCCTTCTTGGTGGCGGCCAGGGACGCGGGACTCAGCGCGGTCAATTGTGCGACCACGGCATCGACCTTGCCCGAGACTTCCGCGCCTGCAACGACGGAACTGGCAAGTCCCATCGACAATGCTTCCAACCCGCTAATTTTTCGGCCTGTGAGGATAAGTTCCGCAGCACGCTTTTGCCCAACGATACTAGGGAGCGCGGTCACGGCCACGGGCGGATAACACCCCAACAAAATCTCAGGAAAGCCCCAGGTTGCCGTTTCGGACGTGATCACAACGTCACACATCATGGCGAGTTCGGCACCCCCACCCAAGCAGTGTCCACTCACGCCCGCAATCAGCACCCTTCGGGAAGAAACCAGCGCGCGGAAAATGGCGTGAAACTTTGTCAACATCTCGGCTACTCTGTCGGGCGTGTGCGCCGCCACATCCACACCGGCGGAGAACGCTTTCTCGGAACCCGTCAGCACCAAAACGGACACCTCGGGTCGGGCCTCCGCAAGCGAGATTGCGTGGGAGACTTCTTCCATCATCGGAATATCGATGACGTTGATGGGTGGGTTCTGCAGAGTGACCCGGGCTACGGGCGCCAGAAGATCAAACGTAATGCGGGTGAACTCGTTCACGGACACGCAGGAAAGGATACCGCACGGGGCAGAAGCACGGAGACAGAATTCTGCTTTCGCCAAGCAATGCACAACCCCGCGGACAGCGTGCCATGCGGGCCGATCTTCTTCATGAATGTGTACTACAGGTTGATCGCCGATTTCCGTGGCTCGCCGATGGTTGCGAAAGGATCGCGAGCGCCTTCTTTCTCGGCGATCCAGTTCTTCTCGTTTGCGATGATTTCCAGCAAGAGTTCCTTGTCTTCCGCAGTCGGCATGACTTCGGAAAAGTGCTCATCGTATTCCTTGTCAGCCGTGACGGCACCGTTCTTAGCGTGGAATTTCTGCCCCGCAAATTGGCCGATGGCGCGGTTGAAGCGAATGTCAGGTGCGTACAACTCGGGCTCGCCCGCCTTCCGGAAACCGTTCAATCGTTCGACCAGTCCAGAAACTTCATCCCGATAAAGATGCCGGTTGTAGTCATTCAATTCATCGAGTTTTGCGGGTGCTTCGTTTTTGGGCTCGTCGTAACGGCCCTTGATGCCCCACACGTATGCCCAATGCGCCGACGAGGAATGATCGGTACCAAAAAGATCGTAGGAACACGAAATCCATTTGTTGAGATATTTCTGGATCAACCAGCCAGGAATGATGCCCGCCTGTACGATGCGGCGGAGGCCGTCGTTGCCGGTGCCCATGTGGAAGGCTTCCTCTCGCAGCATGTACGACATTGACCTGCCCAACGGCGCGAAGGCTGAGTACTTGAGCATCTGCAACTGGAATTTTCCGTCGCGGTCGACGAAGTCAGTGTAGGTAAAGAAGTCCATCCAGTTATCAACATCGACATTGAACGCGCCCAGCAGTCGCTCGTTTTCGAAAGCGCGGCGCTCCAGCATTTTCTGCGCTTCCACTTTGCCGGAATAGCCAAAGTGGTCGAGCAAGAGAGCGCACATCTGCCAGCCGTGACGCATCTCCTCGATCATGACCCGGGTCAGCGCGCGACGGTCCCAATCGGTGGGAGCGGTCTCGAACAAGTGGCGTTGCTGCTCTACAGAGGCAAACTCCGTGTCGCCCTGGTAGACGATCATGTTCATCAGGGCATCGCGCATCTGCTGGGTGGGCACCTGCCGAAGGTTCTCCCACTTGCGGCGGCCTTTGTAGGAACCGAACTGAATTTCTTCGGTTTCGATGGCGCCGTAGAGCGTGTCGAACTTGAAGCTAGCGATCTCATCGCGGTCGACGCCGATTTCCTTGCGCCACTCGTCGAAGAGGCCGACCCACTCACTGAAGGTTCCGATTTTTGCGACTTTTCCTGGCATGGTTCACTTCCTGATTCTTTCTTCGCACTGACATGGTCTAGCACTTCGCCATTTGGCTATCGGAAGTTCGCGGTGAAGTCCGAACTTAAACTGGCTAAATGCCAACTGCCGGAATTTAATTGCTGCCTCACCCCATATTCATCCACACGGTTTTTACTTCCGTGTAGTGTTCCAGCGCTGCCTGCCCTAGCTCGCGGCCAAAGCCGGAACTCTTGTATCCGCCGAAGGGCAGCGCGGCATCCATCAGGCCATAGGTGTTGATCCAGACGGTACCGGCTCGTAACATGCGCGACATCTGGTGAGCCTTCTTGAGATCGCGCGTCCAGACTGCGGCAGCTAAGCCGTATTGATTTCTGTTGGCCATTTCCACGACTTCATCGATGTCGTCGAATTGCAGTGTCGCCAGCACAGGGCCGAAGATTTCTTCCTGCGCGATCTTCATGTCGTTGCTCACGTCGCCAAACACCGTTGGCTCGATGAAAAACCCTTTGTCGTCGTTGACGGACACGCGGTTTCCACCGGCAAGCAACTTAGCCCCTTCGCTCTTGCCCGCATCGATGTAGCCCAGCACGATCTGCATTTGCGCCTGGCTAACGATGGCGCCCATGCGAGTCTTGGGATCGAGCGGATCGCCCGGAACCATCCTTTTCGCGCGCACGATCAGCTTGTCGAGAAACTCATCGCGCACCTTGCTCTCGAGGAACAGGCGCGAGCCTGCATTGCAGACTTCGCCCTTGCCGTAAAAAATGCCATTGATCGCGCCTTTGACGGCGTTGTCGATATCGGCGTCGGCGAAGACGATGTTGGGCGATTTGCCGCCCAGTTCCAGGGTCACGCGTTTTAGCGTATCGGCGGCGCCGCGCATGATCTCTTTCCCAACAGCGGTCGAGCCGGTGAATGCGATCTTGTCGATGCCGGGATGCTTGACGATCGCCCTGCCAGCATCGGGGCCGCCGCTCACAATGTTGATCACTCCTGCCGGGAAGCCCGCTTCCACAGCGAGTTCGCCGAGCCGCAAGGTGGTGAGCGGCGTCTGCTCGGCGGGCTTCATCACAATCGTGTTTCCGCACGCGAGCGCAGGGCCAAGTTTCCACGACGCCAGCAGCAACGGGAAATTCCACGGAATGATCAGCCCAACGACGCCCACCGGCTCACGCAACGTGTAGGTGAAGGCGGTATCGAAGGTGTGGACGGTCTCGCCATGAATCTTGGTGGCCCACCCTGCGTAGTAGCGCAGAACGTCAACCACCATGGGCATATCGACGTTGCGTGACTCGAAGATGGGCTTGCCATTGTCGAGCGTTTCGAGTTCGGCGAGTTCGTCGATATGTCGCTCGACCAGATCGGCCAGGCGCCAAATGAGGCGTCCGCGCTCGGAGGCCGACATCTTTCGCCAGGCGCCGTCCTTGGCATCAAAGGCACGGCGAGCTGCGGCGACTGCTTGATCGACATCCGCAGCGGAAGCCTCGACAATCTGGGTGAGCACTTCGCCGGTTGCGGGATTGACGGTATTGAATGTCTTCGATCCGTTGACCCATTGCCCATCGATGAGCAACTTGCCGGGCGTGATTTTTGCTTTCGTCGCCGTAATCATAGGGTCCCCATTGCAACTGCCCTCTCGCAGCTTTGTGTTTGTGAGGGCGAGGCCTCCCTCACGACTGCCGGCGGGACACCGGCGCTACATCAGACTTACTTCGCGGTAAAGATGGCTGGGCGTTTTTCCACATACGCGGCCAGGCCCTCCTTGGCGTCGTCGCTCTGGAACAGGATCTGCTGATTCTCGCGTTCCACGGCAAGGGCGGACTCCATCGGAATCTCCCAGCCGGTCTGAACCGCGCGCTTGATCCGTCCCACGGCCTTCGCAGCCTTGTTCGGCGGGCAGAATTGGCGGGCGTACTCCATAATGTTTTCCATGAAGCCATCGCGTTCGTAGATGTCGTTGATGATGCCGAGTTCCTTCGCTTCTTCGAACGAGAAGGTGTTGCCGGTGACCATCAGTTCGATGGCACGGCTCTTGCCCACCAGTCGGGAAAGACGCTGCGTCCCACCCGTGCCGGGCAACACACCGAGATTCACTTCCGGCAGGCCAATCTTGCCAGCGTCCTTGCGGGCACAGCGGATGTCGGCCGCCATGGCGATCTCGAGGCCTCCGCCGACGCAGTGCCCGTTCAATGCGGCGATGACCAGCTTGGGCGTGTGCTCCAGGCGCAAGAGAGTTTCATTCGCATGCAAGCAGAAGTAGTACTTGAAAGTCGGGTCGACGGTGGCCAGCATTTTGATGTTCGCGCCTGCCGAGAAGAACTTGTCGCCGGAGCCGGTGAGCACGATGACGTAGACCTCGTTATCCATCCGCGCGGTCAGGATGGCGTCGTCTAGCTGACGGTTCATTTCATAGGTGTAGGTATTGGCAGGGGGATCGAACATCTCGATCACGGCCACCCCGCTGTCGTTGCGGTAGTTGATCAGCTTCTTGGTCGCTTCGCCCGTCGTGGGTTGTGTCGTACTCGCCATAAAAAACTCCTTTCGAGAACTCGTATCTTGCTACTTCTTCGCGCGGCCACTCAAGCCGTGCAGAAAGATGTCGCCCATCTCGCGCGCGAGCTCCTCTGCATCTCCATCGAGGCGCGCTTTGTACCAGGTGTAAATCCAATTCATCATGCCGAACAGGCTCAAAGCCGCTGTCCGGCTGGAGAAATCGAGCCCGCGCGAACGCTGCAGATCATTCATCAGTTCAACGCAAATGCGCACGTATTCCCGCTTGATGCCCGCGATCTCGGCGCCGTATCCATTCTTCAGAACCTCATCTTCGTGCGACAGAACCTTCATCGCCTTCTGGTTTGCCAGAAAATACTGAAGGTGGTTCGCGATAAACACGCGGATGCGCGCTTCCGGATGGCTGACGCCTTCGAGCCGCGAGCGCAGCCGCTCAAGAATGGTCGTGAACGTATGACGCTGGATGAGATAGAGCAGTTTTTCCTTGGACTCGAAGTAGTAGTAGAGGCCTGCCAGCGACATGCCGCTGGCGCGCGATAAATCGCGCATGGATGCACCCTCGTATCCCTTCTCGTCAAAAACATCGGTTGCGTGGACGAGAATCTGGCCGAGGCGCTGGTCAAAACGGCTCTGCGGCTGAACCAGCCGTGAGCGGCGGACCGAGGTTCGCTTACCGGGCCGGGCTGTGGGAAGGGCAGGCATCAGATCGAACGTTCGTTCTAATTTTAGGAAATTATACCCCTGGCGTGACGCTAATCACAAGTGATCGAAGGTGCACACTGCGATCTTGAGAACGGACAGGTTTTAGTGTTCACCGTGCTGCATCGTAGGCCTTTCCTAGCCAATCGAGAGCATCGTTTAGGTCACGGTCGGAGGAGAGTTCAAAGACGAACCAACGGGTGGCCCGCATCACCGTGGTTGAAATTCTCGGATCCGCGCTCAACCTCGCCCGCACGCGCGGTCCTGGCTTGGGCAATTTGAAGGCGAGCGAATTTGCCGACCCGATTGCCTTCGTCCGTGGCAACACGGCAAAAATTTGTTTTCCGCGATACAGCGCAGTAAACCCGAACATCGCGCGAGTACCAACGTGGGGCCATGTCCCTAACTCCTCCCCTAGGGCTGCCGCCCAAGCTTTCATCTCCTCCGAGATGGGCAAAAACTTCGGGTGCGGCCTTCTGGTCATGGTTTGGAAGCAGCCGGGCGCAAGGCTTCCGGGCCGTCGCGTTCCACGATGATCGCTGAACACATCAAAAGAACGCTGCCCAGCCCTACCAAGACACGCATCATCACGCTTCCGGTTCTCACTTTTTCCCCTTCGCTTCCATAGGCTGAACCACAGGCGGTTGCTCGGTGGTGATTCTCTCCACGAGCGCAATCCTCTTAACCTGGTTGCGATCGTATTTTGTGTCCCTTCCATCAACGCGAATGATGACTTCGGTCAGCGTCAGGGAGATGGCATCGCCCGTCAGGACTGTACCGTCGCGCAACTCGATGGTGTCTTGCGAGAGGCCGCCGAGTTCGATGGTGACGCTGCCGCCCGGCATCTCGTCGGCCTTGATGTCGAACGGTGTGGTGGCGGGGGCAAACCCTTCTTTGCTCAGATCCACTGTGTGAGTGCCGACGGTCAGATTCACCAACGCCGGTGTAATGCCCGCATCTTTTCCGTCTACGGTGAGCTTGGCGCCTGCCGGCACAGAGATTATGTTGAGCGGCACAATCTTGTTGGCGCTGGGTATGCCCTCCGCATCGCGGTGAGCGGCCAAGGTAAGGGTGGCGGGGATTCCTACCGTAGCGCATTGAAACTGGACCTTGGTGGATTCGCCCGGAGCCAGATCGTCGAACACCAAGACACCGTTTCCGATCCGGACTTTGTCCTTATCGAGCAGGTAGACGGTAAATGAGGCATGGGGAATGGGCTTCTCAGAAGCGTTCTGTACCACCACGTCGGAAACCAATGTGCGCTTCCCCCCGTAGTCACCCATTTCTCGGAACGTGTTGAAGGTTATTTTGAGGCTTGGTTTGTCCTGGTTCGGCCAATACATCAGAATGCCCGGAGCATCTTACAAAAGACACCGGTAGCCAGCGTCAGGAACCAGAAGCAAGAGAATATGTAACGAAGGGGCGACTTCATGCCGCGGTTTTAGCACACGTCGTTTCCCGGCGCAATGAAACGTATGGTTAGTTTCGGATATCTGCCAGTAGCTGTTCCACTTCAGTCTTTAAGTCGGCAGTGAGTGGGAGGAGAGGCAGGCGCACGGGTCCACCGAAATATCCATTCAGGTCCATGGCATACTTGGCGCCCGGGATGCTTAGCCCGCTCACCACCCGCTCGGCGGCCTTTGCGATGCGTTCCTGCTTCAGGCGGGCGAGTTCGAAGTCACCTTCTTTCCAAGCCGCAAAGATTTCATAGCACGCGGTCGGAGCGGCAACGGCAAAAGCCAGAATTGCGCCGACTGCCCCAACCTGCAGGGAGGATTCCAGCTTATGGGCCGCACCGACCAAGACTTGAAAGCCAACTTCTTTTGGACGTGTCTTCAGCGCGCCGACAACGCTGACGCCAGCCGATGACGGTTTGAGAGGCCCGGCAAGCGCGGCCACCGGCACCAGTTCCCCGCCGGGGCCTGATCCTTCCGACGCCGCTTTCAGCATGCGCGCTGTGACGGCATCAAACGTCTCCGTCACTGTCGCGCTGCGCTTCACATGACGCGTCCCTTCAACGATCTTGCGTGCCTTTTCGACATCTCCGCTCGATTCCTTGATCCCGACAATGTTGGGATGGTCGGCGAGTTCGATCACCAACTCGGCAGGCATGTCGTATCCCGTAGCCTGCGGGAAGTTGTAGATGATCACCGGCAGCGGAGATCGGTCGGCGACGAAACGGTAAAAGGCCAACATGTTTGGTGGCTTCATCTGGCCCTTGTAGTAGTGCGGCGTGCGCACCATGGCAACGTCGTAGCCTAACTGCGCGGCGTAGTCAGTGAGCCGCAGTGTCTCGCTCGCTGACTCGATGCCCGTGCCCGCGATCAAGACCTTGTGGTTGGCGGCGGCGACTCGGGCGATCTTCAGAACCTGGCGCCGTTCGTCATCGGAGAGCAGGATGGCTTCGCCGGTGGAACCTAGCACCACAATTCCAGCGATGGGCGTGCGTGAATACCGTTCGACGTTCGCCTCGAGCTTCTTGTAGTAGACGTTGCCGTCGGGATAGAAGGGCGTGGTGATCGGAGGAAATATACCGGATAGAAGCATTCGCTGATCCTATCGCAGGGATGTGTCCGCAGCAAGGCGACGTGGCGTACCTATGGGCAAGCACAACGTCACCTGTCGACTATTCTAACCAGCTAGCCGGCGCATTACGACACAGCCGCGAATCAAGCCGCTCGCTCGGGCTTCGGGCTCTGCACGGGGACAGCCCCAATCTGCTCCAGGAGTCCTAACTGATCCCACTTGTCCCATCCCGCGATGATTTTTCCGTTGGCGATGCGCAGGATGGTGATGCCTGAGACATTCACTCTTTTCTGAGTAGCCGCATAGCGGAGAAAAGGGCCGGAATGCGTCATGTGGAGTTGCCAGCGCACCGCTACGCGATCACCTTCGGCGACAGTGTCCTCGATCGTCAAGCGAAGGTCGGGAAACGCGCTCTGCAGATGGCCGGCGAACGCGCGGAATTCTTCCAGGTTGATCAGCCCATCGTGCAGGGTCTGCCCCTGACCAACTGCTTTTGGGTCCGCCATCTCGTCGATGGCATCAATTCGCTTCTTGTTCCAGACTTCTTCAAACCAACGATGTGCAAGCGCTACGTTTTCTTGTGACACTGCCTGCCTCCAGGTGTATGCGATGAGCCCCGGGGCCGAAAAACCTACAAAGGCTATCAGGATCAGAGCGACTTGTCGCTGGTTCGGGGCGGCGCGTTGATCTTCATCCGCGAGGACTGTACAGCCTGCCTTTCGGATCCACTTGCATCCGAAACTGATCTTCGCTACCGACAAAGAACGATTCAACGAATGGGGCTTTAGGATCTCGTTCGCCTTCCTCTCCCCAAATCATTCCACCCTTGCACCAGCCTGCATTCGACAGCATCCGACGATGTCCATCGGACTGGTTGAAGAACTGGTCGTTGGCCCAACCCTCGGGTGGCGGCGAGGAAGTTTGTGCTATTCCGTCACGACCGATTGCGATTACCCAGTACTTCCCTTCGCGAGCCAGAGGAGGAGCGGTGGCAGCGCTGTACTGAATTCTCACCCATCCTACGTAGCCCTCGGGAATCAGGAATCGCGTGGGCGGTCGACGGTGCAGGAACAAGTCGAGAACAAAGGGTCCGTAAAAGAAAAAGCCTGCCACGATAGGCAGGCTGATCAGAAGCAGGGCGAGCGATCCAGGACGTACCTTTGGCACCTAGCGCCGCTTTCCGGCCACCCGCTCGGCGTGCAGATGTTGAATTGCCTGCACGCGCACTTCTCCGCGCTGCAGAGCGGCGATCCCCTCCGCGGCAGCGCGTGCGGCGGAGAGCGTGGTGATGGTTGTGATGCGGGCGGTCACGGCTGCGCGCCGTATGGCTTTCTCATCGAACCACGGATCGGCGCCGTGCGGCGTATTGACGATGAGCTGGATGCGATCGCCTTTGATTAGATCGACCACGTTCGGCCGGCCTTCCTTGACCTTGTAGACGCGCTCGACGCTGAGGCCGGCGTTCTCGATGATGTCGGCGGTACCGGCGGTCGCGACCAGCTTAAATCCCATGTCGGCAAAGCGGCGCGCGACTTCGGCCACACCGGCTTTGTCGTGATCAGTCACACTGATGAACACTGAGCCCTGCGTCGGGAGCTTTTGTCCCGCCGCGATCTGCGCTTTGGCAAAGGCTTCGCCGAAGTTGTCAGCTACACCCATGACTTCGCCTGTCGAGCGCATCTCGGGACCGAGCACGGTGTCAACGCCCGGGAACTTGTTCCAGGGGAAGACCGGCGATTTCACGTAGTAGCCGCGGCCCGTGTCGAGGTCCGTTCCCCGCTCGATGTTTTCCCGCAAGAACTCGCGCAGTTTGCGTCCAGTCATCAGGCGCGAAGCGATGCGAGCCAGAGGCACGCCCGTCGCTTTCGATACATAAGGCACAGTGCGCGAGGCGCGCGGATTCACTTCGAGCACGTACACTATGCCGCCGTCGGAGCCGCTGCCCATTGACATGCGTGGGATCGCGAACTGGATGTTCATCAGCCCGACGACCTTCAGCGCCCGCGCTAACTTGAACGTGTAGTCGCGCATCCGCTGCAACAGGTGTGCCGGGATATCGACCGCGGGTAGCACGCAGGAGGAATCCCCGGAGTGGATGCCGGCTTCCTCGATGTGCTGCATGATGCCGGCGATGACAACGTCTTCACCATCGGAGAGCGCGTCCACGTCCACTTCGATCGCGTCTTCAAGGAAGTGGTCGATAAGGACAGGCCGGTCCTGCGAGTACTCGACCGCTTCTTTCATGTAACGGACGACCGTCTCTTCGTCGTAGGCGATGACCATGGCGCGCCCGCCGAGAACGTATGACGGCCGCACCAGCACGGGATAGCCAACGCGCTTGGCGCCTTCGACGGCTTCGTCGAGCGAGGTGGCCATCGCTCCCGGCGCTTGCGGGATTTCAAGCTCGTCGAGCAATTTGCCAAAGCGCTTGCGGTCTTCGCAGAGATCGATCGACTCAGGCGACGTTCCGATGATGGGCACGCCGGCCGCCTTCAGCGGGAGTGCAAGGTTCAGCGGCGTCTGTCCGCCGAACTGTACGATCACGCCGACCGAGGCTTTGCCCGATGCCTCGTGCTCGTATACGGCAAAGACGTCTTCCAAAGTCAGCGGTTCAAAGTACAGACGGTCGCTCGTGTCGTAGTCGGTCGAGACTGTCTCCGGGTTGCAGTTGATCATGACGGTTTCGAATCCGTCTTCCCGTAGAGAGAACGATGCATGGCAGCAGCAGTAGTCGAACTCAATGCCCTGCCCGATGCGGTTCGGCCCGCTACCCAGGATGATGACTTTCTTCTTGTCGGTGGGCGCTGCTTCGTCCTCTTCCTCGTAGGTCGAGTACAGATACGGCGTGTAACTTTCGAACTCGGCCGAGCACGTGTCCACGCGCTTGTAGACGGGCTGTACACCATGCTTTTTGCGCAAGTGGCGGACCTTCTCGTGCACGCCCTTGCCTTCGAGACGCCATACCGAGGCGAGCCGCGCATCGGAGAAGCCCATGCGCTTGGCGTCGCGCAGGACTTCCGGGGGCATCGAGTCCATCGGATGTTTTTCGAGCTCCAGCTGCATGTCGTTGATTTCTTTCAGCTGGTACAGGAACCATGGATCGATGGACGTGACTTTCGCGAGTTGCTTGACCGTGTAACCCTGGCGCAGGGCATAACGTACGTAGCTGAGACGCTCGGGATGCGGCGTGACCAGGCGCTGCGTAAGAATTTTAGGCTCGATCTTTTCTGAGCCAGCTTTGCGGCCGGTGTCGAGCGCGCGCACGCCTTTCAGAAGCGCTTCCTTGAAAGTACGACCGATGGCCATGACTTCGCCGACGGACTTCATCTGCGGGCCAAGGCTTTCATCGGCGCCCGGGAATTTCTCGAACTGCCACTTGGGAATCTTGACGACCACGTAATCGAGCGTTGGCTCGAACGAGGCCGGGGTCTTGCGGGTGATGTCGTTGGGGATCTCGTCGAGCGTGTAGCCGACCGCGAGTTTGGCGGCGATTTTGGCAATCGGGAATCCCGTGGCCTTTGAAGCCAGTGCCGAGGAGCGCGAGACGCGCGGGTTCATCTCGATGACCACCATGCGCCCGGTCTCGGGATTCACGCCAAACTGAATATTTGAGCCGCCGGTTTCGACGCCGATCTCGCGAATTACTGCGATGGAGGCGTCGCGCATGGCCTGGTACTCGCGGTCGGTGAGCGTCTGCGCGGGTGCGACCGTGATCGAGTCGCCCGTGTGCACGCCCATGGGATCGAAATTCTCGATGGAGCAGATGATGATGACGTTGTCCTTGAGGTCACGCATCACCTCAAGCTCGTATTCTTTCCAGCCGAGCACCGATTCTTCGATCAGCGCTTCGTGGACCGGAGATAGATCGAGGCCGCGTGCCAGCAACTCCATCAACTCTTCGCGGTTGAAGGCGATACCGCCACCCGTGCCGCCCAGCGTGAACGACGGACGGATGATCACGGGGAAGCCGATTTTTCCAGCGAACTCGAGTCCGTCTTTCAGATTGTTGACAAGCGCCGACTTCGGGACGTCGAGGCCGATCTTCTGCATCGCGTCTTTGAAAAAGAGACGGTCTTCGGCCTTCTTGATGGCGGCGATGTTCGCGCCGATGAGAAAGGCGTTGTATTTGTCGAGCACGCCGCCGTCGGAAAGTTCCACGGCCAAGTTGAGCGCAGTCTGACCGCCCACGGTCGGCAGAATGGCAAAACCGGCGCTGGGCGAAAGCTCGCGCTCGATGCGGATAATCTCTTCGAGATACTCGCGCGTGAGCGGCTCGATGTAGGTGCGGTCGGCGATCTCGGGATCGGTCATGATGGTCGCCGGGTTCGAGTTGGCGAGCACCACTTCGTAGCCTTCGGCCTTGAGCGCCTTGCAGGCCTGCGTGCCGGAGTAGTCGAATTCGGCGGACTGCCCGATGACGATAGGGCCGGAGCCGAGGATAAGGATTTTCGAGATGTCAGTTCGTCTGGGCATTGGGAATCAGTTGTTGGTCATTGGTCGTTGCCTCTTCACTTCTTCCAAGATCTCAAAAGATGGGGTCCTTCCCCTTCTCGCCGTCCATCCTGATCTCCGTTTCAGGTTCTCCATTGCTCACGACTTGCATTTCTCCTGTCTCCATTTTTACGTTGAGCGCACGAATGGAATGCTTCGATACCTCAGGGGAAACGTGGATTGCGTGTCCGATTCGTAACAGTGTTCGCGACCAAGGAGACACGGAGTTTCTACATGTCGCCCGAACAATCAACATCCAATCACCCTCCGGGACCCAAAGGCCAAAGGAACCACGTTCATCCGAATTCGTGTGAAGACTAGGCAGCCTTGAGGCCCCTGCAGAGGTAGACCCCCGCAGTTTGACCAGGTCAACTTTCGCATTCGCTGATTTCGCATCACCACATCGAATGACTCCCCGAACGTCGTGATCAAACACAGGTACCAGTCCAAATGTTGCTGAGTTCAACTGGTACCCAACGAGGTCAATAGTCTGTGCACGCGACTATGAGACAAGGGCGACCATTGTTGTCGAAAGAAGAATCGCCCGAACCATCGCCATGCCCACACTTCGTACCGCGTCGCCCACCAATGCCCACCGATTACCGCCCACTGCTTCTGCTCTCCTCCATCATCTTCACAAAATCCTTGAACAGATAATGCGAATCATGCGGACCAGGCGCCGCCTCCGGGTGATACTGCACGGTGAAGAGCGGCAGGTTCCTGTGCCGCAAGCCTTCGAGCGTGTTGTCGTTCAGATTAATGTGCGTGAATTCGACCTCACTGTGCGGCAGCGAGTCCGGATCGACCGCGAAGTTATGATTGTGGGCTGTGATTTCGATTTTGCCCGTTCCCAGCTGCTTCACTGGATGGTTCCCGCCGTGGTGACCGAACTTCAGCTTGTAGGTCTTGCCGCCCAGAGCTAGGCCAGTTAGCTGGTGTCCCAGGCAGATGCCAAAGATCGGCTGGCGTCCCATGAGGCGCCGGATGTTGTCAACGGCGTAGGTGCACGGCTCGGGATCCCCCGGGCCGTTCGAGAGAAACACGCCGTCGGGTTTCAGCGCGAGAACGTCTTCCGCGGGCGTTTGCGCCGGTACGACGGTGACCTTGCAACCCTCGCCGCGTAGCTTGCGCAAAATGTTCTGCTTGATGCCGTAGTCGTAGGCCACCACGTGGAAGCGCGGCGGTTCGTCTTTCACGCCAACCACCGCCACCGGCTCGTGCGAGCGTTCGCCGACCTCCCAGACGTATGGACGTGTCGTGCTCACCACCTTGGCGAGGTCGGTGCCGTCCATCTTAGGAATCGACAGCGCCTTCGCGACGAGCTTTTCGGGGTCGGTCTCAATCGTTGAAACCACCCCGCGCATCACGCCGTGGTCGCGCAGGTGACGGACGAGGGCACGGGTGTCGATGTCGGCGAGCACCGGGATCTTGAACTGCTCCAGATATTCTTCGGCCACCTGCTGCGAGCGCCAGTTCGAGCTGACCTTCGAGAACTCGCGCACGATCAATCCCTCGATGTAGGGATGCGTGGCTTCGTTGTCTTCGGGATTAGTCCCGTAGTTGCCGATTTCTGGTGTCGTCAGGACAACAATCTGGCCTGAGTAGGAGGGATCGGTGAAAATTTCCTGGTAGCCGGTGATGGAAGTATTAAAAACGACTTCGCCGTAACACTCGCCTTTGGCGCCGTAGCCTTTGCCTCGAAAGATGCGCCCATCTTCAAGGGCAAGGATAGCTTGCATTCCTGCTCCCGGGATTGGATTTTGGAGATTTTAGCAGGGATGAAGAGTTCCTCCAATGGATTTGGAGAGCAAGTTTTCCACCGGCGGTGGATTTGTTTTTTGGATGAAGATTGGCAGCGCGCGGAGGCGTGCCGAGATGAATCTCTCTTAGCTACCTAAGGCTGGACCGCTCGCAGAATGTAGCCCGTCAGCAGTTGCTCGGTCTGCTGATGCATACCCTTGGTGTTGAAGTTCGTACTGGTCAACACCACGCTCATATCAATGTCCGGGAACACCATGACTTTGTTGCCGCCGTTGCCGCTCATAAAGAAGGCTGCGTGGCTTTTGTCGCCCGACTTGAACTTCTTCAGCCACCACAAGTAGCCATACTCCGTATCGTCGTCGATTCGCGCATGCGGCGTGGTCGAAGCTTTCACCCAGCTTTCGGCGACGATTCTCTTCCCTTCCCAGGTGCCACCCGCGCGATAGAGTTCTGCGATCTTCAGGAGGTCGCGGCCGGTGAGGCGCAGGCCGCCTCCCGTCTGCGGGACGTTCAATGGCGAATACACCCACACGGCGTCCGTGATTCCGAGCGGGCCGAAGAGTTTTTCCTGAGCGTAGCGATCGGTGCGCATGCCGGTGGCTTTGCTTAGCAGCTCGCTCAGCGTAAACACGCCGCCGGTGCAATAGCTGAAGTCGCGTCCGTAGGGTGGTGGTTCGATCTTTTCGCCAACATGCATTCGCCCGCGTACCGGTAGGTCGAGGATGAACTGGGCCCAATCCTCCACGATGTACATGCGTTCTTCGTTACCGCGCGAGACGTCGTTCCAGTCGTCGCACTCCAGCGGCGAACTCATGGTGAGGAAATCCTCGATGGTGATCTTGTCCTTGCGCGGGTCGGAATTCTGCATCCTCCTTGCACGCTCAGGCAGATAAGACAGCACGCGCGCATCGACGCCGTTCAGCTTCTTTTCGTCGATGGCAATGCCGACGAGGATGTCAGTGATGCTCTTGGTCGCTGAGCGCGTATCGTGCAATGTCGAGACGTCGCCGTCAAAGTAGGCTTCATACGCGAGTTTTCCGTGCCGCGCAATCAAGACGCTGCCGATCTTTTTGAATTCACCCGCACGGATGGCTTTCTCCATCGCGGCCAGCGGCTCGGCGGAGAGGCCGACCGACGCAGGAGTAGCTACGGCCCAGCCGTCAGCCGGAGGTGCAGCGGAAGTCGCTGACTGGGCCTGAAGCTGGGGGGCGATCGCGACGAAGACAAAACTGAGGATAGCTGTGCAACGCGTCATGGCGAGTCAGACGCTCCGGACTTAGAAATGTTAGTGGGTGAGACTGCCGTACAAGCCTTCCACCACAGAGGACACCGAGGCATCACACAGCAACACGCCGCAGTCCCCCCGTCCCCTCGTGCTGATCTTGGGAGGTGTTTTGGTGCAGACTAAAGACTGGCGACTACTTCACCGCAGGCGGCCGAGCTTGTCCATGGGCCAGTAGCCGAAAACGGCCTTGCCGTAGATCAGGCTCTCTTTGACTGACCCAAAGTCGCGGCTGTCCCTGGACATGCTTCGATGGTCCCCCAGCATGAAATAGCTGTGCGCTGGGACGACCGTCTCCGGGTAGGAACGCTCGTCTGCGTAGATGGGCGGTACGTAGTCTTCTTCAAGTTGCTCGCCGTTCACGTACACCTGGCCGGCATCAATTCGGATGACATCGCCCGCCACTCCGATCACCCGCTTGATATAGCTGGTCGAAGGATCCCGCGGGTAGCGAAATACCACGATATCTCCGCGCTCGATCGGTTCCCAGCGGTAGACGAACTTATTGACGAAGATGCGTTCCTGGTCGTCGAGCGACGGCATCATGCTGGTGCCTTCGACCTTCACAGGTTGGTACAGGAAGACGATGATGAACGCAGAAATGGCGAGGGAAATTACCAGGTCGCGCAACCAGACGGCGAGCACGGGAGTTTTGCGCTGGACTGGCTTTCCCGGCGCAGAAGCGTTCCGCAATGTGCTCGAAGGACCCGGCGATGACATACCGTCTCGATTGTATTACGGAACGGTTCGACTAAGGGGTAAGTACCCGAGACCTTTCGGTTTCCTGCACGGCATTCATCGTTCGATTCAAAGCGACTTGCACTCCCGGATATCCGGCCGGGATGCGCGCAAGCGCAACCGTCGGGTACAATATCGAGACCGAGGTTATGTCCCCTATGTTGAAGCGTGCATTCACTTTGATGTTCCTGTTCGTGGTAACTCTGACGGTTTCGGCTCAGTGGGCCGCCAACCAGGAGGACCAGGGAGTGCCGGCCTACAATTCCGCGCCGCCTCCGAAAGGAAAGAAACTACCGCCGATCCTCCCCAAGGAAAGCTTGTGGGCAGAGAACGCGCAGTTTCCGTATCAGACGCACGCCTATGAACTTGCGGCCAAGATCCCGAACGTGATTCACCAGGAACCTTGCTATTGCTACTGCGACCGCGGCATGGGTCACAACAGCCTTCACAGTTGCTTCGAAAACACCCACGGCGCGCAGTGCGACGTATGCCTGAAGGAGTTGTACTACTCCTACTCCCAGACAAAGAAAGGCAAGACCCCGGCGCAGATTCGCGCGGGCATCACAAAGGGTGAATGGAAGCAAGTCGACCTGCAGACGGCTGCAGATATTAACTGAAGCGGAAACGGAAGGCGGCACTTCGTTTGACGCGCTCGTTAGGACGCGCGTATAAACCTGCTCGGCAAGCCCGCCTGGCGGTGGGATCCTCGGCAGTTGAAGGAAGCACTCGTAAGTTGCACAATTAAGGAGCAGTTACGAAAAGCACAGGAAGAATTCTACAGATGGCCCAAAAACCTACCGCGAAGAAGTCCATGGCCGACGATCCGAAGGTCGCGCAGACCATCCAGAACTATGAGCAAGGTCTGCGGGCAATGCAGGAACACAAGTTCGACAAGGCGAAAACCCATTTCCAGAAGGTCATCGGCGGCCCCAGCAAGGAACTTTCGGACCGCGCCAACGTGCACATGAGCGCGTGCAGTCAACATCTGGAAAAGGTTACGCACCAGTTCAAAACACCGGAAGAGCACTTCGACTATGCCGTGTCGCTGATGAACCTGGGCGACTATGTGCAAGCGCGGGAGCATCTGGAAAAGCTACAAAAGCAATCGCCCAAGGCAGATTACGTGGTGTACGGCCTGGCCGCCCTCGATTGCATGACGGGACATGTGGAAGACTCCCTGCGCAATCTGGATGAGGCGATCAAGCTGAACCCGTCGGTTCGATTCCAGGCTCGCAACGATTCCGACTTTCAGAACCTGTCGGAGGATCCACGCTTCACCGAATTGCTGTACCCAGACCCGGGTGCAGACGCCGAGCCAGAGCCGGCCATCCCGGAAGAAGAGACGTACTAAGGCCTCTCCCATGGAATCCGAGCAGCGGCCGAACCCGCTACCCCGGGACAGTTCCGTTCATGGACATCCGCTACGCGTGGTCGCGATCGGCGGCGGCACTGGCCTGTCCACTCTTCTGCGCGGATTGAAGGGCTTCGTTCCCACCCCTGGAGAACCGTTTCCACCAAACACGGGCCACCCTGTTATTGGCGAGTTGAGCGCCGTAGTAACGGTCAGTGACGATGGGGGCTCCAGCGGTCGCCTGCGCAAGGAACTCAACATGCTTCCGCCGGGCGACATCCGGAACTGCATCGTCGCCCTTTCGGAAGATGCCGACCTGCTTTCCCAGCTCTTCCGCCACCGGTTCGATAAAGGCTCTGGACTTGAAGGCCACAGTTTCGGGAATCTGTTTCTGGCGGCGCTTACCTCGATTACGAAGGACTTTGCGGAAGCGGTGCGCCTGTCGTCAGAAATTCTGCTGACGCGCGGACATATCTATCCGGCGACGACTTCGAACATTGAACTTGAAGCCTTGCTTGAGGATGGAACCCGAGTGCGCGGCGAAACCAAGATCACAGCGAGCAAGGGGAGAATCCAGGAACTATTTCTGGTCCCGCCCGACGTCGAGCCACTACCGCAGACGCTGGAAGCGATTGCCCGGGCGGATGTAATCACCATTGGTCCGGGATCGCTTTTCACAAGCCTCATCCCCAATTTGCTGGTGCGCGGCGTCACGAGGGCCATCCTCGACTCACCGGCGATAAAGATTTATATCTGCAACTTGATGACTCAGGCGAATGAGAGTCTCGGATTGACCGCCGCGGAGCACATCCGCGCGCTGAACCGCCATGCCCAGGCACAGCTTTTCGACTACGCGCTGATTAACCGCACGCCTGCTTCGGAGGATCTGAAAGCTAAATACGCGCTCGAAGGCGCGGCCCAGATCGTGGCTGATCTGGATGCCATCGAACAACTGGGTTGCTGCCCAGTTCTGGGCAACTATCTCGACGAGGCTGGCGCGGCCCGCCACGCCACCGAGATAGTGGCCCGCGACATCCTGGACATTGCCATGCAGTCTGCAGGAGCCTCGCGAAAACCTCCCTTAGCCTCGGACCGTACTCGCTAGATTCAGTTGCATAGATTTCCGAACCATAGCCGCGGCGGAGTCAGAGGTTTTCCTCTGTGATCCCTCCGTGTCCTCCGTGGTTTAAGTTTTTCGCTCGCTTCGCGCTATATTGAAAGCGAATGCCCACCCAGAAAACTCCACGCATAGCGGTCGCAATCATGGCGGCCGGCAAAGGAACACGGCTAAAGTCGAAATATCCAAAGGTTCTGCATGAGGTTGGCGGCAAGCCGCTGCTGGCGCACGTAATCGCAGCAGCGAAGAAAATAGTCCCAGCCGAAGATGTGTACGCCATCATCGGGCATGAGGCTGCGCTGGTGCGAAAGGCAGTCGAGTCGACGGGTGTTCGGTTCGTTGTGCAGGAACAGCAACTCGGTACCGGGCATACCCTGATGGTCGCGCAGGAATCGCTCGCACCTTACGATCACGTGATCGTTCTTTCAGGCGACGCACCGTTAATCACTCCAGAAACCATTGAGCAGCTGCGCGACTTCCACCTGCAGAAGAAACCCGCGATGACTCTGCTGTCCGCTGAACTGCAAAACCCCACGGGATATGGCCGAGTTCTGCGCAAGAATTCCAAGAGTGATGAAGTTAAAGCGATTGTTGAGGAAAAAGCGGCAAATCGGCAGCAGAAGACGATTCGCGAAATCAATTCCGGGTTCTATGCGTTTGCCGTGAAGTCTCTGTACGCCAACATTGGAAAGCTCAAAACCGACAACGTACACGGGGAGTACTATCTCACCGACATGGCCGGGGTCTTCGGAAAGGCCCGGGCGAAGGTTATGGCTTTGAAGACGGCACATCCCGCAGAAATTCTGGGCAGCAACACACGTGCGGAGATGATGGAGATTGATGGGTTGATGAGGCTGGCGAAATGCCGCGAACTCATGGCGGCAGGCGCGAGCATCTTCTACCCGCAGACCTGCGTGATCGATGCCGACGTCGAAGTTGGGCCGGACACAGTGATCGAACCCTTTGTTCAGCTACTCGGCCGAACCCGAATCGGCAGCGATTGCCGTATCCGCTCCTACAGCGTGATTCAGAATTCAGAAATCGGCGACCGAGTCACGGTGCGCCCAGGCTCGATTCTCGATGAGGCCCGGGTAGCAACCGACGCAGTCATCGGGCCTTATTCACACCTGCGTCCGGGGAGCGAGATTGGGGAGGGTGCACACGTCGGAAACTTCGTTGAGACTAAGAAGATCAAGCTAGGAAAGAAATCGAAGGCGAACCATCTGACCTACCTGGGCGACGCCGAAATCGGGGACGGAGTCAACATCGGTGCAGGGACCATTACGTGCAACTACGACGGGGTGAACAAGCACAGAACCGAAATCGGGGACGGGGTGTTTGTAGGCAGCGATTCCACACTGGTTGCGCCGGTGAGAATCGGCAAGGGAGCCTATATCGGCGCGGCTTCGTGCATCACGGAAGATGTCCCGGACGATTCGCTCGCCCTGGGACGAGCGCGGCAGACTACCAAGGAGGGCTGGGCCAAGCGCAAGCGCGCAGCCATGCTGGCTGCCAAGGAGCCTTAAGCTAGGCGTGCCCGCAGCAGCAAACCTGCCACCGCGGCACAGGCGATCAGCAGCGGCTCAGGAATTTTCCACCGCCAAAGGACTGCGACGCTTACCACGCAGATAAGGAGCGTCGGCAAGTCGTACACCGATCTACGAGCCAGAACGACCACCGCTCCCGCAATTGCGCCGGTCGCTGCAGCCGTTACTCCTCTCACAAAGAATTTCAACTGGATGTTCGAAGCCCACCGCTTGTACGAAGGCGCCAGCAAAATCACCACAATGTAAACGGGCAAAAAGATGCCGAGGGCTGCTGCTGTGGCGCCAGCGACACCTGCCACCAGGTATCCGATGAACGCAACCGTGATGACCACTGGACCGGGCGTGATCATGGCCACTGCTACCGCGTCCACGAATTGGTGATCGGTGAGCCAGTGGTTGCCTTGGACGACTCCGCCATAGAGGAAAGGCACGACAGCCAAGCCGCTACCAAACACGAACATTCCGGCCTTGGCGAAATACCAGAAAATTTGTGGGAGTTTGTCGTTCGCGAAGATGGCGCCAAACAGGCCCGGTCCCGCGAAAAGCGCTGCGGTGCCCTTTACGGTCTCG
>DASRDJ010000251.1:0-2381 GCA_035652655.1 Terriglobales bacterium
GCCAGGTCCCACTTCGCGCAGCGAGGGCTTCGACTGTTCCTCGCCCCAAGACCAGGTGTTGCGGAACCAGAGTGTCGGCAATACACGAAGGCGAGCCGACTCCGGTCCACGATTGTGCACCGTAATGCGAACGAGGATCTCTTCGGGACTCTCCTTGGCGTACTCCACGAACACGTCAAAGTACCGGTCGTCGTCAAAGATGCCGGTGTCGAGCAGCTCATATTCAAACTCTTCCCGCGACCGTCTCCGGTTGGTCTCGATCAGGTCCCGGTACGGATACTCCCGCTGCGGATACTTGTAGAGGTACTTCATGTACGAATGGGTGGGAGTGCTGTCGAGGTAGAAGTAGTACTCCTTGACGTCCTCGCCGTGGTTCGCCTCGTTGTTGGTGAGCCCGAATAGGCGCTCTTTCAAAATCGGGTCGCGCTCGTTCCACAAGGCCAGCGCAAAGCACAGCCGTTGCTTGTCGTCGCAGATTCCTCCGAGCCCATCCTCGCCCCATCGATAGGCTCGTGAGCGCGCCTGGTCATGGGTGAAGTAATTCCATGCATCGCCATTTTCGCTGTAGTCTTCACGCACGGTGCCCCACTGGCGTTCACTGAGATACGGACCCCACTTCTTCCACGGGATGCCCGTCTCGCGCGCCTCGTTCAACCGTTTTTGCTCAGTTACATCTACAATCACAGCGTCCATTGCTTGCCTCCGCCGCGTTTAAGCCGGTAAAAAAGTTATTGCTCTTGAATAAGGCGCACCGCCGTACCAAATCACGCCTTGAATGAATCTCTGCAGATTGTTGGAGCCGCGGGTCTTCCGCCATCGGGGATTCCCTGATTTCGCGTTTCGAAGTTCCCTAGCGGGAGTTATTACTTATCCCAGCAAGAAAGAGAGAGCACGGAAGCAGCTCAAATAAAAAGGTCACGGCATCCGGCGAGCTTGGTCCCGGTGTTTGCCGACCCAGTCGGCGACTCATTACTCCATCGCCACGACCCACTCGGCCGGGTCGTCCGGGTTTGCTCCCTTGGGACGAACCGCGCCCCCGATCTCCAGGTCGCGCCAGTGGAGCGGGCCGTGGACACCATGCAGTATCAATCGCACCCGTCGCGCAGAGCCCTCTACGCGGACCTCCATGAAGCTCTGAAAGAACGGGGCTCGATTGAAGTCGAATATTCCGGAGAGCGCTTCTACCGAGGCCGGCCAGGCTTTGAAGCGCTTGATCCACCACCACACCGGCCACTTCCAGCGGCCGGTCTCGTTCTCGAGCTTCGTGCGGACAGCCTCCGTGCTCGGGTAGAATGCCCAGTCCCGTACAGGCGCCGCTGCAGGCCAGTCGAGCGCCGTGCCGATGCTGAGATAGGCGCCGCCTCCGCCGTTGACGAAGTGATGCATCACCCCCGGGCCGTCGCCGCTATTATATTCTTCCCGATAGTACTCGAAGTCGTGGGTGTCTCCCGCCATTACGATCGGAATCTTATACTGCCGCAGGAGACGGTGGATGCTACTGAATGTTTCTTCGGTGCCTTGGTAGCCGCCGCCGGCATAAAGCGGATGGCCGAGGATCACCATCGTGAACCGGCCGCGCGCTCGCGACAGCGCTTGTTCAAGCCACCGAGCCTGAGCGCGGTCGATGCGGCGCAGGATGCCGGTGTCAACGGCAATGAGAGAAAACTCCCGCCCGTGGATCTCGAAAAACGGAGCGCGCTGTTCGGCAGTGCGAATACCGTATTCCTTCCGTAGCCGAGCTGCTTCGCTTATCGCGCTGGCGACGCTTGGCCGATCCGGGGGAGTGATCAGCGCCGTCAACTCCTCGCGCGCGTCCATCGAAACCTGCGCGGCCACAGGTTCCATCAAGTTCGCAGCAAAACCATCTAGCGCGCTAAACCAGTCATGATTGCCGGGAATCGCATAGATCGGCTTCTCGAAGCCTTTGAACGGCAGATAGAAATTGAACTCGTAGTCGCGCATCGCGCCGCCAGGATAGATCACGTCCGACGACACGACGAGAAACTTCACGTCCGGACGCCGGCCAAGGTCCAGATAGCGGTCGCGCAAGGACGCCTGCGATGGATCGCCTTCGCCGGGATCGCCGATGACGAGAAAGCTGAAGTCCGTGGCGTCGCTGACGCCGACGGGTCGCACTTCAAACAGCGCCTCCCTGGGAACGCCGGTGGGCAACACTTCGCGCTCGACGGCCGCGATCATCGCCTCGCGCCATATGTCAGTCCGCGCTTCGGTGACCCTCTCCCAGAAGGCGCTCGCCCAGTTCTCTGTGTTGAAGTACCAGCTGAAGCCCCAGATCGGATTGATGGCGACGACCACGGCCACAATGGGCAAGCCCGTGCGCAGCCACTGTGAGAGAGCGACGCGCAACGAACCGCGCGTGA
>DASRDJ010000252.1:0-20145 GCA_035652655.1 Terriglobales bacterium
ATCCTTGGGCCCATCGTGATCCTGCGCACACCCACCGATGTGTTTCCGGAAATCAATATTCCGGTGGTCAGCATTGTGTGGAATTACTCCGGACTGTCTTCGGAAGACATGGGAGCGCGTATCACTACGGTGACCGAGCGCGCCCTGACTACGCTTGTCGATGACATTGAGCACATCGAGTCGCAATCGCTGAACGGCATCGCCGTGGTAAAGGTGTACTTCCAGCCGCATGCCAACATTGATAAAGCCATTGCGCAGGTGACGGCGATTTCACAGACGCAGTTGCGGCAGTTGCCGCCGGGGACGACCCCTCCGCTGGTCATCAGTTACAGCGCATCGACCGTACCGATTTTGCAGCTCGGCCTTTCCGGTCACGAGCTTTCCGAGCAGCAATTGTTCGACTCGGGCGTGAACTTCATCCGCACGCGATTGATCACCGTGCAGGGAGCGGCGATTCCTTATCCCTACGGTGGCAAGCAGCGGCAGGTGCAGGTGGATCTCGATACGGCCGCGCTGCAGTCGAAAGGGCTTTCGCCGCTGGATGTTGTGAATGCGGTTGGCGCGCAAAACCTGATTCTGCCTTCGGGCACCACCAAGATCGGGCCGCTCGAGTACGACGTGGACATGAACGCCAGCCCGCAGACGGTAGCGGAACTGAATGATCTGCCCATCAAAACCGTGGGTAGCAGCACGATCTATATCCGGGACGTAGCACATGTACGCGACGGCTTCCCGCCGCAGACGAATATCGCTCGCGTGAACGGTCAACGCGCCGTGTTGTTGACGATCCAGAAAGCGGGCAACGCCTCGACGCTCGACATTATTTCAGGCATCAAGAGCATGTTGCCTGACGTGCAAAAAACACTCCCGGCCGATCTGAACATCCGTTTGCTGGCCGACCAGTCTCTTTTCGTGCGCGGATCGATTCAAGGAGTGGTGCGCGAAGCGATTATTGCAGCCTGCCTTACCGGATTCATGATTTTGGTGTTTCTCGGAAGCTGGCGCAGCACGGTGATCATTGCGGTTTCGATTCCTCTGTCGATTCTGACATCGATCATCTGCCTGAGTGCGTTGGGTGAGACGATCAACATCATGACGCTGGGCGGGTTGGCGCTTGCGGTCGGCATCCTTGTCGACGACGCCACGGTGGAAATCGAGAACATCAACCGGAACCTGGCCATGGGTAAGGAAGTGGAGCACGCGATTCTGGACGGCGCGCAGCAGATTGCTGTGCCCGCGTTCGTTTCAACTTTATCGATCTGCATCGTGTTCGTGCCCATGTTCTTCTTAACGGGAGTCGCGCGGTATCTCTTCGTGCCGCTGGCCGAGGCGGTTTCGTTTGCGATGCTAGCGTCGTACTTCCTCTCCCGAACCGTCGTGCCGACCATGGCGAAGTACCTGCTGCGCGGTCACGAAGCCGAAGCCGGACACGCTTCGAAGGCCAGCCGAAACCCATTTGTGCGGATGCAGGTTCGTTTCGAAGAAGCCTTTGAGCGCTTCCGCGAGCGCTATCACCGGCTGCTGGAGTCCTGTCTACATCATCAAAGATTCTTCCTGACTGCCTTTTTTGTCGGGTGCGTTTTGTCGCTGGTGTTTCTGGTGCCGTGGCTTGGCCAGGACTTTTTCCCGGGCGTGGACAGCGGGCAGTTCAAGCTGCATCTGCGTGCGCGCACCGGCACGCGCATTGAAGAAACGGCACGGCTATGCGATCTCGTGGAGCAATCGATCCGCGAGCAGATTCCGCCCGACGAAATGTCGAGCGTTATCGACAATATCGGACTGCCCTATAGCGGCATTAACTTGTCGTATAGCACGTCGGCACCGGTCGGACCGGGCGACGCGGACATCCTCGTCACATTGGGCGAGCACCATCATTCGACCGATAAATATGTACATGATCTGCGGATCAAGCTGGCAAATGAATTTCCGGGCGTCACGTTTGCGTTCCTCCCGGCCGACATCGTGAGCCAGATTCTGAACTTCGGTCTTCCGGCGCCCATTGATGTGCAGATTGTGGGCAATGACCTGGAAGGGAACCGGAAGTTTGCGGACACGCTGTTGCAGAAGGTGCGGTACATACCGGGCACGGTCGATCTGCGAATTCAGCAACCTTTCGATCAGCCGAAGCTGCACATCGACGTGGATCGAACGAAGGCCGGACAGATTGGATTCACGGAACGCGATATTGCGCAGAACCTGCTGATCTCTCTGAGCGGAAGCTTTCAGACGTCGCCTACCTTCTGGCTCAATCCGAAGAATGGCGTGAGTTATGCGATCGCGACGCAGACGCCGCAGTACCGGCTCGACTCGCTGCAGGGTTTACAGAATATCCCGGTGGCGGGCGCGAGCGGTGCGCCGTCACAAATCCTGGGAAGTCTGGCTTCGATTCGGCGCGGAGTCGGGTTGGGCGTCGTATCGCACTACGACATTGCTCCCGTTGTTGATATTTACGGGTCGGTGCAAGGGCGCGATCTGGGAGGCGTGTCGCGGGATCTGAACAAGATTCTCGATGCGAGTCGCAAAGATCTACCGAAGGGATCGCGACTGGTGGTGCGCGGGCAGATCCTAACGATGCGGTCGTCCTATATCGGTCTGATCGGCGGACTGGCGTTCTCGATTCTGCTGGTCTACTTGCTGATTGTTGTGAACTTCCAGTCGTGGCTGGATCCGTTCATCATCATTTCGGCGTTGCCGGCGGCGCTTGCCGGGATTGCATGGTTCCTGTTTGTTACGCACACGACGTTAAGCGTGCCGGCGCTGACGGGATCCATTATGTGCATGGGTGTCGCGACGGCGAACA
The DNA here is from genome assembly GCA_035652655.1 of Terriglobales bacterium. Lineage (GTDB taxonomy): Bacteria > Acidobacteriota > Terriglobia > Terriglobales > Acidobacteriaceae > Gp1-AA133. The sequence continues at coordinate 2,801 of DASRDJ010000252.1, forward strand.
GCATCCTGGTGGTCAGCTTTGCGAAGGAACAGCTTGAAGAAGGTAAGGACGCGGTCGAGGCCGCGCTGCAATCGGGATTCACCCGCTTCCGTCCCGTGCTGATGACCGCGATGGCGATGATGATTGGCATGGTGCCGATGGCCTTGGGACTGGGCGAAGGCGGTGAGCAGAACGCTCCCCTAGGACGTGCGGTGATCGGCGGACTGCTGCTGGCGACCGTTTCGACGCTGTTCTTCGTGCCGGTGTTCTTCAGTGTGCTGCACGGGCGCCGCTTGCGAGTGGACGCAGCCAATTCGAAATGAAGTTTGGGGTCATAGGATTTTGGAGAATTGAAAATGCAAGTGGAAGAGGAAGACAACGTGGAGACGCGAGTCGCGACCCGCAATTCGCCAGAACAAAGTCAGGAGCAACCGTCAAACCCCAAGAAGGGTTGGTTGATCGCGGTGCTTGCCTTTGTGGTGGTGGCGATCGTCGTCATCTCGGGCATCGTCCCACGCGTACGCGCGCGCAGCAGCCTGCGCAACGAAACCAATCAGTTGGCCGTTCCGGCAGTGATCGTAGCGCAGCCGAAGAAGTCGGCGCCCGGGCAGGAGGTAATTTTGCCGGCCAACGTCCAGGCTTTCCGCGATGCTCCGATCTACGCGCGGACGAATGGCTATCTGAAGCGCTGGTATGTCGACATTGGCGCGCGCGTGAAGTCTGGCCAACTTCTCGCTGAGATCGATACGCCGGAAGTGGATCAGCAACTGCATCAGGCGCGAGCGGACTTAGGTACCGCCGAAGCGAATATGCATCTCTCGGAGATTACGGCTTCGCGGTATCAAGGTCTGTTGAAAAGCGATTCCGTTTCGCAGCAGGATGCAGACAATGCCACGGGAGATTTCGCGGCGAAGAAGGCGATTGTGCAATCGGCGCAAGCGAACTTGCGGCGACTAGAAGAATTGCAGTCGTTCGAGAAAATTTATGCGCCTTTCGATGGAGTGATCACGGCGCGCAACACCGATATCGGCCAGCTCATAAATTCGGGCAGCAGCACGGGAACGAAGAGCGAGTTGTTTCACATCGCAGCGCCCGGAAAATTGCGGGTGTACGTTAATGTTCCCGAGATTTATTCGCGTGCCGCGAAACCAGGACTGAAGGCCGACCTGACACTCGACGAATTCCCCGGAAGGCGTTTTGAGGGGACACTGGTGCGCACGGCGGATTCCATTGATCTCTCGAGCCGGACCCTGCTGGTGGAAATCGAAGTGAACAATCCGACGGGCGAACTGTTGAGCGGCGCCTATGCAGCCGTGCATCTGAAGTTGCCCGGCAACATTTCGACGTTCACGATTCCGGTGAACACACTCCTTTTCCGGTCCGAGGGACTGCGGGTTGCGGTGGTGAACGACAACAAGGCGGAACTTGTTCCGTTGACACTTGGTCGCGACTTCGGAAGTGAAGTGGAAGTCCTGGTCGGATTGAAGGGCGATGAGAATCTGATCGTCAACCCGCCGGATTCCATTGTGTCGGGGCAGCAGGTGCGTCTGGCCTCGAACGCTGAGACCAAGGGGGCGCAGCAGTGAAGCTTGACTCAAAATGCGGACGCGCCGTCATGCGGACGGCTTGGCTGCTGAGCGTGACTGGCTTGACTCTGCTGACTGGTTGCGCAGTCGGTCCGCGATACGCGAAGCCGAATGCGCCTGCGCCTCCAACATATAAAGAAGTGCCACCGAACTGGAAGACGGCGCTGCCGAGTGATCAGGCGGCGAAGGGAAAATGGTGGGAGGTTTTTCAGGATGCACAGCTGGATGCGCTGGAGGAGCAGATTAACGTTTCGAACCAAACGCTGAAGGGGGCGCAAGCGCAGTTCGAGCAGGCTAGGGCGGCCGTGCGAATCAATCGCGCCGCGGAGTTTCCCGACGTGACGGCGGGCATGAGCGCGACGCGCAACAAGCTGTCGAAGAACCGTCCGAACGGGAGGTTGTCGCCTACCACCACCTACACCGACCTGCAGCTTCCTTTGGATGCTTCCTACGAAGTCGATGTGTGGGGGCGCGTCCGCAAGACAGTCGAAGCTGCGCGTGCGAATGCGCAGGCCACGGCGGCTGATCTGGAGAACGTGAGCCTCAGCCTGCACGCTGAACTGGCCAGCGACTACTTCCAATTACGCGCCTTGGATGCGGAAACGCAGCTGTTGAATTCGACGGTCGCCGCTTACGAAAAAGCGCTGGAATTGACGCGCAACCGGTACAACGGCGGAGTCGTGTCGCAGGTCGACGTGGCGCAGGCCGAGACGCAGCTGGAGACGACTCGGGCTCAAGCTGTTGATTTGGGTGTGCAGCGGGCGCAGTTCGAGCATGCGATTGCCGTGCTGACCGGGCAACCGGTGCCGACTTTCGCTTTGGCAGTATCTCCACAGGTGAGTGCTCCGCCGGTTGTTCCCGTTGGAGTGCCCTCGGAATTGCTGGAGCGGCGTCCTGATATCGCTGGAAACGAGCGTCGTATGGCGGCGGCGAACGCGCAGATTGGCATTGCGCGGGCAGCGTATTTTCCAACCATCACGTTGAGTGCCTCGGGAGGTTTCGAAGGCACATCCATCACGAACTGGTTCAACGGTCCCAGCGCTTTCATCACGGCGGGCGCTTCGGCGATTGGAACTGTCTTCGATGCTGGAAGACGAAGGGCCGTGAACGATCAGGCGCGCGCCGTTTACGATCAATCGATTGCAAATTATCGCGAGACGGTGCTGGGAGCATTTCAGGAAGTTGAAGACAGTCTCGCTGCGCTGCGCCTGCTGGAGGACGAAGCTAAGACGCAAGACGCAGCCGTTGCCTCGGCACAGCACTCGCTCGAGCTCTCGACCAACCGCTACAAAGGCGGCGTGGCTACCTATCTTGAAGTCATCACCGCGCAGAGCATTGCGCTCACCGATCAGCGAGTTGCCGTCGAGATTTCGGGCCGGCGCATGACTGCCAGCGTGTCGCTCATCAAGGCGCTGGGCGGCGGCTGGAACGCTGCTGACCTTCCGATGACGCAGAAAGATGTACGTCCCGCGGCTTCGACGGGTCAATAGCCGAGCGTAAGTTCCTTCGCAGCCTTTCGAACCTTCCTGCGAACTCGCCATCCCTGCGAGCTTCGCAGTACCCTAACCAAAGATGAAGAGCCGGGCCGACGCGCTGCGCGCACTCGAGTTCGATTCGTACGACGTTTGCGTGATTGGAGCGGGCGCGACCGGAGCCGGCTGTGCGCTCGATGCGCAGACTCGCGGTTTTCGCACCGCGCTGGTTGATGCCGGAGACTTCGCTTCGCACACCTCCAGCGCCTCGACGAAACTTGCCCATGGCGGCGTTCGCTATCTCCAGCAGGCAGTCAGCGAGTTCGATCCCGGACAACTGAAGGTCATTCGCGAGGCTCTGCGCGAGCGCAGGCTCATGCTGCAGAACGCGCCGCATCTGGCGCATTCCCGCCATTTCCTGGTTCCGTGTTTCAGCCGCTTTGAAGCTTTTTACTTTGCCATCGGTCTCAAACTATACGACTGGCTGGCGGGTTCGATGCGTCTTGGCAAGAGCCGGTTATTGTCGCGTAGTGAGGCTTTGGCGGCTTTGCCAACGCTCACGCGAGATGGGTTGATGGGTGCGATCAGCTACGAAGATGGCCAATTCGATGACGCGCGTTACTGCGTCAGTCTGGTGAAAACGTTTTGCGATGCCGGTGGCGAAGTCGCGAACTATCTTGAACTCACTGGCTTCGAGGGGGATAAACGCGGCCGACTGGCCTCGGCGATTGTGAAGAACGTATTTACCGGGCGAAGTTTCACGCTGCGGGCAAAAGTGTTCGTCAACGCCACTGGGCCATACTCTGACGCATTGAGAGCGATGGCAAATCCGAACCTGCCGGGTCGTCTGATCTTGAGCAAAGGCGTACATATTTTGCTGCCGCTGGTCGGGGATATCACGAGCGCTCTCCTGATTCCGCGGACCGAAGATGGCCGAGTTCTTTTCGCGATCCCTTGGCTGGGCAGGCTATTGGTCGGTACCACCGACGTGGAGGTTGCGTCGGGACAAGTGCTCGATGTGACCCGAGATGAAGTGGACTATCTGCTGCGCCATATGAATCGCTATTTCAGCGTGCAGTATACGGTGGCGGATATCGTCAGTGTGTTCTCGGGGATGCGCCCGCTGGTGCGCGCCAAGGGTTCGCGCGAAACGAGAAAGCTGATTCGCGCCCATGAAGTGGAGGTCGACAAAGGCAGCGGCCTGGTCAGCATTTTAGGTGGCAAGTGGACCACGTACCGGGCGATGGCCGAAGACACGATTGATGCGGTGGGAACGGAACTCGGAAATTCGACACCTTCGAAGACGCGCGAGCTGCGATTGGCTGGTGGGGAAGGGTACACGACGGAGCACTGGCGGCTGCTTGCCAGTGTTTACAGTTTGCGCGAAGTGACGGCGCGCCATCTGGCAGAGAAGTTTGGGAACGAAGCGGAAGCGGTGCTGGCGTTGACAAGTGCGGATCCGAAGCTGAAATCGCCGATCGTCGCGGCTGGCGCGCCGATCCTGGCCGAAGTTGTTTATTGTGCTAGAAGCGAGATGGCTGTCACCATCGAGGATGTGTTGGCGCGGCGGTTGGGGTTGCAGATGTTCGACTGGGAACTAGCGGTGGCGGCGGCGCCCACTGTGGGCGAATTTCTGGCGGGCGAGCAGGAATGGTCAGCGGACCAGAAAGTGCGCGCGATTCAGGATTACATCAGTAAGATAGAGCGGCAAAAGCAAGCTCTGACTTCGTCCCACGGAAGTTAATCAAAATCAACTCTCTTCCGGAATTCCGACCGCAGAGGAAAATTTGTGGCCAGTTATCTCGGGGCAATTGATCAAGGCACCACCAGCACTCGCTTCATCGTGTTCGATCGGGCGGGCCGGATCGTCGCCAGCGAGCAACGCGAGCATGAGCAGATTTATCCGAAGCCCGGATGGGTGGAGCACGATGCGGAAGAAATCTGGCGGCGCACGCAGGAGGTGATTGCGGGCGCGCTGCAGCAGCGGGCTCTGCAGCCTTATGACCTGGCGGCCATCGGAATCACGAACCAGAGAGAGACCACAGTGCTGTGGGAGCGTAAGACCGGCCAGCCGGTGCACAACGCTATCGTCTGGCAAGACACGCGGGTCGCCGACGAGGTCGTTGAATTCTCCAAAAACGGCGGCCAGGACCGCTTTCGGGCAAGCACAGGGTTGCCGCTGACGACGTATTTCAGCGGCTTGAAGATTCGCTGGATGCTCGAAAACATCCGCGGACTTCGCAAGCGGGCGGAAAACGGCGAAGTGCTTTTCGGTAACATCGATACCTTTTTGGTGTGGCATCTGACGGGTGGAACCGACGGGGGCATTCATGTCACCGATGTGACCAACGCGAGCCGGACTCAGTTGATGAATCTCAAGACGCTCGAGTGGGACGAGGATGTGCTCTCCACATTCGGCATTCCGAAAGCCATGCTGCCCGCCATCAAGTCAAGCAGCGAGCGCTACGGTACAGCTACCGAAAGCGCACTGCAGGGTGTGACGATCGCGGGCATACTCGGGGACCAGCAGGCGGCTCTGGTGGGACAAACCTGCTTTCGAGCCGGGGAAGCGAAGAACACATACGGTACTGGATGCTTCCTGCTGATGAACACTGGAGAGCAGGCGGTCGCTTCGAAACACGGTCTGCTCACGACTGTGGGTTACCGCCTGGGCAAACAGCCTGCCGTATATGCGCTGGAAGGCAGCATCGCGATTACCGGCGCACTGGTGCAGTGGCTGCGAGACAACCTTGGGCTGATCGAGAAGAGTTCGGACATTGAGACGCTTGCGATCTCCGTCACCGACAACGGAGGAATCTACTTCGTTCCGGCATTCTCCGGACTTTATGCTCCGTACTGGAAAGACAGGGCGCGTGGCGTGATCGCCGGCCTGACTCGTTACGCCAGCAAAGGACACCTTGCGCGCGCGGTGCTCGAGGCGACAGCGTTCCAGACGCGTGAAGTTCTCGAAGCAATGGAGCGGGATTCGGGAATCAAGCTTGATTCTTTGCGCGTCGATGGTGGAATGGTCGAGAACAATCTGCTCATGCAGTTTCAGGCAGACATTCTCAATCGGCCTGTAGTGCGCCCCGTGATCAAAGAGACGACCGCGCTCGGTGCGGCATATGCAGCCGGGCTTGCGGTGGGCTTCTACAAAAGTGTCGAAGATCTGCGAGCGAACTGGTCGGTCGATCACACGTGGCAGCCAAATTTAGAGTCTGACAAACGAGAAGAGATGTACCGGCTGTGGAAGAAAGCCGTCACTCGATCGTTCGATTGGGTAGATTCTCACTCTGTCTGATTTCCCAAAATTAAGAAGGAGCTCTCGATGGCATCTCCGCTTTTCGGCGAGTTCATGGGCACGGCAGTCCTGATCCTGCTAGGAAACGGTGTGGTCGCGAATGTTCTGCTCAAGAAATCGAAAGGCGAGGGCGGAGGCTGGATTGTCATCTCGGCCGGATGGGCATTCGCGGTGCTGTTTGGCGTAATGACCGCAATCGCGTGTGGAAGTCACGATGCGAACCTGAATCCCGCCGTGACCCTGGGCTTCGCCATTGTTTCGGGCGACTTCGCGAAACTGCTGCCCTTTGCTTTAGCGCAGATGCTAGGCGCCATGACGGGAGCGACTTTGGTATGGCTGCACTACCTGCCGCATTGGCAGGCTACGGACGATGCATCGCTGAAGCTCGCGTGTTATTCGACGGGGCCCGCGATCCGAAACTTCGCGGCCAATGCGATGAGCGAGATCATTGGCACTTTTATTCTTGTCTTTGTCGTGGGCGCGATTTTTTCGAAAGCAGTGTCCTCGACGGGCTTCCCTCCCGGCTACGGCCCGTACTTGGTGGGGTGCCTGGTATGGGGGATCGGCCTCTCACTTGGCGGACCGACTGGGTATGCGATCAATCCTGCACGTGACTTGGGTCCGCGTATTGTGCACACAGTGTTGCCGATTGCGGGCAAAGGCGGCTCCGATTGGGGATATGCTCTGGTCCCGGTTGCGGGGCCGCTCATCGGAGCAGCGATGGCGGGAGTCGCCATCCGGATGATTCATTTCTAAAAACAAAATCGGGCAAACGGGATTGAACGTTTCGTTTGCCCGATTCGCTGAAGACGCTTCGGTTTTAGCGAGTAAATGTGACGTTCAGGCCTGTCGTGAACACCAGGTCATTCTTCTTCTTGCCGGTTGGCGGGTTGGTGACATAGACGTCGCCAAAAGTATTCTGCCATCCCAGCCATTTGTTGACCTTTGTGACCGTGCCGAAATCGAAGGTGGCGCGGTATTCACCCGAGTTCTGAAAATCCGGGAAGAAATAAGCGCGCTGAGTGATGACAGTGGATTTCGTGAGCTTGTGCATGAACTCGTCGCCGATCTGGCCGGCCACAAAGCTGTGGATGAGGCGGGGGAGAGGAGCGAGTTGCGTATAGTTTTCACGGGTGTACGCGATGCCGCCGAGGACATCGAGTGTCGTGTTCGGATTCTTGATGGCGTGCCAGCCCAAACCGCCGCCGTACACCTGGCGAAGATTCAAATCCTGCAGGGCGTCGGTGGCGAAGTCAGCGTTCACGAAGGCGAAGAGCCGCGGAGTGATGTCGTGGTCGTAGCGCGCACCGCCGCGATTTGTGTTCGCGGTTACGCGCGTTGCAGCAGGAGCCAAGGCGTTATTGGAGTAGACCGACGTCGCGTAGAGCGTTAACTTGTCATGCAACCCGGTACGAACGCCGTTGAAACCAAGAGCCAGGTTCTTAGTCTCGCTGTTGCCGGCGGTCAAGCCGAACCCGACGTTGAGTCCTCCCTCCCAACCTTCCAGCAGCGTGGGATGCTGCAGTTTCTCCCATGCCGCCTGCGCTGAGTCGCCGCGCATGACGACAATCGATTCCTTGGGAGCGTCGACCGTGCCAGCGTTCTTGGTCGCAACTTCCAGCTTGCCGTCGACCGTTGTGACAGGCCCAACGACAGTTTTCCCGTCCTTCAACCCGACGTGAAGCGGTTGCTCCGACTTGACGTCTTGAATGGCCGACCAGTCCACGGTCACCTCCCCGGCGAATTCGGTTTTGATGACCAGCGACTTGTCGTCGGATTTTTCGATGGTGCCGGTGAGACGATCTCCATTTTTCAAGGTGATCTGATCGGCGAAGAGAGAAGAGCAAGCTACGACGATGAAGAGACAGATTCCAACTTTTGCGATGCGCACAGCCGTTCCTCCACAGTTAAGAGAATGGGGCCCTTCACAATCCAGGGATAGTGATGCCTAGGACTGTCAAACAGTGCAATGCAGAATCGGTAGGCGGCCCGAATAGCGCGCGAGCCATGGCGCAATGAAAACCAATGGGATTTGCAAGCTGGATGAACCTGGGAACTGCCGGACGCGGACGGGAACCGCGAAGGCGGTTACAACGATATCTAGCCTTTGTTTTCGGTGTCAGACTTGTCGGTCGTGGTCGGTTGCTCCTTCATGCCCTCCTTGAGCGAGCGGATGCCCTCGCCCAGACCCTTGCCAAGCTCGGGCAGCTTCTTGGGACCGAAGACAAGAAGAGCAATGAAGAAAATGACCAACAGATGCATTGGTTGGAAGAGACCTTCAAACATCCAAACCTCCCAAACAGGCTATTTCCGGAGACTTAACGTTAACGGAGGCGCACCCTTCCCGTCAAACGTAGTCCCGGGCCGAAGCCTAGTTCATATCATTGATCCGGCGAGCCTTATGGAACCGAGGTCGGGGTCGGTGCGGTCCAGTCGGACAGGCTTACGGTCCTATTACCTCCGTGACCTTCCGAGGATTACCGATGCAGTCTATGTTTTCAAAGAGATATCCGCAGGACCTCCCCACTGCCCAAGGAGTCGCCGTGAAGTTTTCTCGCCTGGTTTTTCCGGTTTTGTTCTTGCTGGCTGTTCTCGGGCAGTCGTATGGGGAGACGTCTCGTGTGTCGCCGGTCGATCGCACGCAATTGGTGGCGTGGCTCACGGGTGGGATTTCCAACACCCGGCTGGCGCGGCTGGCGGCGGAACGGGGTGTGTCATTTGCCGTGTCGGCTGCGGACGAAAAACAGCTGCGCGCGGTGGGCGCAGATTCGGCGCTCGTCAAAGCGCTGCGTACGGCCCATCACGGGCCGGATTCGAAGGCAGGGTGCCCGCCAGCTTTGTACAAGGCAGCCGAACTGGCGCGGGCGAAGAAATACGACGCAGCCGCCGGTCAGCTCACGAATCTTCTGCGTTCGGATTCCGAAAATTCCAGCTTGCACTTCGCCCTTGGCCAGATGCTGCTCGAACAGGAGCAGTTTGATGCCGCGATGGACGAGTTCACGGAATCCGCTCGCCTGATGCCGGGGTTCCCTGAGACGCACAGCCGATTGGCCTACCTCTTTTATCGTTCGGACGATTCAGAGAATACGATTGGCGAAGCGCGCAGCGCGTTGAGCATGGATCCCGGGAACGCGGAAGCGTATCGCTATCTCGGACTCGGCTTGTTCGGAACGGGCAAGAGCTACGCGGCTCTGCATGCGTATGAGCAGTCCTTGATTCGAGAACCGGAGAGCCCGGATGCTTATTACGACATTGGCATCGCGCGCCGCGAAGTCGGCGATCTGCGGGGTGCGATGGTGGCCTATCGTCACGCATTGCGCATCAAAAACGACTTCTGGGAAGCGCACAGCAATCTGGGCGTCGTCCTGCACGACCTGGGAAGGCTCGACGAGGCGGTCGTCGAGTATCGCGAAGCCAAGCGACTGGCACCGGACGAGTCCTCGGTTCGGAACAACCTGGGGAATACGTACTGCGACAAAGGCGAATACGACGCAGCGATCAGCGAGTTCCGCGAACTCTATCGCCAGGACGCGGGCTGGGACGGCGGGCACGCATGCATGGCGCAGGCATTCATGGTGAAAAAGGACTACGCGAGCGCGATCGTCGAATTGCGGCAGACCGTATTGCAGAATCCCACGGGAGCTTCCGAGCACCGCGTGTTGGGTCAGGCACTTGTCCTGGCCGGGAAGCCGGAAGAAGCCCTGAAGGAACTGCAGGCTGCCGTTTACCTCGCACCGGATTCGGCCATTGCGCATCACTACCTGGGTACCGCGTTGTTCGAGACGGAATCCTTCGATCAGGCAGAAAAAGAGTTTCGGGAAGCCGTGCGACTCGAGCCTACGGCCCAGAATCACTACTCGCTGGCGGCGTGCCTGATGGCGACCGGCCACAATGATGAGGCGCTGGCGGAACTGGAAAACGCGTCACGACTGGATCCAGCTCAGAACCTGTATCGGGCCCGCAAGGAAGAACTGCTGAAGGTGATGGCGCAACCCAGCCACCAATAGAACGTTCGCAGGAACTTCCGAGTTTTTCCTATCGAACCTGGCTTTCCCTGTCCTAGTGGACGAGAGGTTCACTGAACTCTCGTGTGTCGGAATCCCCGACAATGCCTCCTAGAATGGCTGCAGAAAGATTTCTGCCGGCTGGGCCGGCGCGGGCCAGGGGGCAAGTATGGAATCGTTTCGTTCAGCTCAGTCCACAGGATCAGGAACCGCAGTCCGCGCAGCGCTCTCGAAGCCGAGTGTCCCTGCCAAGCCCGCAGTTTCTGCAGCGTCACGCCCACAGCCCGGAATCAGTTCGATACCCAAACCAGTCGGTTACGGCCTCCCTTGCGCGAAGTGTCACAAGTATTACTCGGCCGGGCTGAGCGAGTGCCCTGTCTGCAAGTCGACGGAGCGGGTGATGCCTGCGGCGAAGCGTCCGTGCGCTCCGGTCGAAGCGCAGCCTGCCCCAAAGGAACTCGACGAACAGAAAGAACGTTTTCTGCGCGAGTTCAAGTCGAAGCTTTACGAAGCCCACATGCAGATCAACACGACGTCGCATCGTTGTGCTTATTCTGCGGAAGATGATCCGGGCCACGACTCAGCAACCGTTTGCAGGGTTTGCTATGACCGGCTGCAAACACGACTCGACCTGTTCGAATCTGCTCTGGAGATGGACCTGAAGGAAGCGGCGCAGACGATTTATGCCGCCGTGTGGGCCGACACATCGGACAGCAGCAGAACTTATATGAACGCTGCCAAGGCTCTACTTGGAAAGTTGCGCAAACGCGCAGGCTTACCCACCGGCCCCGGGCGCATCCAGCCTCTGTCACACTAACCGAGAAGCCGGCTTCTATTTCGCTGCCTCGAATCGCATGCGTCCGAACGCTGCGGGCACGTGGAAGTTCGGTTGGGGCGAATGCGTCGGCTGCCACGCGTAATAACCACGCGGTTCCTGTTTCCCCTCGCAACGAAAGAAGTTCACACGCCAGATCGCGTGTGGATCAAGGTCTAGTGTGAGAGCCCGCATGGGGATAGCGAGTTCCGCAGCCCAAGTGTGTGCTTTCTCATCCAGATGCACTGACCGGGTCAGGCCGCTCTTCAAGTCGGGCTTAGCTCCCGGGCCGATGTCGAGGTCGATCCACATGCCGTTCGGACTCACCTCGAATTCCTTGTAGGCATGCGGTTCCGAGGGATCGGGCTGCAGGAATGCTTCGGCCACATCACGGTCCCACAACTCGTCGCGCCGACCGTTGGGATCCGAGTCCATGAACAGGTTCAGATCGCGATAACGACATTCGAAGCGCAGATAAAGAGTTGTCTTCGACCACAGAGCGCGGACGGTTGTTTCGCGGTCCGGGGCAGGATTCTTGCCTTGCCAGTCTGAACAAAAGGTGACCGGCGTGGCGGTCTTCCACGCTGACGACGGGGCAGCAGCATTGAGAGCAACATCGCTACCCACAAAGGCAGCCGTTATTTCTTCCTGCGAGGTTCCGCAAGGTTCGTTATTCGGAGTCTGGCTCATCATAGGGCAACACGCCAACAGAGAGACTGCCCAGTATTGCAGGATTCTTTTCACCGAAGATTCGCCGTTCCCTGCATCTTGCAGGAAAGTTGGTTTGACCGCAAGCTCTGGATAGCTCGCCGCAGCGGCTGGCCATAAGCTTTCCTCACTATGACAGCCAATGCGATACTCAATATGGAGACCGAGTTCACGATGGCGCCGACGCCGCACAACAAATGGTGGGAAGCGGTTGTTGCCCGGGACACCGCACAGGATGGCAAGTTCTTCTTTGCCGTCTCGAGCACAGGCGTGTACTGCCGGCCTTCCTGCCCCGCCAAGCGGCCGCGGCGCGAAAACGTAGCATTTTTTCGCCGGCCGGAAGAGGCGGAGAAGGCAGGTTACCGCGCTTGCTTGCGTTGCCGGCCCAAGACGGCGGGAGAAAGTCCTCAAATTGCGAAGGTGAAGCAAATCTGCCGGTACATCGAGCAGCATATGGACGAGCCGGTGACTCTCGATCAGCTTGGGAAAGTGTTTGGGCTAAGTCCATTCCACCTGCAAAGGACGTTCAAGAAGGCACTCGGCATCACGCCGAAGGCGTACGCCGATTCGTGCCGCATGGGACTGCTCAAGCGCAACCTGCAGTCGGGCCGGAACGTCACCGACGCGCTCTATGAGGCCGGATACAGCTCGAGCAGCCGGCTCTACGAACGGACCGCCTCGCACCTAGGGATGACTCCCGACAAATACCGCCGGGGTGCTGTGGCGGCGATGATCCGTTACACGTGCGTGGATTCCCCGTTGGGCAGGATGCTGGTCGCTGCGACGGAGAAGGGGATCTGCGCGATTCAATTCGGAGAGTCCGACGATGAACTGGCGGACGGACTGAAACGCGAGTTTCCTTTCGCGATCCGCAAGCGGGATGAAGAATCAATGCGAACGTGGACGAATACTGTCCTGAGTCAACTGTCGGGTCAGAAGCTGAATCGCTCGTTGCCGCTCGACATACAGGCAACCGCGTTTCAGCGGCGTGTGTGGGCGCACCTGCAGTCCCTGCCGTTCGGGGCGACGCAGTCGTACGCGCAGGTGGCCAAGGCCATTGGGAGGCCGACCGCTGCGCGCGCCGTGGCTCGTGCTTGTGCATCGAACCGGATTGCGGTTGCGATTCCGTGCCACCGGGTCGTTCGGGGGAACGGCGAGATGGGTGGCTACCGCTGGGGCGTGGGCCGGAAGAAGGCGTTGCTTGATATGGAGCGACATGCCGAGCGGGGCCGTTCGGCGACCGCGTCCGCGCGCTAATTGTCTGGGCCCGCAAGCGACTATTCGAGAAGCTTCTCGTAAACCTTGCGGGCTCGCGACAGTTGGTCAAGCACCGTCGTCTTTTCCGAATTCGTATTCCAGTCGGTATTACTTTGCGTTGCGGCGATCAGCTGATCGATCCACGCGATGAAGTACGCGGCATCTTCTTTTGCGTGCGCCTTGTATCCAGCAACCGTCACATAGATTGGGCTCGTGGTCGCGTAGGGATACAGATCGAGGATCGGATAGCTTGCCTTCTCGCTCCAAGCTCGCAGAAGACACCAGCCCGATTCAGCGATCGGCAAAGTCCCTTCGATATCTGCCGAGTTCGGCTTTTCGTTGAGCTTCAATTCTCGCGCCACGGCGCCGTTGCAAATGATTTCCAGGTGCTCCACCGGCACGATCGATCGCATCCATGCTTTGAACTTAACCTCGTGCGCGCCCGCCGTCAGTTTCAGTTCGCCACCCAAAGGCTGATCTCCCAGCGAAAATCCAAGTAGAGGTCCATTCGTCGCGAACGTGCGCCCGCGCTTCAGATTCACAAGCCATGGATCGATGTCCAACTTGCCTTCGGGAACTTCCACGTACACGCGGTTAAGGCCAACCGGACCGCGCAGAGAAGCGAAATTTGCCATCGCATCGGTGCCGGCGGCTGTGGGCAAATGGAATCCGCAGTTCAACAGGCGATACCAGACGCGCGCCGTCGACTTGTGATCACTGAAGCCGAGCACTTCGATGTAGTCCACTTTGTCGAGGGCCACATCTACCGGCAATTCATCGGTCAGTTTTTCTTTGGCAGGATCCGGGTACGTGTCGAACGGATGCACATAGCCGACCACGCCTTGCTGTTCATGCGCCATGTCGGCAACGGCTGCATTCGTCGGATAGAGGCTGGCGGCGGCCGTGTTGGCATACGCCGCGTAGTCGGGGATAACGAAATTGCGTGTGAGGTGCAGAAGGCCGAGATGTCCCCAGTAGCTGGTGTGGAACTCCTGACCATGCAAAAGGAGATGGTCGGTCGTGGAGGCGGGGTCGGGAGTCGTGCGGAAGTGCGCGATGTCAGGAATGCGCTGTTCCTTGTTGACCACCAAGTCTTGGACGATCGGAAGATTTTCAGCTGCGGCCTGGAATACAAGATGGCGCGGCGCATTTCGATAAGCCCCACCATAGTTCATGTGCACATGCACATCCCCGCTGACCCAATGGGATCCGGCGGTTTTCGGAAGAGAAAGTGGCTGCAGGTGAACATCGAGTGCGGCGGTTGCATTTTCAGCCACGTCGACGACGTGATGATCCAGTTGGTACTCGAATCCCTTCATCACGTCGATGGTCACGCGCCCGGCTGGAACCTCGATATCGTCTTCCCCGTTGGTATGAAAGTAGCGCGGCTCGAAGGGCGTCTGACTGCGATCAAAAGCGTCATCGGCGTGCATCCATGCATCGTGCGGAGCGTAGGCCCGGCCATCTTTGTCAGTGATGAAGACGCGTGCGGGCGTCTTGTGCCCCTCTGCGTCAGTGACTGTTATGTGAAGGCGGCCCATCGGTACGAGGAATCGCCGTTGCTTCACCTCAAGCTGACGCTGCTCTCCGCCTTGCACCTGATGCATCCACAAGGAAGTATTGCCGCTACGATTGGAAATGAATGCGATCGTGGTTCCCTCAGGCGACCAGCGCGGATTAATGTTGTCGAAGTCTCCGTACGACAGAGGAAAGGGGTCGCCGCCTTGAGATGGCATCACCCACAGCTGGTGCCACGCCTGTCCGAGGTATGACGCGTAAACGATGCGCTTGCCGTCAGGCGAGAAAGTGGGACGTGCCTTCCATGCCGTCTCCTCGTAGTGGATCTCGCGCGCTTCTGCACCCGGCTCGGGTTTCATTCGCCAGAATCCACCGGTCCCATAGATGTGTCCCCGATTGGAAACAAAGAGAATCTCCGTGCCGTTAGGTGACCACGCCGGACTGATCTCATGATCGAAAGGACTGTAGTAGTAGCGGGGAAGAGGGCTGCGATTTTCTCCGGTCAGGCGCTGGACATCGCGCAGATTGCCGTCAACGAACCGACCCGTAAAAATGTGGAAGCGGCCGTTAAAGGATGTGGAGACAAAGGCGATTCTGCTGGCGTCTGGGGAAAAGCGCGGCTCGACGTTGACGGCTCCATCCTGCGTTAACGGATGCGCCTTCCGCGTCGTCGGATCCAGCGCCCATAGCTCAATCGAACTGTGATCGTACTTCGCATAGATGATCCATTTTCCGTCGGAAGACCAGTCCGGCTGATAGTCGTATCCGGGACCGGTCGTCAACTGCTCGGCCACCGTTGAATCGACCTTCTGAATCCAGAGCGACCCGGCCATTGAGTACACCAGCGAGCGGGAATCCGGAGCCCACGCCAGCGAACTTGGGCCCGTGGTCAACTGCGGCAAATACATCTCGCGAAAGTAATAAGGATGGGGTGTTGAGATCTGCTTCAGCACGGGCTCGCGCTGAGCTGCTGCCAGCGCTGCAACGGTCAAGAAAATACCGCTTAGCCACACTCGAGCGCGAATCGACAAGGGCCCCCCCGCAGATCAGAAGTTGGAGTTGGAACGGCGCGGATTATACCGGAAGGTCTTGCGCGGCTGCGGTGAGAAGGGCGCATGAAATCGCGGTCGAATTGTTCGAACCGCGAATCCGATCGCGGCAATATTGCGTACTCCCCGCAGAGGTGATAGATAGAGTCCCGCATGGATAGCTCTCCTACTCACGTTTTCATCACGGGAGGCACGGGATACATCGGCAGCCGATTGATCCCGCGCCTGCTGGCTCGAGGTCACAAGGTGAGTGCGCTAGTGCGTCCGCAATCACAGAGCAGGTTGCCGGCAGGCTGCGAGGCCGTGACCGGCGACGCGTTGGATGCAGCCTCCTACCGCGACAGGGTCAAGCCGGCCACCACGGTCGTGCAATTGGTGGGTGTGGCCCATCCGAGTCCCGCGAAGGCGGGGGAATTTCGCAGCATCGATCTGGTCGCGGGCCGCGAAGCAGTGGCGGCCGCCTGCTACGCGGGTATTCAACATTTCGTGTACGTCAGCGTGGCGCAGCCCGCGCCCATGATGAAGGCATATCAGGAGGTGCGGGCCGAGTGCGAATCAGCCATTCACAGCAGTGGCCTGCACGCAACGATTCTGCGTCCGTGGTACGTCCTTGGGCCAGGGCATCGCTGGCCATATCTGCTGATCCCGGCGTATTGGGTGTTCGAAAAATTGCCCTCAATGCGAGAGGGGGCGCAGCGTTTGGGGCTAGTTACTTTAGAGCAGATGCTGCAGACCCTCACCCGCGCCATTGCTTCGCCTGCACCGAACGTGCGCGTCCTTGGTGTGCCGGAGATTCGTCAGGGCAGTTGGCCTGTATCCTGATACGCGTGAAACCCGCATAAAATCTGATCAAATCGCCTTCCGACCCAAAGGTAACCCGGTTGTAAGCATGAATTACGAAAGCTCATGCCCGTGGGACATCTATTCGCTGTGTAACACGCGATGAGATGTTGAGGTGTATTTTTCACGGCCCCGTATGAACAAAAACGAGTATCTCGAGAATGTTCACCTACGCATCCTGCGGGTCACCGAAGACCTGCGCGCCATTCAGCGCGACTTGAACTGTGCGGCTATGGAGGCTCCGGGGAACCCCGAACTGCTCGAAGAACTGAGCACCGGGCCGGAACTCGAGTCGTTGCAGATACTGAAGTCAGCGCTGGACCAGATGCGGCATTTTCTGTGGTTCTATGGGCAGGTGGTTACGAATGAATCCGAGTTCGGTGATCGACTTCGCGAGACGATCCGTCAGAAGCCATCGAACGATGGAGCGGCACAGGAAGCTCCAACTCCTCTGAACGACCGCATTCGCGGCGCAGCCGAAGCCCTCATGCTGCAATACCTGGCCGACGGAAAGACGCGAAAGCCCAACTAACTTCCCCGTGCAATGTAGTTACTCCAAGGTAACCGACTTTACCAGGTTACGCGGACGATCCACGTCCAGACCCCGCTTCACCGCCATGTAATACGCGAACAGCTGCAAGGGCACGATTTCGAGAATCGGCGAGAGCAACTCGGGCGACTGTGGGATCGTGATGGAGTGATCCGCGATCTTTCGGATTTCCTTGTCATCTTCCGAAACCAGCGCGATGACCCGGCTGGATTGCTTCTTGAATCCTGCGATATTGCTGACCGTCTTTTCATAGCGCAGCATCGAGCC
>DASRDJ010000253.1:0-12421 GCA_035652655.1 Terriglobales bacterium
TGTGGTGTTCGCCGAATTCTCTGCAGAAGCCTCTCATGGCAACGGCTGCGCCTAAATAGCTGAGTTTCGCAGAGTGCAACTCGTGCGACATCATTTGGACATCGGTCGAAATATCAATGATTCGCTTGCGCAGTTCCCCAATCTGTTTGCGGTTTTCAGAAACCGAATCGGGAAGCTCTCGTTGGACTTGTTCGAGTTGGATGGAGACCAGCGCGAGCTGTTGGCAGATGTCATCATGGAGGTCTCTAGCGATCCGGCCACGCTCTCTCTCCTGCGCTTCAATCAACTTGCCGCTCACGCCTGAGATTGCCTCTTCCATCTGTTTGCGGCGGGTAATGTCCTCGGCGAAGATCAGAATGCCTCCTACCACCCCGCTGGCTGTCCTCCAAGGACGAATCTCCCACCGAACCCACGCCGTCGTTCCACCTTCACGGTCCCAACGGTCTTCGTCGGCTCGCAATGTTTCTCCCTCAAGAGCACGGCGATGCATTTCTTTCCAGCGCTGGGGAATGTCAGGAAAAAGCTCCCAATGCGAACGTCCAAGTACCTGGGAACTAGCGACTCCATAGTCTGCACACCAGCGGTCGCTGACTTGTAGATAGCGCATGTCACGGTCGAGCATCGCCACTCCTGCTGGTACATTCTTGACGAAGATCTTCAGCAGTTCCTCCCGTGATTGCAGTAACACCGTCTGCGTCTCTAAATTGCGGTTCACCTCCAAAAGCGCCTCTTCTGTCCGCTTGCGCGCCGTCACATCCATGTTGACGCCAACCACTCGGAATGGCTCGCCAGACTCACTCATAAGGACCTGCCAGCGGCCCGCAATCCAATGAACACTGCCGTCGGGCCAGACCACGCGCCATTCTCCCGTCGTCTGTTGTCCCGTTTTCAAGGCAAAATCAACCAATTCGGTAACTCTTGCCCGATCATCGGGATGGATAAGATTGTCGAAGGCCGTTTGTGTTTTCTCAAGGTCGCCTGGCGGCAAACCGTACAGTGCCTCCAGTTCTGGCGTCCAGGTTAGAACTCCCGTTTGAACATTCCGTTCAAACGTTCCAATGCCAGCCGCCTGCTGTGCCAATCGTAGCCGTTCCTCGCTGGCACGTAGTACGTGCTCGGCCTCTAGCCGTGCCTCCAGCGCGCCCTGCTCGCGAACACCCTGCTCTCGCTCGCGCTGCGCTTGCTCCCTTTCTGCAATTACCGAGGCCAAAGTAATACCCGTCACTGAAAGAACGGCAAAGAACGCACCTAGCAGAACAGCGTTTGTGAATGGAGTGCTGATGGCGAAAGGGCCTGACCCCAACGCTGTCTCTACGGTCGCAATTGTGGCAATCAAGAGAACCGACAACCCGGCTCCCATAACTCCGAAACGGATCGCTGCCCACATTACAAATGGCAGCACCGCGAAAGCCAGAACGTGCAGCCTTACCGGGATGAGACCGGGATCGCCAAAAATTAGGAAGCACGCGGCTGTGAGTAAAACGAAAAGAACGGCAAGTTCTGTGATCCGAGTGTGGTGCTGACTCCGTAAAACGTTGGGGATTGTTAATACCAAGGGGGTGACTAAAAGCACCCCTGTGGCGTCGCCCAACCAATAAATCAGCCATGCAGAGCCCAATCCGGAGTACGCATGCACTTCTGTTGCGTAGAGCACTGACGTTCCGATTGATGCGCTCACCAAGGCGCTGCCTAGCGCACCCAACACGATTAGTGCGAGCGCATCACGCAAGCGCGATAGAGATGTGTCAAATTTGGCAACGTGCTGGAGAAGAAAAGCACCACTGAAAGCAGCGAGTGTGGCCCCGGCCGATTGACCGAGAGCCGCCAGGTGACTAACGGGACTAAAGAATGCAATTGAAAAAGAGCCTAAAGCAATGGCAGGCCAGATTCGATACCCACACACAAGGAAGGCAGCCAGAGCAATCCCGTACGCAGGCCATACAGGGCCAAGGTTGCTACTGCGAATGTTGGTGGTAGCTTGGCCAACCTTGCCTGCAATGCCGTAAGCGACAAGGAAAACGGTGAACTGCACAAGATACGGCTTGCGGAGAATTGACAACAGCGATCGAGTCTCGGTCGCTTGGGTAACTCGGTTTGCTCTCTTACGGAGTACACGTTGCAGTATGGCTGACCCGTTGGAGTATGACAAAAACGCCATGGATCATCCCCCTGGACCTGATCACTATTTGGAGACACCGTAATACTCGCAATTGACCGCCATTGCAAGTCGGTTTAATCGGCGCTTATCAACTGGTGCCCCTTTACCCTAGGTGCATAACTGCTATCGTTAGAATCCAAGAACCTTGGGTGCGGGGCAGAGAGCGGGGAAATCGTCGAAAGTGGAAAGAGCGAATCTCCTGCGGTGGAATCGCCCAAGCGCTCCGATCGGCATATCCCCAACTACGAACCAATGAGAGAGCGCTTGATCAGGACTGCTGTGAGATCGTCTTGCTGAGGAGTTCCCTGGGCGAAATTCAGCACTGAGTCGTAAAGCTCTGCAATAATCATCTCCGGTTCGCGGTCGCTGAATTGCCTCACAGCTGCGGCGAACCGCTCGTTTCCGAACTGTTCTCCAGCGATGTTCTCCCATTCAAGAAAGCCATCGGTAATCAGGAGCACGATATCGCCAGGTTTCAAGATAAGCTTGACAGGTACCGCGTCCCATAAATCCGGGAGGATTCCCAACGGAAGTCCCTGGGCGTCTATAAGCCGGAACGATTGGTTGTCCGACGAATACACGAAAATCGGTGCGTGACCGGCAGAGAGAAGCTCTACCTGGTCGCTGCCTTCCTCGCACACCGCCGCCACAAAAGTGGCGAAACGCTCTGGAGTGAGGTCCTCAGCAAAAGCCTGGTTAATGTTTTTGAGCATCGTTTCCAGACGATCGCGCACATTGAAGCTTGCTCGAGAATACGCACGGCATACTGAGGCCAGGATCGCTGGCCCGATGCCGTGGCCGGTTACATCTGCCAGGACCACGACCCAGCGGCCATCTGCCAATTTCTTCCAATCGTAGAAGTCCCCACCGGTGTCGTCCGCGCTTCGACTCCAGCCGGTTACCTGGAATCCAGCAATTTGGGGTCGAACTTTTGGCAAGAGCGATTGTTGAATGGAGCGGGCAATCTGCAGTTCGTGTGCAACCTGCTTAAGTTGGTGCTGGGTTTCGGCTTCGCGCAGTGCGGCCTCGACATGCGCTCGGATTTCGGCCGCCACTCCGGCGGCCAACGCGCCCGTGATCAGAAGAATAAACGCGAAGTACTTCACAGCCGTCTGGGTCACCGTGAAACCACTCGGTCCTGGGCTGAAGTGCCAACCTGTCACATAAGCAGCCGCCATGTATCCGAGTGCTGAGACAATTCCGCAAACCCAGCATAGTCTCGGGGTCAACCGTAGAACGGACAAGAGCATGAACGGAAAGAAGGCGAGGACCCATGGTGTAGCCAGGGGTCGATAGTCGGGCAGGAGTCGGGTGCTCGTCAGGAAAGCGACACCGACAGCAGGAAACAGGCACTCAAGGACACTGCTGAGGTACCACACGCAATTGGAGATATCCCTGCCAGAGTGCAAACTCCCGTTCACGGCGCGATACAGGCCCAACTCGAACGCGATCACCAGAGCAGCCACGACCAGACCCCAGCGGCTCATCGCCGAGCCCAGCACGAATATACGTACGGCCGCTAGTGCTGCAAAGCAACATACAAAGACAATGACACCGGCGATCCGTTTTTTTTCGCTCTTAAGCAGTGCATGGCGGAATGCAACCGATGTCTCGCGCATTTGTTGAATCGCATGGGTCATTGCAATCGTGCCGAACGGCCTGGACTACCTGTGAGCCTGAAGTCCTTACTTATTTACGAAAACTAAATGGAAACATCCCCTAGAAGAACTGCCTAGACTGACAGTGCGTTAAATGTTGATGACATCAAGACCGCGATGCGTCATGAAATTTCCACCGCAAAGATGCACACCGATGGAAGGGTAGTCTAGGGGAGTGAACGATCTGTGGAAAGGTTATCCCTCAACGTTCTGAACCCGGGCCCGATTCAAGAGTCTCACCCGCTAGGTTTGCACCAAGTCTCAACTTTATTCGGGTCGAAGCGACTGTAATTTCTGCCAGTGTCGCCACTGTCCGAATCTCCTTACGATTTTCGAGGATTTGGCCTTAAGAAAGGCCGGAGACGCTGCGCGACGGGAGGGAGAATTGCATGCTCGCTAACTTAAGGATTCAGAAATTCGTGGCTCGAATGTCGCTTCTGATCGGGGTGCTCACAATCACCAGCGTACCCGGGGTTGGGCAACGAGGTAGTACCGAAACCATCGACGCCACCGCCTTTGGTACGAGCACTCAGCTCGGAAGAAATTTCGGAGTGAAAATTATTATTTACGAATTCTCGGACCCTGAGGACAGAGACATTCTGGTACAGGCATTCTCGAAGGGGCAGAACGACGGATTGAGAAATGCTCTTGAAAAGATGAAAAGCGTGGGCCGAATACAGATCCCCGGCACGCTTGGATTTGACCTTAGCTTCATTCGAGAAATCATAACCCCGAACGGCCGGACCATTCGTTTTGTTACAAACCGGGAGATTGCTTTCGGCGAAAGTTATTGGAGTACCCAGACGAAGAGTTTCAATCTGACTGCCGGTGAAATCAACCTGGATGATAAAGATAGAAGCAAGAGTGGGGGTGTTCTTTTCCCCGCCGCGCAGCTCATTGTCAACAAGGAAGGGGAGTTGCAATGGGAGCTTAACCAGAACGCTTGGAAGCTCACGAACATCATCGAATGGAAGTGACTTCGGCGAAGTCGCAGGCGAGCGAGTAGCTATGACTATGAAGATTCAGCAGCAGTCCAACACTTGGAGTATGTCGCTTCTTCTGTATTGTGTCATTCTGCTGTGCTGCGCAGTCGCGCAGGCACAAAAAAAGAGCAAATACGCTTGTGAGGAGGAGCGGCCCGAGAGCATGTGCAATGCGGCCAACACCTGCGGTTCGGCTTCTTCTCCGTGCACGATTGACATTACCAGGTCAGGGGATTCTGCCAACGCGAAGCCTGGCATACCCAACGCGAAGAATAACCAATTGTTCTGCATCAAGGCTGGTACTACCGTGGTATGGAAGAGCTCGAACAAGAACAATGGATTCACGGTCTCGTTCGGCACCGACTCTCCGTTTGACCCCGACAGCCCGATTATGGGAGGCGGCAAGAAGCAAGTGACGACGAAAGCGAGCACACCTGGCTGCTACAAGTACGACGTGGGTGCGTTCCGTTCAGGAACTGTCTATGGAATGAGCGGAGGCACCAAGTCGGAACTAGTTATTTTGCCCTGACATAGTAAGGAGTGGCGACAACCGGGCGAGTCTGCGGACATATCAGCACCTTAAGGTGTGGAGAAGAGCAAGTTTGTGCCTTCCCACGTTCGAACGAGTCAAGGCAAGTCTGAACCATTCGTAGCGCGACGCAAAATACCAGCGAAAATTGGGACGTCCAAACGCGTTCCAGTCATCCCGGACGAGATGGAGGATGAGTACCAGGAAGCGAGGTGCTGAGTGCAAGTTGCTTTCCGTCGGATGCGTTTTGCGTGGGGAACCGCTCTCATTGTCCTGTCCCTAGTGTCTCTTAGTGCCGGGCAACATCCCGACATTCAGAATCTGATCGCAAGGGGGCATCTCGATGGCATGCGCTGGCCGAACTTCAGCGACTGTCGCAACTGGCTTCAGAAATTCTACGAGCCGACAGGATACGCTCCAGCCTGGGTCCAGGGGTCGCAGCTGGTACCGCAGGCCACAGCATTGATTGAGATCTTCAAAGTCGCCAGCAAAAAGGGGCTCGATCCAGAGGACTACGACACGTCGCGGTGGGAGGAGAGAATCCGAGCGCTGCAAGACTCGTCGAATGGCCCAGCTGTGGCCCGTTTTGACCTGGCACTCACCGTTAGCACCATGCGTTATGTGTCCGACTTGCGCATCGGGCGGATTAATCCACAACATTTCAAGTTCGGATTGAACGCGGAGCAGAAGAGATACGACCTGGCCCAGTTTGTGCGCGACCGAATCATGACCGCTGCGAGCCTTCAAGCAGTTTTGGACGAGGTGGAACCACCGTTTGCAGGCTATCGCAGAACCGAGCAGGCGCTCGCACACTACATCGAACTGGCAAGTACCGACGATGGGGAAAAGCTTCCTGCCGTTACGACGCCCATCGATCCGGACCAGCCATATGCCGGCGTGCCTCGCCTCGCCCGTTTTTTGCGACTCGTGGGCGACCTCCCGGCAGATACTACTCTTCCAAGCGACACGCATACTTACCGCGGGCCACTGGTGGAGGCGGTCAAACGTTTCCAGCGGCGCCATGGTTTGGATGCTGATGGCCGGCTCGGTGCCACCACTATCAAACAATTGAATGTTCCTCTGCAGGGACGGGTCCTCCAACTCCAGCTCACTTTGGAACGTTGGCGCTGGTTGCCGGCCGAGTTTTCGGCGCCTCCGATCCTCGTGAATATCCCCGACTTCCGGCTTCGTGCCCTGGATGAAAATAATAACGTCGTAATGGATATGCGCGTGGTCGTCGGAAAGGCGATGCGCACGCAAACTCCCGTCTTCACTCGCGATATGACCTATGTTGTCCTGCGTCCGTACTGGAATGTTCCCCCCAGCATTCTCCGTAGCGAAATTGTTCCCGCGATCCAGCGCGATCGCAGCTACATTGCCCGCAAGAACTATGAGGTCACGACACAAGACGGTAGAGTGGTGACCTCAGGAGAGATTTCAGATGAAGTATTGACTCAACTGCAGGCGAGAAAGCTAGCCGTGCGGCAGAAGCCCGGTCCTTCCAACGCACTCGGCCTCCTCAAGCTTATTTTCCCCAACGAGCACAATGTCTATCTTCACAGTACGCCTTCTCAAACGCTGTTCTCGCGCTCCCGCCGCGATTTCAGCCATGGATGCATTCGCGTTGAAAAACCCGCGGAACTGGCCGCGTGGGCTCTTCGTAATAACCCTGGTTGGACGCTGGAGCGGGTGCAGCAAGGAATGCAAAGCGGAAGAGACGACGTCACCGTGAATCTCGTCAAGCGTGTTCCGGTATTCATCGTGTACGGGACAGCGCTCGCCTACGAAAACGGCGAAGTTCATTTCAGCGATGACATTTACGGACACGATGCCAAACTGGCGGCGGCGCTTGCCAAGGGTTATCCCTATCCCTGATCCGCGCCCGACTACCAGCGCCGGACGCGTCCCACGTCGACGTGCACGAAGTTCGACACCGCGTAATAGCCCACGCCACCTCGACGCAGTGTCAGAGCTGCATCTCTCAGTTGTGCAGTGGGAATCCCCGGTACGCGTATGTCAATGGCCATCGCCTGCATGTGGAGACTGTGACGGGCCACGCCGCGTCCATGAGTGCGAAGGAATTCGTTGCTCCAGGGCGTACGGTAACCGCAAATTACGTCAATCTCAAGATCGGGATTCCCAAGCGACGCTGTCAAGTCATGCAGTAGGTCAAATAGCCGGGGATCGTACTCGTGAATCTCGCCGGTCCGGTGGTCCCGCAGGTAGCGATTCAGTCGTGTCAACGATTCCTGATCGTAGCCTTGGTCATTGCGGTAGACGATGTTCAAACGCTCTCCGGTATGTGTGTGAAAGAAATGCAGGCGGTAGGAACTGTCGGCAACAACCTGCACTTTTGGTTCGGCCGTACCACGGCAGACCAGCCCGCAAGCGAAAATTACTGCCCAAAAAGGAAAATTGAGAAGACGAAGACACCTTGGCGACCAGGGCAACACAAGAACCTCAATAAGTAGACTGGCCACCCTGAGGTGGCGCCGGTTAATTGTACCAACCCGCCTTCACCCTTCGTTAACGAACGCAAAGGGTGGTCAAGCTGAGATCAGTTGCCAACAGCGGGTGCCTGCGAACGTGACAATGGATTCGCCAATGTGTCGCCTGGTAAGAGGACAAAAGTGCAGAGAAGCGCCACCAGAGATCGGACGGTTGCACTCTTTTTTTCGACGTCATGGGATCACTCCCATTTTCTGCGGAGCCTGTTCAGACTTGCGCCAGAACGGCGTTGGGAGTTCAAGGGGCCGCACGCAGTTCTTGTCTTGTGAGAATACAAGTGTTCACATCTCGCACTGTAGGTCAGCGGATTCCTCGGGTCATCTGGCAGAAAATGCAGGTGGAGTTATTCCCAGAACGTGAACCGCGTGATTCACCCTGTCGGGCTGTCGTGCGACCGGGGTGGGTGCCTGCTGGTAGTTGACACAGTGGCGTCGTGTGGCATCTAGGCCGACCATCTTGTCTGGCAAATGCGAGTGTTGAGTTCTCTGTGCTCGCAGTGTTACTGATGAAATCCAGTCGAGCAAAGAGGTCATTTTCTCGCGCACGGGGAAACCTGGTGGGCGTCACCATCTGACTATTGCAGTCTTCTCGGGGTGCGACTCGATGAGCGGGCCCGAAAAACTCGAGTTCGGGGTTTACCGCGTGATGAACAAAAGCATTCGTCGGCTGGCCATGTTTGTTCTCGTGTTCGGTCCGCTGGTGGCCGCACAAAACCAAAGTTCAGCAGATGCGAAGAAGAATCCAAGCCCAGTCGGGAAGGGGGTCGACTACCTCCTCAATTACCTCAACATGGCCGGTACAAAGAAGGGCAGCGACTTTCATCCATTGACGCAGCGGGAGCGAACCCAACTCTATTTGAAAACCATGGTGAACCCCTTGGGTTACATTAAAGCTGGATTCTCTGCAGGAATCGATCAATGGAAGGATAAGCCTCCGGAGTGGGAACAAGGAGCGTCCGGCTATGGCAAGCGATTTGCGAACATCGTAGGCCAGTATGCAATTCAGCGCACCGTGACATTTGGTCTGGCCAGCGGACTACACGAAGACAACCGATATTTCAATTCTGGCAAGAAAGGTCTCTGGCCTCGGGCTGGGTATGCGATAGCGAGTGGCATACTTGCGAGGCATGATGATGGAAGCCGGCATGTATCAATCTCTCAAGTGGGTGGAGTAGCCGCGGGTGCTTTCCTATCCCGCGCGTGGCAGCCGACTAGTCAGCACTCTGCCGGAGATGGGGCGGTCAGTTTCGGCATCAGCATGGCAAGCAATATGGGATTCAGTGTGGTAAAGGAATTTCTTCCTGACCTGGGGCGCATGATTACCAATGGCCCGAAATCGTCGACGACCAGAAAATTCGCTTCCGGAACTGGATCGACCAAATCTTTGCGCAAGTTGGTAGTGAAGGGTAGCACGGCGAAAACAAATCTCTCGTTCAGGGATTTCCCGTGATCCAGACTCTGTTAAATGTGCTGAGCTGCGATGTGCAGGCAGATTCCTCCGGTCTGCGCTGCGCTCGGAGTCGGAATGACAAAAGGGCGGAGGAATCGAGCTGTGGGACTGACTCAAAGGTCGCGCGGGCCAGCCGACCGCACTACATTGCCAAGAATTCCGACCTACACAGGGCCTCCCCGACTCAATTCGCCGTCACGTCAAAGTCCACCGTGTTGGAGGTCATCCCCCCGGTCTGGACGTAGACCTGAACCAGCCCGAAGATAGTGAGATCGTCGGCGGTGACCGAGACCTGCAGCTCGGTGGAGCTCACGAACCGAGCCATGTGCGGGACGTTGTTCCAGAACACGATAGCATCGCGACCGAAGTTGTGTCCGTTCAACGTCATGACGAAGGGGGTGCTGTTGACGGGTACGGTGTTAGGGTCGATTGCGTTGAGTGCAGGCGGGGTGAAGCTGGTGCCGAAGGTGGCTTTCAGATCGTGAGTGGTAGTTCCACAACCCAAGGAGAGAGCGAGGGCGAATCCTACAACCCAGAAAGCACAAACTATGGGGCGGGCGAAAAGGCTGGTGGAGCGCATAGCGGCCTCCTAAGAGATGGGCGGCATTCTACTCCCATTGTGGGCTTTTGTGTGTCAAGGTGTTTGGCGAAATGCCGCACTAGGCGCTGAGTTTGGAGGAAAGCAGATTCCCGTTGCCTCCGCTGCGCTCGGTGTCGGAATGACAAAGATTTCTTGAGGTGAGATTTTTTGCAGCGTAGGCCTCGAAATGGCAGCACGTCCAATCCGAATCGAAGATGCAGGCACCGGCTCAATAAACTTCACGCGACTCTGGACGTTTCAGTTCTGTGGGATTACTTCTTGGCGTAAACAGGCGATTTTACTCAGAACCGGTTAGTGAGCGCAGCGAACAGAGTCTCACGGTTTGCGGATGTGTGGCCTCGTGTCTTCAATTCGGGCCCCGATTGTAGTTGAGATGTGCAGTCGCGTCCCAATCCTGAACCTTCGCTGGAACTCCGCCACCGCGTCGTCTGCATCGGGGTGATGGATTTGGACGGACGTTTCGTCAGACCAGGGCCTCGATCATCGAATTGAATTATCTCGTCAGATGAATCATCGTTCGACGACCCACTTTCCTCCGCGTTAGGTCCCCAGAGACCCACATCCGAGGCATTGGGCAGACCCTGGCGATCTTGTGGAGACATGAGACTGGTAGTTCTGACAGTGGCACGCTGGAACTCATACTAGCTAACCTATGACCGTTGTCTTATCAGAAAATGGCACCCCCAAAATCCTGAACTAATTGATAGGGCCTACAGACGAACCGTGGCTAAGGCCCCCTTAACCGTCGCGTATGTCCAATTCGATTCAGTTGCGATTTTTCCATGATCGATGCGGCTACCTGCATTCAACGTTCTACGCTCCCGCGCTTCCCATCGTTTTTACATTGTTCGTTCTGCTCCAGAACCCTCTCATGGCGCAAGCTCCAGAGGGAACGATCAGAGGAATAGTCAGGGATGTTACTGGCGCTCTCGTGACGAAGACGAAGCTCCGAGTCAGGCAGCCGCAGTTTGGGGACGCGCGGGTCGTGGGGACGAATGTTAACGGCCAATACTACATAACTAATCTCGAGCCCGGCGATTACGAGATCGAGGCTTCTGCCCCTGGCTTCAATACGGAGGTGCAGAATGTCAGGCTGCTGGTCGGGGACCAGTTGACAGTCAATTTCCAGCTGCATCCGGGATCGGTCCACGAACGAGTCCTGGTAAGCGGTCAAACATCTGGCGTTAACACCAGCGAGTTTGCTGTAAACGGTAGTGTGAGTCAGGTTCAGATTCAGAACCTGCCACTGAATGGGCGCAACTTTCTTGAACTGGCGCGCCTCGAGCCCGGCGTAAGCGTCGTGTCGGTTACAAATCCCGGCGCTTTTGCCAACAACTATTCGCGCGTCTCCATAGCGGGAGCTCAGTACCTGCTCACCCAGGTTTCGGTCGATGGGGTGGCGGTAAATGATCGTATGAATGGCGGAACGTCTCAGAACTTCTCACAAGAAACCGTGCAGGAGTTTCAGGTTGAGCGATTTAGCTACGATCCTGCATCAGCGATGGGTGGCGCTGGCGGAATCAACATCGTTACTCGCCATGGCACTAACAATCTCCACGGCGCCGCGTTCTTCTTCTATCGCGATCACAATATGGCCGCCTATCCTGGCCTTCACCGAGATCTCAAGCATCCAGACCCATTTTTTGCGCGGAAGCAGTCGGGCTTCAGGCTTGGTGGCCCTCTAAAAAAAGACCGAGTCTACTGGTTCACGAACTTCGAGCACGACTGGCAAACCGCCGCACTCGCAGTACAAAACAATCACCCTATCTTTTCCAAGCTCGACGTAGTCTATCCCAGCCCGCTTAAGTTCAATCAGTTCAATCTACGAGTTGATGTCAAGCTCGACAACGCCAACAGTGCATTCGTCCGCGTCAGCCAAGACAAGAACAACAACGTAGCCCCGGCGTCCATAGGCATTTTTATGCCTTCGAATTGGGTGTCAAGTCACAATTCAGCTCTTCAGATTGAAGGCGGAGAGACATCGGTCCTTAATTCGCGGATCGTGAATGATCTGCGCTATGCCCACAGTTACTTGGACAGCCATTCTGATCCGGTTACGTCACAGAAATGTGTGGATCCAGTAGTTTGCATTGGCGTGGGGGGACCTGAGATCGTGCCCTTTGACGATCCCGCGTTTCATATTGGGAATCGCCCAAGCTCTCCGATCGCCATATCCCCAACCACGAACCAGCTGCTCGATGTACTAACCTGGCAGCATAACCGGCATCTGCTTCGCCTTGGCGCGGACTGGGAACATGTTTCTCTGCACGGGTACCGGGGGATCTATGAACCGGCGCAAATCACCTTGTGGGGACCGACAAATCTCCTGCAGTCACCATCGCTTTACAACGCTTTGCCAGCTAGTTTGAGAGATCCCAGGGCGCCTCCCCCCACGCTTGAAGACATTCTGCAATTGCCATTACGCAGCTTCATAACGGGAATTGGGAATGTTAGTTTTCCCGGGCCCTACCACTTGGATCGCGCATCTCACAGCAATTTGTGGCGATTTCATGTGCAGGATTCCTGGTCCGTGCG
>DASRDJ010000254.1:0-38299 GCA_035652655.1 Terriglobales bacterium
ACCAATATCGATTCGCCGGCAAGACTGGTTCGCGGAATGTGGACGGTGGACCAGATTCCTCCGGAGCGCCTGATTGCTCCACTGACTGTGCTGGATGTCACGTCGCAGGCGCGACGCAATCCTGACTACGAAGTCTCGGTCGAGGACATTGCGCAGTGGGAACAGATTCATGGAGAGATTCCGGCCGGCGCCGTGGTTGTTGCGCGGACGGGATGGGGAGTGCGTTGGGCCTCGCCCAAGGATTACCGCAACACCGACAAAAATGGCGTGATGCACTTCCCGGGATACTCGCGGGGTGCGGCGCAATTTCTGGTTGAGGGACGGCAGGCTCTGGCGCTCGGCATCGATACGTTGAGCGTGGATCCGGGATCGTCGCGGACGTTGGCCGTACATGAGTACACGCTGGCCCACAGCGTTTATCACCTGGAGAATGTTGCTAACCTCGAACGCGTGCCTGACGCCGGCGCGGTGGTTGTGGTGGCTCCGATGAAGCTGGAAGGTGAAGTTGACGGCCCCGTCCGCATTCTTGCGCTAACGCGCCGTTAGTACAGTAATGTCCTAACGGCGAGTTTGAAGGCTACGCCTCGTAGCATAAAATCTAGGCATCGTTAACAATCAGAAAGACGTGCGAGGCATCCTTCGCCCTCTGGTATGAATCCATTCCGAGATAGCAAGGCCGCAAAATCCAAACAAAACGTTCAGTGGGAGTCGCCGGTGCGCTCAATTCAGACATTTGTGTTTTTTCTGACGCTGGGCATCGCGCTCGGCGCTTTTTCGCAGACTAAAGCTACCAGCCGTATTACACAGGCGATTGACGACCGAGACACGATTGAGTTGCGCGGCAGTGTTCATCCCATGCTGCAGAAAGCGACCGACCAAGGGCGCATGGACGGGGCGATGCGGCTGGAAGGCGTTTCGCTGGTGTTCAAGCGGACTCCGGAACAGGATGCTGCAGCGGAAAAATTTCTCGACGATCTGCAAAATCCCAAATCACCGAGCTACCACAAATGGCTGACGCCGGAGCAGTATGCGGACCGGTTTGGAATGAGCGCCGCCGATCTGAGTAAAGTGACCGCGTGGCTGCAATCGCAGGGCTTCACTGTGAACCGGTCGGCACGCGGGCGCACGCAGGTGTGGTTCAGCGGAACCGTCTCACAAGTAGAGACGGTGTTTCGCACGGAAATGCATCACTTCGTGGTGAAGGGTGAAGCGCACTTCGCGAACAGCGTCGAACCTGCAATTCCGAGCGCGCTGGGAGAGGTTGTCCTGGGTGTGCACGGGTTGAGCAATTTTCGCCCGAAGCCACGCGTGCGGATGAACCGGTCCTTGGCTCAAGCGGTCAAGCCAAATTTCAACTTCGGCACGAATGGTGAACACTTCATGAGTCCGGATGACTGGACCACCATTTACAACGTGAAGGCACTGTACACGGCGGGATTCGACGGAACCGGCCAGGCCATCGCTGTTGCGGGACAATCCGAAGTCAACAATGCCGACCTTGATGCGTTCCGCACGGCTTCCGGACTACCGGCGCGCACAGCGAGTAATTTTGTCAGGAAACTCGTGCCGAACAGCGGCACAGCAACGGTTGTATCAGGAGATGTTGGGGAGTCGAGCATCGATGTAGAGTGGTCGCACGCGGTAGCCAAGGGCGCCAACATAATCTTTGTGTATACCGGGAATAGCGCGAGTTTCAACGTATTCGATGCGTTCACGTACGCGATTGATCAGAATCTCGCGCCCATCCTCAGCATGAGTTACGGAAATTGCGAGCAGAACCTGCCGTCCGCATTTCTGACCTCGGTTCAGCAACTCACGCAGCAGGCGGCGATGCAGGGTCAGACGATTGCGGCGGCGAGCGGCGACTTCGGAGCGGCCGACTGTGATACGGCACCCGGACTTCCGGCGCAGGGCGGACTGGGTGTCGACATTCCCGGGGCCTTGCCATACGTGACGTCGGTAGGCGGCTCGCAGTTTAACGGCGATACCGCCAGCCCGGCAACGTTCTGGAATTCTGCAAACAACGCGGTGGGTGGATCGGCTAAGTCCTATATCGCCGAGACGACGTGGAACAATACGATCCCGAGAAATCAGCTTTCGGCGGGCGGCGGTGGCGCGAGCGTACTTTTTTCGAAGCCAAGCTGGCAGACGGGCACTGGGGTACCGAACGATGGCGCGCGTGATGTTCCCGACATTGCTCTAGCTGCGGATCCAGATCATGACGGCTACATGTTGTGTGTGAATGATCCGGGCCAATCACAACTTCCTTGCATCAGCGGTTTTTTGGATTCCAACAAGACGCCGGACGTGGCCGGGGGAACATCTTTTGGATCGCCCACTTTTTCTGGAATCGTGGCGATTCTGAATCAGAAGATTGGATCGCGGCAGGGGAACATCAATCCTGCGC
The DNA here is from genome assembly GCA_035652655.1 of Terriglobales bacterium. Classification (GTDB taxonomy): domain Bacteria; phylum Acidobacteriota; class Terriglobia; order Terriglobales; family Acidobacteriaceae; genus Gp1-AA133. The sequence goes on from DASRDJ010000254.1 coordinate 2,408, forward strand.
TGTACGCACTATCCGCGGCAAATGCAGGCGCCTTCCACGACATCACCAGCGGCAACAATATTGTGCCTTGCGATCCGGCTACGGTGGACTGCCCGACGTCGGGAACCGCGCAATACGGATTCAGCGCGGGACCAGGGTACGACCAGGTCACGGGCCTCGGATCGATTGATGCGGCGGCACTGGTGAACAACTGGGGCAGTGGGAATCCGACGGCAGCCGACTTCTCAATGTTCGGTCACGTAGTCGGCATTGCTTCGCCGGGTGGTTCGGGGTCATCGACGATCACCGTGGATGCGCGCAACGGTTATAGCGGGACAATCAACTTCACTTGTGTAGCGCCGACGTCTGCAAAAATCGGCTGTACCGTTAGCGGCGGTCCGATCACTCTGAACGGCACGACCAAGAGCGGGACGGTGACAGTCAGCATCACGACGACCGCGGGACTCGCTCCGAGCAACGCGCCTTTGTGGTTGGGCGGAAGCGGCGCGGTGTTTGCGGGAGTCCTGGTCTTTGGAATTCCTTCGAAGCGGCGAAAATTGTCGGTTGCGCTCAGTCTCATCACGGTGGCCTTGATCCTGGCGGCGGTCGGCTGCGGCGGCAGTAGCAGCTCCAGTGGAGGTGGAGGCAACGGAACGCCCGCGGGTAGCTACGTTGTGAGCGTAACGGGCAATGACGGAACTACGTCGCATACATCCAACGTATCGGTGTTCGTGCAATAACTGACACCCATCTGACTCGACAAGGGAAGGCTGTGACAGCCTTCCCTTAACTTTTGACAACCATTGCTGCCTTGCGTGATCTAATTTTGCAAGGAGGCAGGCATGGCAGATCTGCGGTATCCCATCGGCAAGTTTTCTTTTGACGGCACACTCACCGGAGAGCAGAAGGCAAAATTCCTGGATGACATTGAGCAGACTCCAGCGCGGTTAGAGGCGGCCGTTCGCGGACTTTCCGACAAGCAACTGGATACGGCGTATCGCGATGGAGGGTGGACGGTCCGGCAGGTCGTGCACCATGTCCCCGACAGCCATCTCAACTCCTACATGCGGTTCAAGCTCGCACTGACCGAAGAGGAGCCGACAATTCGAACGTACATGGAAGATCGCTGGGCGGAATTGCCGGAAGCAAAGAGTGCGCCGATCGGGCTGTCGCTGGAATTGCTGTCGTCATTGCACACACGCTGGATGCTGATGCTGCGCGCCCTGCAACCCGCCGATTGGAAGCGAACGTTTCGGCATCCGGAGATCGGGTTGATGACGCTGGAGAAAAATCTGGCGCTGTATGCGTGGCATGGGAAGCATCACGTCGCGCATGTTACGGGGTTGCGGGACAGGATGGGGTGGTAGAGGACAGTTTCGAGTTTCAAGTTTCTGGTTTCGAGTTTCCGGAACGGCTCGCCGAAACGGAGCACGATCGGAACATCGAGTAACCTGAAACTGGAAACCTGAAACTGGACACTTCTTTTAGCTAGCTCACTTTCCACGCCAGATAGCTCATCGCTTCGCGAAGTACGGCGAGCATTCGTTGGAATGCGCCTTTCGGGCGGGATCCGGTGCGCGGGGCTACGTAGACCGTCATGCCTTCGTGCTCGAGTAGTTTCTTGATCCGAAAGACGTGATACTCGTCGCTCACCGCCAGGCAGCCTTTCATGCCGTTGGCGCGCATGATTACACCAAGTCGTTCTGCCGAGTGGGCAGTGTCGGTGCCGAGCGTCTCGGCGATTAGGTTGCGTTCGGGTACGCCGCGGCGCATGAGGTAATCGTGGCCGACGCCGCCTTCGCTGTAACTCGGGTCTTCGCCCGCTCCGCCGGTGGTAATAATCACGGGGGCAAGGTGCTTCGCATAGAGATCGTAGGCGTGATCGAGGCGCGCGCGAAGAACGGGGGAAGGCCTGCCTGCATACTCCGCCGCCCCAAAGACCACGATCGCATCGGCCGGATGAATCTCTTGCTTGCCGGCTTCGCTGACGATACGAAGACTAGTGATCGCCACGATAAGAACGAAGAGCAGAGCTACTGCCGCCAGCGTCCACAGAGGTCGATTTCTGCGCGAGGGCTGGATTGCGGTGGAGAGGGTCATCCCTGCGCAAAAAAGGTAGAGATCTCCGAGGCGGGAATGGCGCCTTCGCGAATCACGCGCCAGCGGTCGTCGCCGTTACTGAGATCGACGATGGTGGAAGCGACCTCGCGGGGCGAAGTGCCACCGTCAACGATGATGTTGATGCGGTCCTGCAGTTGATCACGCACCTGCTCGGCGGTTGTGCATTCGGAGGCGCCGCTCAGGTTCGCCGAGGTAGCGGTGATGGGAATCCCGGCAGCCTGGATCACCGCCAGAGGAATTTTTGCTGAGGGAATGCGTAGGGCAACGTTGCCGGTGTTCGCGGTCACCTTCAAGGGCAGGCCGGAGGCAGCGCGCACGATGATGGTTAGCGGCCCGGGCCAGAAGCGTCGTGCCAGGTCATAGAATTCTTTGGGCAGAGGACGGGCGAGATCTTCCGCCTGATCGACACTTTCGATCAGCAAGGAAAGCGGCTTGTGGCGGGAGCGCGACTTGATCTCGTACACGCGCTCGACTGCGCGCAGGTTAAGGGGGTCGGCGGCGAGGCCGTAGAAGGTGTCGGTGGGCATTCCCAGGACTTGTCCTGCCCTGATTTGCTCGGCCGCGTACTTCACGAGCGAAGCTTCGGGACTGTCGTGATGGATCTTAATGATCTCCGCGAGCACAGCGTTTCCCCAGTTTTTCCAGTTGAGAACGGCGAAAGCTACCATAACACGGCGAGCCGTCGCAAGCCGAACAAACGGCGTATGATGCTGCCAGATACGCCCACCATGCGCACCTCTCACTCCTCTTCTTCCCGAGCAAGCAAACCCGCACAGGATCGCCTGCGGCGCGTCGAGGGACGCCACAATGCCCTCGTGAAAGAGATGCGGCGGGCATTTTCACGCGCGGAATTGACTGAGGCCGGGGACTGCGCGATTGAGGGTGTGCGCATTCTGGAGGAAGCGATTCGCAGTGGGCTGCGGTTTCATGCCGTGTTCTTCAGCGAGTCGGCTGAGGGACACGCGAAACGGCTTCTGCCCCAGCTAGGTGCCCACGTGGAAACGGCCGTGCTGCCCGATAAGCTTTTCGCCGGCGTGGTTCCCAGTGAAGCGCCGCAGGGCGTGGCTGCGCTCGTGCGCTACAAGCAGAGTTCTTTTGAGGATCTGATAGAGAAAGTGTCGCTGGGCCCGTTGGTAGTGGTTGCGGGGCTGCAGGATCCCGGGAATCTGGGGACGATTCTGCGGTCCGCGGAGGCATTTGGGGCGGCCGGGGTGATTTTGGGCGAGGGCACCGTTAGTCCGTTTAACTCGAAGGTAGTGCGGGGATCGGCGGGATCGATCTTCCGGCTGCCGGTTCTAAGGACGAAACTCGCGGATATTCTCCCTAAGCTGCGTGAGAAAGGCGTCCGGCTGGTGGCGACGTCATCGCATAAAGGAGTTTCTCTGCCTCAAGCCAACCTTGCGGGGCCGGTTGCTGTCTTAATCGGCGGAGAAGGTGCGGGCGTGCCGCGAGATTGGATTGCCAAGGCTGATGAACTGATTGCCATTCCACATGCCGCGCAGGTGGAGTCGTTGAATGCGGGGGTGGCGGCCAGTATCGTGTTGTATGAGATCGCGCGGGGGAAGGGATAGGCTCTGGGCTCTGGGCTCTGGGCTCTGGGCTCTGGGCGAAAATCCCAAACTGCTCGCAGTAGTGGAATCCCACCCTTGCGCACAGAACGCGCAAGGATGGGGCACCCAACAGTTCTATGAGTCTGTTTCAAACCATTCCTGGTGGCAACAACCCTGCTGACGAGACTCGGCCGCTCGCGGACCGGATGCGTCCACGCACGCTTGACGAGTACGTCGGGCAGGAGCATCTGGTTGGGCCGGGCAAGCCGCTGCGCACGCAAATTGAGCGCGATGATCCTGGGTCGTTGATTTTCTGGGGACCGCCCGGGACCGGGAAGACCACGCTCGCCAAGATCATCGCGCGCATGACCAAGGCTGACTTCATCGAGTTCTCGGCCGTCCTGGCCGGGATCAAGGAAATCAAGCAGGTCATGGCTGACGCGGAGCGCGCCAAACAATATGGAACGCGGACGATCGTCTTCATCGATGAGATTCACCGCTTCAATAAAGCTCAGCAGGATGCGTTTCTCCCGCACGTAGAGAAGGGGAACATCCGGCTGATCGGCGCGACCACCGAGAATCCTTCGTTCGAAATCAATTCGGCACTGCTGTCGCGGACACGTGTTTATGTGCTCAAGCCGCTGACCGAGGAACAGATTGTGTTGCTGTTGCGAAACGCGCTCGCGGACGAGGAGCGTGGACTCGGCAAGACGAAGCTGCGTGTTTCCGAAGATGTCTTGAAGAAGATTGCCAGTTATTCCAGCGGCGATGCGCGCAGCGCTTACAACGTATTGGAAGTCGCGGCCTCGATTGCCAAACAGAATTCCGGCAAGGAGAGCGGCGCGGAGATTACTGATGAAATCGTGCAGGATGCGCTGCAGAAACGCATCCTGTTGTACGACAAGGCGGGCGAAGAGCACTACAACCTGATTTCGGCGCTGCACAAGTCGGTGCGCAACAGCGATCCTGATGCGGCCTTGTACTGGCTGGGGCGCATGCTGGAGGCGGGGGAAGATCCGCTGTACATCGCAAGGCGAGTGGTGCGGATGTCGGTGGAGGACATCGGGCTGGCTGACCCGAACGCTCTCGCGTTGTGTATGGCGGCGCGCGACGCGGTGGATTTCATCGGGATGCCAGAGGGGAACCTGGCGTTGGCACAGGCAGTGGTCTATTTGTCGGTCGCGCCGAAGTCGAATGCCCTCTACACCGCTTACACCGATGTGCAAATCGATGTGGAGCGCACGGCGGCTGAACCGGTTCCCTTGCATTTGCGCAATGCGCCGACGTCGCTGATGAGGAATATCGGGTACGGGCAGGGATACAAGTACGCGCACGAACTCGAGGCAAAGGTCGCCGACATGCAGTGCATGCCCGACAATTTGCGCGAGCGGCAGTACTACTTTCCGACGAATGAAGGCATCGAGAAGCGCATCCGGGAGCGACTAGAAGAGATACAGAAGCTGCGGACAAGCCGCCCTGCGCGCGAGCAAGAGTCATCTTCCCGTTCCAAGAACTCTCCGAAAAAAGAGTCCTAGAGGCCGTGATCATCATCCCATAGGGAGTGGTAAGCTACCTTTTTGCAAGGGCTTACAGGTTACTTGGGGGCTCAATCGATGGAAATCACCAGCGCAGCTGCTGTGGAAGCCGGCAACGACTTGTTGGCGACGCTTGCGCCGGATCGGGTGCAGCAACTTCTCAAATTGCAGAAGGCAGCGCACAAGATCAATTCGATTCTCGACCTGGATCAACTGGTCGACAAGATCGTGAACGATATTGCGTGCTCGTTCGGATGCATCGATATCAGTGTCTACCTACACGAAGCGGAAAATAACGAACTGGTTTTGGCCGGAGTGGAAGACTGCCCGGTGCATGAACGAGGTCACCGGCTGAAGGTCGGCAAGGAAGGGCTGGTGGGCTATGTCGCGGCCACCGGTCAGATGCGCTACGCACCGGATGTCAGCGTCGACCCTTACTACATTGCCTGCGGTGAGCAGATCCGTAGCGAGGTGGCGATCCCTCTGCATGTGGATGGGAAGTTGATTGGTGTGTTCACGGCTTCGCACAACGAGGCAGACGGATTTGACCCCGAGCAGCTATGGATGCTGCAGGGTTTGTCGAGCCACATCGCGGTGGCAGTGCAGAACGCGTTGCGCTTCAAGCAGGAGCGAAGTGAGCGCGAGAAGATGAATCGCGAGGCGCAGGAAGCGCGCTCAATTCAGCAGGCGTTGCTGCCGAGGAGCTCACCCTTCATTCCTGGATTCGCGGTGTCGGGAATGTCCATTCCTGCCGGCGCGATCGGCGGGGACTGGTACGACTTTCTCGATCTCGGCGAAGGACGATGGGGTCTGGTGCTGGCGGATGTTTCAGGAAAAGGAACTGCAGCGGCGTTGCTGATGTCCGCTACCCGCGCTATGCTGCGATCACTGGCTGAGACCTCGTGCACTCCGTCGGAAGTGCTTACGAAGTTGAACCGTCTTTTGGTGGAGGACTTCCCTTCTGGGCGATTCGTGACGATGGTCTATGCGGTGCTCGATTCGAGTAAGAACACCTTGACCTACGCGAATGCCGGGCATTTGCCGCCATTGCTGGTTGATGGCACGGGCGCTCGATTCCTGGAGACAGAGATGGGGCTGCCGTTGGGGATTCGGGCGGGCTCGTTCTCGGAAACAACAATTCCGTTGGGCGACAAGGCCAAGATCGTGCTCTACAGCGACGGCATTACGGAAGCTACGAATCAGCGAGATGAGGAATACGGACCTGCGAGACTGGCGGCGCATGTGCTGACCGGCGGCTCGTGTCCGGAGATGCTGGTGGAGGATGTACGGGCATTTGCGAACGGCGACGGGCTGCACGACGACGCGACCGTCATTATGCTGCGCCGACAGTAAGAGCCGCCCCGAGGGCCCCCACGCCGCTTTAGCGGAAACGCGCCCTGTGTTCGACCAGGATACAGCGATCCATTACGACAAAGATTCCAGCCGCACGGGCTTTCTGTGCGGCTTTTTCGTGGACAATTTCTTCCTGCATCCAGACGGTGGGAACTTTCAGCTGGATCGCCTGATCGACAACTTCTTCCACGAATTCAGGCCTGCGAAAAATATCGACGATGTCGATCTTCTCGGGAACATCAAGCAGAGACGGGTGTGCCTTTTCTCCCAACGACGCTTTGATTTCGGGATTCACCGGGATGATGCGATATCCCTGGCTTTGCAGGTAAGCGGCCACGCCGTGGCTGGGCCGTAGCGGATTGTCGGAGAGGCCGACTACAGCAATGGTGCGGGCAGTACGCAGAAGCTCAAAGATGGGATCAGAAGGAACCGGTGCGGCCATTGGCCTTTTCTCCAGTCGATGATTGACTACTTCCTGGTTGTGTCCATTTTTTGTTTGAACATTTTCGTCGCCAGTTTGCGGATGGTGTCAGAGACTTCCTTGTTGCCGGCGAGGTTTTTCAGATCCGCAGTCAGCAAGTTTTTCATGAGTCCAAGCGAGACATCGAGTGGCGTACGCGGGTTCGCCACCAGATTCCGTACGACTCCGTAGTTCTTGACGAAGCGCCGCTTCATGGGAATCTGACGCAGCACGGCCTCAAGCACGTTTTTCTGGTTGGCAAACTTTTCCACTTCTCCATCGGTGACTTTCGGAGATTCCAGCACCGCGAGGGCGACCAGCTTCGTGCTGTCGCGTATCAGGATGGAGCGGTCTTCCTTCGTACCCTTCATGGCCAGTTGGATCCGGCCCTTGATGTCGAGCCGGGAAATCTTCTGCAGAGCACTGCCACGCTCGGTCTCCTGGCTGGAATGAGCTTTCTTGGCGGCTGGCGACGGGCGCGTGGCCGTGGCGGTTCCTGAGGGTTTGGCGGTGGCGACGGCCGCTGCCGACCCAGCTTCGAGAGGCGCTACCGGCTCTGCTTGGGCTTGTTCAACCGGTACGGACGTTTCGAGCGATGTGACTTCAAACTCGTGAAACCCTCCCAACGGCTGGAAGGGCTTCTCGCCCTCCATCACGAGTTCACGGGCATGCTCGGTTAGAAAAGCATCGACGGCGACACTCTCTTCCAGCACGTTCTCGTCGCATGTTTCCAAGTGAATGGCTGATCCGCCTGGCGGCTGGGAAGGCTCTTCGGGCAATTCCGCCTGAGGTAATTCTTCGGGGATCACGGCTGCTTGTTGGAACTGCGCGACTTCAATCGGGGTGGAATTCGGATTCGCGGCGAGAGCACGGAGAATCTCAGGCAAACCTTGCACGCGAGAACTCTTGCGCATTGCGTCGACGACTTCGCGGGAACCATGCGCTGCCATCTGAAGCAAGGCTTCCTGCTTCACACTCGGGTTCTCAAGGAGCGTGGGCAGAAGTGGAGGACGCAGATTTTCCGGGGCAATGAGGTAGTCGAGCACTTCGGGCGGCGTGGCAGGATTCGAGGCTGCTTCGAGCGACGACTTCAGCTCCCAGCCTGCCAAGGTCATGCGGGCTTGCTGGCCGAAGACCTTGTTGTGATTGGTAATGTAGACGAGGATCTCGATCATTTCGGCGCCGGGAACTGCCAGTGCACCGCGCGCGGCGGCCTGCATCACGGTGGCGGACACCGAGGAGGAGCGAATCATGTCGAGCATGCGTCGCATGAAAGAGAGTCCTAATTATGGCAGCGAATGGGTTCTTGCCGAGCCATTCGTTGCCAGAGTTTCCAGCTCAGTCACTACGCGGTGCAATTCCTCCACCAGGCGGTTGGACCTGCCTTCGCGCAGCACATCGAGCACGGCACGGTAATACCAGAGCGTGCCATCGCGATGCCCGCTGAAGCGATCCCAGACGGAATCGCCGTCTTTCCGGAAGTCGGCGAGAATCGTTCGGACATTGTGGAGTTTGTCGGCTGCGCTGACCAGACGAACGTCATCGGGCGCTTCGCGCAGATGGTCAAGATATTCCAGCTTGCGGGTCTTCCACGGTGGCTTGGGGATCGTGTAGGCGTCGGTGCAGCCATCGACGATGTACGCGACCCGATCGCCAAAGCGGCCCCGGATGTCTTCGAGCACCGGGTGGCCCCCGCAATCTTCGACCACGTCGTGCAGGAGAGCGGCGATGGCCTCGTCTTCGCCTCCTCCGGCTTCGAGCACGAGCGCGGCGACACTCATCAGGTGAGAGATGTAGGGAACGTCGGTCTTCTTGCGTTTCTGGGTGGCGTGTTTTTCAGCCGCATAGAGGAACGCTTCGTTAAAGCGCGGGCCAAGCTGCGCGGCGCTGTGGGGAACACTCATGACTTTTCTCCCCGCCGCATCTTCAAGTAAGCCTGGATGAAGGGCTGCAGGTCGCCGTCAAGGATTCGATCAACGTCACCGACCTCTTCTTTGGTGCGATGATCTTTCACCATGCGATATGGCTGCAGGACGTAGGAGCGAATCTGGGAGCCGAAGTCGATGTCGAGCTTGGTGTCCTCTATTTTTCTGCTGGCTTCACGCTTCTTCTCAAGCTCCAGTTCGTAGAGTTTGGAGCGGAGCATGCTCATCGCACGATCGCGATTCTTGTGCTGGGAGCGCTCGTTCTGGCAACTCGCAACGAGACCTGTTGGAATGTGCGTGATGCGCACGGCTGAGTCGGTTGTGTTGACGTGCTGTCCGCCCTTGCCGCTGGAGCGATAGGTGTCGACGCGGAGGTCTTCGGGCTTGATGACGACGTCGATGCTGTCGTCAATCTCGGGCGACACGAAGACGCTGGCGAAAGAAGTGTGACGACGCTTGGCCTGATCAAAGGGAGAAATTCGCACGAGACGGTGAACGCCAATCTCGCTGGTGAGTAGGCCGAACGCGTACTGCCCGTTGACGCCGAATGTCGCAGATTTAATCCCGGCTTCTTCGGCCGGTTGGTAGTCGTAGAGCACCGTTGGAAAGCCCTGACGCTCTGCCCAGCGAAGGTACATCCGGAGAAGCATGTCGGCCCAGTCTTGGGAATCGACGCCGCCGGCGCCAGCGTGGATGGTGACGATGGCGTTGAGCGCGTCGTTGTCGCCGGAGAGCAGGGTTTTGGTCTCGAGGCGATCGACGAGTTGTTGAAGCGCACCGATCTCGCGCTGAAGATCAGCGTCGACCTTCTCGCCTTCGTGCGCCAGTTCGAGGTATGCGGCAATGTCGTCCTTACGGCGCACCAACTCGGCATCGGTCGCGAGGGCATCTTCTATGCGCTTTTTCTCGCGCATCACCTGTTGAGATCTTTCGGGATTCGACCAGAGATTTGGGTCGGAAGCCTGCTTTTCGATGTCGACTAACTGGAGGCGCAGTTTGCCCGCGTCAAAGGTACTCCTGAAGGGTGTGGACTTTCTCTTTGAGCGCGGTGTACTGCTGTTCGAGTTCTTCTACCATGCGCTAGGACTCTGTCTTTCGCTGGGGTGTGAAGCGCACGATCAGCGCTCCTATAGAAATTATCGCACACAGGAAGGCGAACCAGTCGCCATGGCGCGAGTAGAAAGTAGTTACCTTGGTGAGGGCATAGGGAGCCGGTAAAGCCGCGCGCGTCTTGCGCTCCAGTCGGGCCACGATTCGGCCATAAGGGTCGATCGATGCGGTGAGGCCGGTGTTGGTATCGCGCAGCAGCCAGCGGTTGTTTTCGATGGCACGCATGCGCGCCTGATTGAGGTGCTGCGCCCAGGCGCCGGAGTCTCCGTACCAGCCGTCGTTTGAAATGTTGACGAGCACGTCGGCACCTTGCTCCGCCAGTTGGCGGACTTCGTTTGGGAAGATGGATTCGTAACAGATGAAGATGCCGAGTTTCTGATCGCCTGCCTGCAACGGTTCGTGGAGTGTGCCGGGGGTGAAGTTCCCGACCGCCTGCGTGAGGCCGCTGGCGAAGGAAAAAACCGACGCGAAGGGGACGTATTCTCCGAAGGGTACCAGGTGCATTTTGCTGTAGCGGGCCGTCCATGCGCCTGTTGGACTGATGACCGAAGCCGAATTGAACATCGCGTGCGGATTGTCGATGCCGATGGATCCGATTACTAGCCAGGCATTCGCCTGGCGCGCGAGATTGCTCATGGGCTCGCGGAAGGCGGAATCGTTTGTGAGGAAAGGCGCAGGCGACTCCGGCCAGACAATCAAGTCGGGATGTTGCTTCGAACTCAGGCTGAGAGCGGAGAATTCGGCGAGAGCGGAGCGCGTCTGGTCATCAGTCCAGGCATCGGAGCCGCCGGAGGCCAGATTCTGCTGTACCAAGACCGCGTTGTGGTCCGCCGGGGAAGGCGGTAAGGTCAACCAGCGGCCAGCTTGCAACAGGATGATCGCTCCGATGGACGCGAATATGAGTGGCTTTCGCCGGCTGCGATGCACGAGGAAGGCGGAGGCAACAGCTACATTCACCAGCAGGATTTCGAAGCTGAGGCCATAGACTCCGGTCACAGTGGCAATGCGGGTGAGAGGGATGTTATCGACCTGGGTGACGCCGAACAGGTCCCACGGGAAGCCACTGACGCGAGTGCGCGCGAGTTCGATCGCCACCCAGAGAAACGGCGCGGAGAGGAGCGCGAGACGGTTTCCGGAATCCTTGCGCGCAAGCACGCTAACGAGCAGGCCGAATAATCCGTGGTAGAGGCCCAGGTAGAGCGCGAAGAGGAAGAGCACGAACAGTGCGACCGGGACGCTCAGACCACCATATTGATGCATCGTGTCGAACACCCAGTAGCAGGTGCCCATGTACCAGAGGACGCCGCATGTGTAGGCGAGTAAGAATCCTTGCCACGGGCGGGCGGGGAGCAATTTTCGGGACTCATCGAGTTGCAGGGTTTCCGGATTTTTGGCGTGAAACAGTGCGACTAAAAGCGGAGCAATCGAAATCCAAGAAAGCACGTATACGCCGGGAAGTGGAAAACTCATGACCTGGAGGGCGGCGGAAAGCAGAACGAGCATCCAGGCTTGCTTGCGAATTGTTCGCACGATGGAAGGATAGCAAATTGGGTGCTGGTCAAAAGCCTATAACCGCAAAGAGCGCGAAGAAGAATCGCGAAGGCCGCTAAGGAAGACTGAGGAGATTATCTTCGTGACTTTTGCGATTTTGGCGAACTTTGCGGTTAAGAGCTCCTCTGTTTTTGCTGCGCGCGGAACAAAGTCGCGCGGGTGAACTCGACGATCTCTGGCGTGACGTACGGGGGTGGGGTAACGCGGAACACGGGCTTGCCGGCTACCGGTTTCAGTGAGACATCTTTCCATGCAAGATCGCCGTTTCTTGGTTCGTGGAGGATCGCGGCATCGGCGCGATCGAGGAACTCACGTGCTGAAGTCTTGAAATCGGCTGTCGCAGGGTCGAGCACCGTGATATACAAATCCGGGCGCAAGAACTTCAGGATGCTATTGGACTCGATGATCACGTGCGGGGAGTCTTTCAGGCGTTCGCGGAGGGCGGCCATGGCTTCGGCGAGTCTTCCCTGCTCGGTACGGACCCACCAGACGCGCTCGGCTCCGGCTGCGAGGAAGCGCGATGTGTCAGAATCTGCCGCTCGATTCTTTTCTGCCGTGATCGCCCAGGAATGATCGCCGGTCGCACAGTCGCACGCTTCTCCGTTGGCGGAGCAGATGCCGTGTCCGTATTGCGTGATTTTGAAAGCGGTCCACTGGAATTCGGGGAGCGCTGAAATCAGTCCTGCTACCACGCTGGTCTTGCCGACGCTGCGGGAATGGCCGCCGATTACGATGATGGACATGGGGCAGTCGCTAGTCGTCAGCCACTAGTCTCTAGCCATTCGCAGATGGCTGGTGGTCGTTGGCTGATCGCAAAATCCTTTTGCAGGACTATTTTTCCTTCTTTCGCAAGCGGGCCAGGATTGCGAGGTCCTTCAGGTAATCCTTGATTGGACGTGCCGGGGTTCCCCAGAACACAATTCCCTTCCCGCGAATGACCTTGTTGCTGGGGATGCCGCTTTGCGCGCCGAGGATTGCGCCCGCTTCGATGCGCACGTGGTCGGCGATCCCGACCTGGCCTCCGATGACTACACCATTCTCGATGACCGAACTCCCAGAGACGCCCGTCTGCGCGGCGATCACCACGTCTTCGCCGATGTCGACGTTGTGGCCGACGTGTACCAGATTATCGATCTTTGTGCCGTGGCGGATGCGGGTCACGTCGAGTGCGCCGCGATCGATGGTAGAGTTGGCGCCGATTTCGACATCGTCTTCAATTTCGAGGCGGCCAATCTGGGGGAATTTTACGTAACGGCCGGTTTTCGCGTCGGGCACGTATCCGAATCCGTCGCTGCCCAGCACGGCGCCGGCGTGAATCACGACGCGGTCGCCCAGGCGCACCTGTGGGTAGATCGTGATATTCGCGTAGAGGCGACAGTTCTTACCGATGGTCACATCAGGACCCACAACGCAGTTTGCTCCGATGCGTGAGCCTTCGCCAATTTCGACGTTTGCACGGACCGCGGCTCGTTCTTCGATCGTGATGTTCTTTGCGAGCTTTGCTTTTGGATCAATCACAGCAGTGGCGTGGATTCCGGCCGGCGGTTGCTGCAACATATCGAGCCATTGTGCTGCGCGCGCGAATGCCAAGCGCGGTTGCAGAGCAATCAGGACCGGCTTTGCGTGCGCTCCGTTTCTTGCGAACTCTCCCGCGATCACCGCACTCGCTTGTGAGTTCATCGCGTGCGTCAGATACTTAGCGCTCTCGACGAAAACGACGTCACCCTGGGTCGCTGAGGACAGGCTGGCGATTCCGGAGACCTCTGTCTGACCGTCTCCGATAAGAGACGTACCCAGGAACTCGGCCAGCTCTTTCAGCGCACGCTTCATGGCTCTTGTATAGCAGCCGGAGGCGTGGAAGGAAAGTTTTCCGCTGGACGGGCGGCATCCATACAATCCCAGCATGCAACGCAAGATCTTCTGGCTGATTGTGACGGTGCTTGAGCTTGCGGCTTTCTGGCTGCCGTTCTGGTATCAGGTGTTCGCGATTGTCCCGATCGTATGGATTGCCTGGTGGGTGGCCTATCGCAGTGATTGGTTTGAATAGAGGGAAGGCTGGCCGGGCGGACGTGTCTTCCAGCGACGATGCACCCACAGCCACTGATCCGGATAGCGCCTGACTACGTCTTCGATCTTTTTCGTAAACAGAGCGGTGTTGGCCACGATGTCGGCGTCATTATTGCCGGTGCGAATGAGCGTAACAGGCGGCTCAAATCGCAGCCGGTATTTGCGCAGGACAGGGTCCCAGACCGTGAAGCCGGGCACAACCGCAGCGTCGGTACGCAGGGCGATGCGCGCGAGGCCGCTGGCAGTGCAGGCGGGAATTCCGAAGAAATCCACGAACACGCCTTCGGGCGGAGTCATGTTGGTGTCTATCAGGATGCCCACGGTGGCGCCCGCTTTCATGGCGCGTAGGAGTTCGCGGGCCGGGTTGTCTTTGAGGATGGGCGTATTGCCGTGCATGGTGCGATAGCGGCGGACGAGATCATCGAGATAGGGGTTGTCGAGCGGGCGCATCACGAAGTGCAGAGGATGTCCGTAAAGGGAGTGAGCAAACGCCGAGAGTTCCCAGCCGCCGATATGTCCGGTCAGGAAAAGGACGCCTTTGCCGCGTTGCGATGCGCGGTCGAAATTTTCATAGCCATCGTAGGCAACAATCCGGCTGACACTCTCGCTGGTGTACGTCGGGAAAAGACAGACTTCCGCGAATTGACGCCCGAGAGAAGTAAACACTTTACGCACGATTTTTCGGCGCTCCGCGGCGGATTTCTCGGGAAATGCAATGGCGAGATTACGCATGCCGACGCGACGAAGTTTTCCGTGCAGGAGGTAGATGAGTTGTCCCAGCGTAACGCCGACCAAACGCGCCAAGGGACGCGGAAGTGCCCCGATCGTCTTTACTACACACCACGCCAGCGCGTATTCGAGTCGGTGCCGCATCAGGCGAAGCGTGACCGTATCACCGTGGATTTTTCACTGTCAATGAATCGATGGAGGGACGGGCGAGACGCCCGTCCGGCGGGCGGGGACCCTTCGATAAACTTAGGGCAGACTGCCCGTCGCTCCATCGTGCATTCAGGACTTAGTTTTGCTTCTCTGCCGGTTTCGCGGTGTCGGCCGGTTTGGGAGCTTGCGCGGGCTTATCGCGGTCGGCCGCTTTCTGTGCCCACTTTGCCAAAACGCTCAGGAACGGGTAGGCACCCTTCGGGGCCTCGGTCTTGCCGGTCAGAGACGTCCGGAACGGAACCATCCGCCCGTAGAATTCGCGGGTTGCGTCTTTGTCCTGTTTGATCACGGCGCCGGCCAGACTGATGCCGGCAAAGGCTCCACGAGAACGCGAGTAGGTCAGCACCTGGGCGCGCAATTTCCAATCGGTGTCAGCGGCGGCGTGGCGTCCTACTGGTCCGGCGGCGACGGAGGCGTCCGCGCCCAGCTGGAACTTGCTCGAGAGGAGGTTCTTCAAACCATCTTTATTCATGATCAGCATGACCAGGTCGATGGCTTGGCCGCCTATTTGAAATCCGAAACTTCCGCCACTGGTGAAGATAAAGGCCGGGGCGCTCCAGCCTGTCGGTGTTCGACAGCTTGCCACTCCGCGGCCGTAGCGGGCAGCCACTATGAATCCACCCTTTAGGAGCGAGGGAACGACTGCGACGCACTCGGCCGAGGCCAGCACTTCCTCGGGAATGCCCGTGTCGGGCGCCGATTCGATTTCGTCGAGAACGGTCGCGGCAGCCTGGACGCGGTCTTCGGCCTTGCTAGCGTCCTTTTCGTCCTTCTTGTCGTCGCCGAAAGCGAAGGCCGACATGGCCAGAACCAGCAGAACCGCGAGGGTCTTTTTCATTGCTATTTTCAATTCTCCAGGGAGTTGGTGTTCCACGGGAGTTTAACAGGAAGAAGTGTATTTGTGGGCGAGGGTGAGGCTTGGGTTCCGAAGGCTGCTATGAGGGGATGAAGATGCTGGGGCAGACAAAAAATCGGGGCTGACAGTGGCGACCCTAATCTCCACTCCCAACCCCGTCTCCCAGGTTCTGTGGTAGGTGAACCGAGTATGCGGTACATCCACCGGACCGACAAGATTACCGCGGGCACTGTCCCCTGGTAACTGTCGGAATGTCTACTTGGCCGTGACCAGCGAGTGCGTAATCGCGTGGACGGACAACGCGATGCGGTTCTGGACCCCGACTTTACGCATCAATTTCGCGACGTGGGCCTTGACGGTGCGTTCTTCGATGCCCAGGGCGGCGCCAATTTCCTTGTTCGAGCGGCCAGCCACAAGCATCTCAAGGACTTCTTTCTCGCGATCGGTAAAGGTCACGCGCCCGGCTGGAAAAATGCGGCCGGGCGAGGAACTGACCCGCTCGATGAACATGGACAAAACGCGGCGCGGAGCCCAAACGGAGCCCTGATTCACGATGCGAATGGCCTGCACGAATTCTGCGGGAGTGGCGGCTTCGTCAACGTAGCCCTTGGCGCCGGAAGCAATGGCTTTGAGAATCGTTTCTTCGTCAATGCCCGAGCCGGTGACGATGATGCGGAGGTCCGGCCGAGCCGCTTTCAGGCTGGCCATGACGTCAAACAGGTTCTGTCCGGCACGGCTGCCCAGCAGGACCAGATCGATCCCCTGGAGGGCGCTAATGTCGGGCAGGGTGGCGGACACAAGTTCGAAGTCCGATTCGGAATCAAACAGGGCCCGGAAGCCCACGAACCGCAGCGGGTCGCTCTCGACTACGGCAATACGGATGAGAGGCTTTTTCGCCATTGCAGCTTTCATTGACAGGTCCTTGTTAGGATGAAACTGCACTCAGAATAGACGCAATGACGCGCCCTGCAAAGGGTCCGTAACAAAAGGGAAATTACGGGAGTAACATTGGTACACGCCCGAAAAGACGGCAGGAGAACATGAAAATTCGGAATTTGGCCTACTTGGCCTCGACACTTCTGGTGGTATTAACGATGTTGGCACTGGGGCAAGATCCTCCGCCAAACACGCAGGCTCCGGCAGCGCAGGGTCAGTACACGCCGAAATTTCCGGGCGATCCGGCGCGATCCGACTCCGAATCCGGCGCCTTGGGCTACATGCGCGTCGTGGTCCGCGCGCAAAAACTCTACAACAAGAAGCATAACGAGTACGCGACTTCCCTGGCCGACCTGGTGAACACGGGCTCGTTTACGCGGAGGATGGCGAAGACGACGGAGCGCGGCGATTACACCGTTGCGTTCAAGGGTAAGAAGGACTCCTACGTCCTCACCATGACCCCCAAGAACGTTGACGCAGAACATCGCTCGTTTTACGCCGATGAAGACGGCGTGATTCACGGCGACGAGACGAAGGCTGCAGATTCTTCATCGCCAAAGGTGAAGTGAGGCCCTGGACTTTGGGCTCTAGGTTCTAGGCTTCTGGGCTTTAGGAAGGCTTGTCGGGCTTGATTTCGGTGGCTTTGCCTTCGTGATAGGTAATGCTCACGGGCTTTCCGCCATTGGGATAGTGCACGGTCTTCCATGAAGGATCGTCCTGCCGGTCAGGACGGCCCATTCCAATCGCAAAATCGGCCTGCAGTTCGTTCATGCCCTGTTTGACTTCGTGTTGTTCAACCGACTGCCAAACGTCGGCCGACCAATGCTTGTAGAGTTCGCGCGGATCCTGCACGAAAAGCATCTGGTCTGAGTAGATTTTGTACTCTCCGTCTTTGCATACGCCGATCTGGAAGGCGTACGGTTTTCCCTCTTGCTCGAAGACGGCCATCACTTGCTTCTGGCCGCCGCCGTTCGGAGCCGTGTCGGTGACGACGTCTTTGATCTCAAGGCGCTGGATGGGGAGCAACATTCCGGCATCGTGTTCGAAGTCGGCGTGATGGGCGGTGGGGTTGTAAGGGTAGTAGAAGTAACGGTAGCCCTCTTTCACCCAGACGGGCTGCTTGGTCAGTTCTTTCGCCGACTTCAAGTCGAAGGGATAGAGCTTTTTCGGCGTGACATAGTAGTCAGGATTCAGCGGCGGGGCGGCGGTGCCTTCCTTCTTCGCTTCAACCTTATTGGCCTCATGACGTTCGTACAGGATGTAGCCCGTACGAATCGCGGCGATTGCGATCGCCAGGCCCAGAGCCAGCTGAATTTTCGTTTTTGCTTCTGGAGTCATTTTTATCTTTTCAATATCGAGATGATTTCTGGGCTGCGATTATCGCAAAACCTCTTCGTAATAGGCGTTGCGGACCAGAGAATTCTGAATCGCGCTCGACCGGAAGGTCGAGTCGATTGCACTTTCGAACGTCATGTCCGGCAACCGGGAGACCATAATGCGGGCCCCGCACCTACCGGTTCGCCCACGCTTAGATCGTTTGGCGCCTCGGACAGTTGTGCGGACATCACGAGTTGGCTGCTGGCTGCATATTATGAGATGGATTCTGCGTAAAGAGGCAAAAGGTTCCTCCACCCGATCGGGCGGTGCGTTAGACCAGGTTATCCCAAGAACGTTTAGTATGGCGCCGGCTGCCCGGGATCAGGATCCGTCGGCGAAGCCCGCTTTTCCTGCGGTAAAATGGAATTCGGACGTGGGGTTCGTCCGAGAGCCCTCATCTCATCAGGAGTGTGGATGCCCGTTACGCAAGAGGAAGTCCTGAGCGCGTTAAAGCAATGCTATGACCCGGAGATTCCGGTGAACATCGTCGATCTAGGACTGATTTACGAAGTACGCTTCGAGGCAGTGCCCGAGGACAAGCAGGACGTGACCATCGACATGACCTTAACCGCCCAAGGCTGTCCTGCGCACGTGCAGATCAGCGATCAGGTACGCTCGAGGCTGGAACAACTGCCAGGCATTCGCACGGCGCACGTAAATATTGTCTGGAGTCCGGCCTGGACGCCGGAGCGGCTCAGCGTAGACGCGCGCAAGCAGCTTGGTATCGAATAGATATTCTCAGGAAGAGAGTTCGTCCCAGATTCCTTTTCCACCCCGCTCGGCAAACTGAGCTATTTTCTGACCGACTCGCGAGGTCATTTCGAGTAAGCGCATGCCGCGATCGAAATAATCCGGAAGCGATTTCTGGACGCCCTCGAACTTCTCCGGGTACTCCGAAGCTAGAACGGCCAACGCAATGCCAGCAGTGAGTACGCCCGCGGGCCATTTCTTCTTCAGGAAACAGATCGCCGAAGTTCCTACGGATCCTGCCACAACCGCTTTTTTCCACGCTTCCATGCAGCCCCCTGTATACGATTCTAACCTGCCGTTCGGTCGGTGCTTTATACTTCGCGAGCCTGCCTTAACCATCAGGATTTTGGAGAGATCCATGTTCGCGAGGCCCTATCCTGTCGTTCGTTCGATGTTGTTGGTCGCATTCTCTGCTGTACTTTTTCTGCCGTTCTTTACTCTGACGTCTGTAGCCCAAACCAAGCCGAGGGCCAGAGACCTAGGAGTGCCTTTTGATGGAACTCCCGGTCCGTACAACGCAATCACGGACGTGAAAGGCGTCGAAGTGGGACACACCACCCTGATCTCAGGATCGGGAAGGTTGGTCGTTGGTCAGGGGCCTGTACGGACTGGGGTGACGGCGGTGCTTCCGCGCGGCAAGGATTCGACCGACCCGGTTTTCGGCGCATGGTTCACGCTTAACGGAAATGGGGAAATGACGGGCACGACCTGGCTGGAGGATTCCGGCTTTTTGGACGGGCCTGTGATGATCACGAACACTCACAGTGTCGGAGTGGTACGCGATGCAGTGATTGCGTGGCGCGTCAAGAAAGCTCCGCCTGATCAGAATGGCTATGACTGGTCGCTGCCGGTGGTCGCGGAAACCTATGACGGGGATCTCAACGACATCAACGGATTCCATGTAAAGCCGGAGCATGCATGGAATGCACTTGATACGGCACATGGTGGCCCCGTGGAAGAAGGCAATGTGGGCGGTGGCACCGGCATGGTGTGCAACGAATTCAAGGGAGGGATTGGAACCGCGTCGCGCGTTCTTGAGGCAAAATATGGCGGCTACACCGTAGGCGTGCTGGTGCAGTGCAATTACGGATGGCGCAGTCAGTTACGAGTGGCCGGCGTTCCGTTAGGACGGGAGATCCAGGATCACAAAGTTCGTGACAATGATGTGGGATCCATCATCGTCGTGGTCGGAACCGACGCGCCCTTGATACCGACCCAAATGAAACGGCTGGTCCGGCGCGTGTCTTTAGGTCTGGGACGAGATGGAAGTTTTTCGGGCGATGGGTCGGGGGATATTTTCGTCGCCTTCTCGACTGCAAATCCGCAAGCCGCCTCTTCGAAAGGAATGCGACACATCAGCATGCTTCCGAACGAAGAACTCAATCCACTTTTCCTGGCGACTGTGCAGGCGACGGAAGAGGCTGTCATCAATGCGATGGTGGCGGCGGAGACGATGAAGGGGATCAACGATTTCGAAGTCATCGCGTTGCCTCACGATCGGCTGCGCGAAGTGCTTAAGAAGTACAATCGTCTGACGAGATAACTGTTCTGGCGCGTGCGCCCGCCCGTGTCCTAAACGGAGCTTCATCATGCGATCCCTGTTGGGAGTGTTCCTTCTGATCGCCCTACGACTGCTTGCGCAGGATCCCGAGTCGGCCAAACGCCTGGATTACGACCACAATGTCGCGCTCGACGTGAAAGAAGTATCGGTCGAAAGGTGGGGTAATGTCGCCGTCCACGACATCTCTTATGCAAGCCCGAAGGGCGGCCGCGTCCCAGCTTATTTGGTGGTGCCGGAGGGCAAGGGTCCATTCGCGGCTGTGCTTT
Source organism: Terriglobales bacterium (assembly GCA_035652655.1). GTDB lineage: Bacteria > Acidobacteriota > Terriglobia > Terriglobales > Acidobacteriaceae > Gp1-AA133. The sequence goes on from DASRDJ010000254.1 coordinate 22,744, forward strand.
GGGGACACTGGTACTGGTCGAATTCGTCGATGCGCAACCGGTCGGAGTTTCTGGATGAGGCGATTGTTCTGGCGCACTCCGGCGTCGTGTCGTTGCTGCCCGATGGACCGATTGCCAGAGCCGGTCACGTCGAGAACAACGATCCCCTCAACGACGCGGAAACGCCAGAACTGATTCAGGCCATCGTCGACATGCGGCGAGGAGCAGATCTCCTCGTCGCACGCACCGATGTTGATTCCACGCGCTTGGCGTTTGTCGGGCATAGTTACAACGCCGGTGTCGGAGCTATTCTGAGCGGCGTGGACAAGCGGTTTAAGGCATTCGTGCTGATGGCGGGCGGATTGTCGGATGCGCTGGATCTGAAAAGTGAGGACCTTCAGAAGTATCGGCTAGAAGTTGGACCGGAGAAATTTGACGCGTTCATCGCAAGGAACGGGTGGCTTGATCCAGGACTGTTTGTTGCCCATGCCGCGCCGGCGACGGTCTTTTTGCAATACGGCGGGCAGGAGAAGTTCCTGAATCCTGAGCGAGCTCGGGCCTATGCGGCGATCGTGAGTGAACCGAAGAAATTGAAAATCTATGATGCACCGCACGCCCTGAACGCAGAGGCGACGCGCGACCGGATCGCATTCTTGTGCGAACAACTGAGAGTGAAACCGCCGGAAGCGAAGGCGGTCGCAGGAATTCCCGAGCTCTATCAGCCGCCGGAGCCCGTGCAGACCGGTCCCTAACTCGTCAGGCTACGTTTCGCTTGCAGGTGATCAGCTCAAGGGCAATGGTACGAGCCCAGCGATTGTCCTGCCCTTTCACCAACTCTTCCACAACAAACAGGCGGCGGCCCCAATTCGACGCAAGTTCGTGCCAGCGGCGCTTTCGAGGAGCGGGCTTGGGATTTTTCCAGATGACTTTCAGTCTTTCCATTTCGAGCATTCCTCACCCAACCAGAGGTTCGCCTAAACTGGACCTCTCTGTCTGCATTTGTAAGGAGTATTGCGCGTGGAGGAATGTCCGGCAGTTGCACTTGTCACACGTGCATGTGACTTGCATCACAGGGCGAGGCGGAAGGTGTGTCGGCCCAGCCCCGCGATGCCAAGGAGAGGCTAGTCTGTCACGGCTTTGTCTGTGATCTCGAGCCCTTTGTCGATAATTGCAAAGGCTTCCTGGAGTTGCTGTTCGTTAATGCAAAGTGGCGGATTGGTGTAGAACGTGTTCCAGCGAACCAGGGTATAGAGTCCGTTCTCGCGGAAAAACTTTCCGAGTGCTGCCATCTCTTCGGACGCTCCGTTGAAGGGCGCCATTGGCTGCTTGGTTTTCCGATTGCGAATCAGTTCGAAAATGCCGAACAGGCCGATGGAGCGCACCGCGCCCACTGATGGATGCTTCTTCTGCATTTCTGCGCCCAGATCTTTAAGAACCGCGCCCATCTTGCGCGTGTTTTCGATCAGCTTGTCTTTTTCATAGACGCGAATCGTGGCGAGAGCAGCGGCACAGCCCATCGGATGGCTGTTATAGGTCAGGCCGCCGTAAAAAACCTTGTCTTGAAAATGTTGCGCGATGTGATGGCGCATGCCTACGGCGCCGAGTGGGAGATAGCTTGAGGTCAAGCCCTTCGCCATGCAAATCAGGTCGGGCACAACTTTCCAGTGGTCGATGGCGAACCACTCGCCCGTGCGGCCGAATCCCGCCATCACTTCGTCGGCGATCATCAGGATGCCGTACTTGTCGCACAACTTGCGGACGCCCTGCATGTAGCCATCAGGCGGGATGAGAATACCGTTCGTGCCGACAACCGTTTCGAGGATGAAGGCCGCGATGGTGTGCGGTCCTTCCAGTTGCATGGTTTCCTCGATCATCGCCAGCGACGTCTCGGCCGACTCCCAGCCCCGTTCGATGCCGTGATAGGGATCGAGTACGCGAACTACGCCCGGGATTCCGGGCTCTGCGGCCCAACGCCGGGGATCACCCGTCAATGAGATCGCGCCCGCGGTGGCACCGTGATAAGACCGGTAACGCGCCATGATTTTGTGGCGCCCGGTAAAGAAGCGCGCCAACTTGATCGCGTTCTCGTTGGCTTCGGCGCCACCGTTGGTAAAGAAAAACGTGTCGATGTCACCGGGTGTGATTTCGGCGAGCTTCGCGCCTAGGCGTGCACGCGGCTCGGTCGCCATAAAAGGATTCGCGTAGGCGAGGGTGGCGACTTGCTCGTTGATCGCTTGAATGACGCGCTCGTCGCCGTGTCCGATGTTCACGCTCATCAACTGGCTGTTGAAATCGATGAAGCGCTTTCCTTCCGGCGTCCAGAAATAGATGCCCTTCGCGCGGGCGACGGGGATGGGGTCGACCTTCGATTGGGCGGACCACTCGAAGAGCGTGTGCTTTTTGGTGAGGTCGACGATTTCCTGGCCGGTCATCGGGGGATTAATGGTGGTAGTGGTCATACTGTCCTCGTTAGTCGATGCACGTAATCATTTCACCACAGAGTCACAGAGACACAGAGAAACCTAGAGAACTCTTCGAACGATTCCTTGGCTCAATAGCGGTACATTGAAGTTGATTAAAAGGCCAACACGCTTTCCCGAGAGCTTCAAGTATGTGAGCAATTGCGCTTCGTGGACCCGAGCAATTTTCTCCACGCACTTGAGTTCGAGTACGACTGCATCATTTACGACCAAGTCCATCTTGTAACCACAATCAAGCCGTAGGCCCTTAAACAAGACAGGGAGATCGACCTGCCGCTCGAAAGACAGTCCTCGCAAATGCAGCTCGTGACATAGGCACTGCTCGTAAGCAGACTCCAGCAGTCCGGGACCAAGCAAACGATGGACTTCGATGGCAGCGGCGATAATCGGACTGGTGCGAGGGTCCTTTAACTCACCGATTTCTCTGTGTCTCTGTGACTCTGTGGTGAGAATCCCTCTCATGTTCACTTCCCTCCGTCGAGCAACCATAGGCGCTCAACAAAAGGAGTTCAGTGACCACAGTCCTAAGAGAACGTGACTAGAACTTTCGTGAATGCTCTTTGGCCCAGCGTTCGACTACGACTTTCTTTTCGGTGTAGAACTCGACCGAGTCGCGGCCTTGGCCGTGCATGATGCCGAAAAAGCTGTCTTTCCAGCCGCTGAACGGGAAGTACGCCATTGGGGCGGCTACTCCAATATTGATGCCGATGTTTCCCGCTGGCGCTTCGTAGCGGAAGCGGCGCGCGGCCGCTCCGCTCGATGTGAACAGCGATGCCTGATTGCCGTAGGGATTGCGTTCGAGGAACGCCAGAGCTTCGTCCATGTCGTTGGCGTGTACCAGGCTCAAGACGGGTCCGAAGATTTCCGTGTGCGAGAGGTCGCTGGTCGCGGGCACGGAATCGAGAATGGTCGGCTTTACGAAATTGCCCTTCTCGTGGCGTGGAATTTTCGGGTTGCGTCCGTCCACCAGAACTTTGGCACCCTGTTTTTCGCCCACGCCGATCAGCGATTCGATGCGGTCCTTACTCTGCTTGGTGATGACTGGGCCCATTTGCACGCCCTCGTCGAGCCCGTTGCCTACGCGCAAATTCGAGGCTGAGTCGGCGATGGCATCGCGGAATGTTTTCTGCGCTTCGCCGATGGTGACCGCGACCGAGACGGCGAGACAACGTTGCCCAGCGCATCCGAAGGCGCTGTCGGAGATGATCTGAGTCGCCATCTGCATGTCAGCGTCAGGGAGGACGATCACGGGATTCTTGGCGCCGCCCTGACATTGGGCCCGCTTTCCTTTTTCTCCAGAACGGGCGTAGATGTAGCGCGCGACGGGAGTCGATCCGACGAAGCTTATGGCGCGCACGCGTGGATCGTCAATGAGTGTGTCGACCGCAACCTTACCGCCGTTTACTAGATTCACCACGCCCTTCGGCAGCCCGGTCTTCTCGAGTAGCTCATAGACATAGCGCATCGTTAGCGGTACACGCTCGGATGGCTTCAGGATGAAAGTGTTGCCGGTGGCAATCGCGTAGGGCAGGAACCAGAAAGCGATCATCCCTGGGAAGTTGAAAGGCACGATGGCTGCGGTGACGCCCAGCGGCTGGCGGATCATCATCTCGTCGATGCCACGCGCGACATCCTCCAAGTTGTAACCCTGCATCATGGTCGGGATGCCGCAGGCGACTTCGACGTTCTCGATGGCGCGACGCATCTCGGCTTTGCCTTCCGTGAAGGTCTTGCCGTTCTCCTGCGTGATCAGGCGGCTGATGTCGTCGACGTGCTCCTCGAGCAGATTCTTGAGTTTGAAGAGCGGCTGGATGCGATCTTCCGGCGGCGTGCGGCGCCATGCAGGGTAGGCAGCAGCTGCGGCATCGATCGCCTTGGTAACTTCGCCCGCGTCTGAAATAGGAACCTTGCCGAGACTCTCGCCGGTGGCGGGATTAATGATCTCGGACCACTCCCGGGCGTTCGACTCAACCCACTGACCGTCGATGTAGTGCGGAACTTTTGCTTCCGTAATGATGGCAGTACTCATGGTAGGTTTGCCTCAGCTATCGTGAAGAATGTCGGGCCGCGACAGGATAAGACCTGGGTTGCCGGCGCTTTTCGTTTGACTGTTAGATTACACCGGCTGCGCGGCCACTTCGTGTTTCTTTTCGTAAACGGTTTTCAGAGCGCCCTCCAGTACGTCAAGCGCCTCGTCCATTTGATTGTCGGTAATCACCAGCGGCATCAACAGACGGATAACGTTGCCGTAGGTTCCGGCGGAGATGGTGATCAGGCCGTGTTCGTAGCAATACTGCGTGATGGCTTTCGTGTCTTCCGTGGCAGGTTCGCGCTTGTCCTGGGACTGCACAAGTTCTAGAGCTTGCATGGCGCCGAGTCCGCGTACTTCTCCGATCATCGGCCAACGTCTTTGCCAGGCCTTAGCACGCTTCTGGAATAGCTCGCCAAGCTCGTTGGCGCGTGCGTTCAAGTCTTGCTGCTCGAACATGTCGAGTACGGCTAGTGCAGCTTCGCAGGCCACCGGATTTCCGGCAAATGTGCCGCCGAGTCCGCCTGGGCCGGGCGCGTCCATGATTTCAGCGCGACCGGTGATGGCGGCGAGCGGAAGGCCTCCACCGATGGATTTTGCGGTGATGATGATGTCGGGCTCGATGCCGTAGCGTTCACACGCAAAAAGAGCTCCGGTGCGACCGAAACCGGTCTGCACCTCGTCGGCGATAAAGAGCACGCTGTGCTTGTGACAAATGTCGATCAAGGTGCGGAAGTAGTCGAGGGGCGGAGCGACGAATCCGCCTTCCCCTAATACCGGCTCTGCGATGACTGCGGCCACGCCCTCCTGCGCGACCACGCGCTTAAAGGTGTCTTCGAGATGGCGCGCGCAATAGAGCTCACACGACGGGTATTTCAAAGAATAGGAGCAACGATAGCAATACGCGTACGGGATGCGGTACACCTCGCCCGGAAAGGGCTGGAATCCCGCTTTATACGGATGCGTCTTGCTGGTAAGCGAGAGCGCCATCATGGTGCGGCCGTGGAACGCATCTTCGAAAGCGATGATGCCCGGGCGCCCCGTCGCCGCTCGCGCAATCTTCACGGCGTTCTCGACAGCTTCAGCGCCGCTGTTTACAAATAGCGTTTTCTTGGAGAAGTTCCCAGGCGTGATTTGATTGAGTCGTTCAGCGAGCCGAATGTAGCTTTCGTAAGGCGTAACCTGCACGCAGGTGTGGAGAAACTTATCGAGCTGGCGCTCGATCGCCGTGAGGACGCCTGGGGCGCGATGGCCGGTGTTCAGGCAGCCAATGCCTCCGGCGAAGTCGATGTAGCGATTGCCGTCGACGTCTTCGAGGATCGCGCCTTCGGTCCTGGCGACATAGATGGGTGTGGCATGCGAAAGGCCGCGCGGTACGGCGTTGGAGCGGCGATCTCCGAGTGCTTTTGACTTCGGCCCCGGGATTTGTGTCTTCAGTTGAATCGTTGCCATCTCAGTACCATCCGATTGGAGCTTCGTTCAGATTGATGTGGACCTGCTTGGTCTCGAGATATTCCTCAATGCCCCACGGGCCGAGCTCGCGTCCAAAGCCAGACTGCTTGTAGCCTCCCCAAGGCGCCTCAACGTAGGTGGGCTGCATGTGATTGACCCACACAATGCCCGCACGCAGAGCCTTCACCGCACGGAAGGCCTTGTAGATGTCCCGCGTCCAGACGGCAGCGGCCAGGCCATAGGGAGAATCGTTCGCGATCTTGACCGCGTCTTTCTCATCTTCGAACGGGATGACCGCTGCAACGGGTCCAAAGATTTCTTCGCGCGCGATGCGGGCTGAGTTATCGACGTCGTAGAAGATGGTCGGCTGCACGTAGTATCCCTTGGCGAACTGCTCGGCTCTACCTCCTCCGAAGGCCACCTTCGCCTCTTTCTTGCCAATCTCAAGGTAGGAGCGAACGCGATCGTATTGATCCTTGCTCACGAGCGGGCCCATCTTGGTCTCGCGATCGAGTGGTGCGCCCAGTTTGATTCTCTTCGCCTTTTCGGCCATCGCATCGACGAACTTCTTGTAAATCGGCTTCTGCACAAGAATGCGGCTGCCGGCGGAGCAGACTTCCCCCTGATTGATGAACACGCCGAAGAGCGCTCCGTCGATGGCGGCTTCAAAATCAGCGTCGGCGAAGAAGATGTTCGGGGACTTGCCGCCCAACTCCAGTGTCACGCGCTTCACCGTGTCAGCTGCCTGCTTCACGATGATCTTGCCGACGGCGGCACTGCCCGTGAAGGCAATTTTGTTGACGTCCGGATGCTGAACGAGAGGCGCGCCGGCCGTCTCGCCAAAACCAGTAGTGATGTTGACGACGCCCGGAGGAAGTCCGGCATCGGCAAACCAGTTGGCAAATTCTAGAGCGGTCAGAGGGGTCTGTTCGGCAGGCTTGAGAACACAGGTGCATCCAGCGGCGAGTGCTGGAGCGAGTTTCCATGCAGCCATGAGCAGCGGATAGTTCCACGGGATAATCTGCCCGGCGATGCCGATGGGTTCTTTCAGCGTGAGGCTGACCGCATTGTCGGGCACTGGATTCACGAAGCCAAGAATCTTGGTCGCGAGGCCACCGTAGTATTCAAAACAGGTGGCCGTGTCGTTCATGTCGTACTCGGCTTCGACGATCGGTTTGCCTGTGTTGCGGCATTCGAGTTCGGCGAGCATTGGAAGGTTCTGGCGAATCTTCTCCGCTAGGCGAAAAAGAACGCGGCCGCGCTCCTGAGCGGTGGTCGTGGCCCACGGGCCGTCTTCAAAAGCGGCTTTCGCCGCGGCGACAGCACGATTCACGTCGTCGGCGTCGGCGTCAGCAACTTGCGCGATGATTTCTTCGGAAGAAGGATCGTAAACCGGAAACGTTTTTGCCGATTTGCTAGCGACCCATTCGCCGTTGATGAACATCTGGTAGGTCTTGACGTCGGCTTGCACTCCACTGGGCATATTGTTCTCCAAACCTGAAGCTTAATCACGCGAACTGTTCATTCCGGCAACCCGCCTTCGTGAACTCGAATCGCGCCCGGAAATTCTCGCGCTTCGTTTCAGGCGGATCTCACCACCTCGGCCTGCTCAACCGCGGCGGTTCGCGGCGATTTTAGTCGGCCATACACAAAGAAGAAAAACACCGCCAACAGCAGGAATGCCAGCGTGATTCCGATCATCGTCACTTCGTACTTCCAGACCGAAGTGATTTGTTTTGCCGGGAAGAAAGCCAGCACCATGCCAAGGCTCGTCGTGACGAAGCCGGCGCCGCCCGCAAAGATGAGCGTGCCTCGACTATAGCGCCCGCCTTCAAGTTGCCTTCTGATTGCGAATTTGAGCAACGCAGCGAACACATACAGGAATGGCACCAACTGCAGGACGACCGCCAGTGAGAGCATCCTTTGAAAGGCTTCCTGGACTCCGCCGGAAGCATAAAAGTTAATTACAACGAGAATCGCCGAGACGATCGCCTGCACGATGAGCGCCGCGTATGGCGTGGCGTAGCGGGGGTGAATCTTCCCTAGCCAAGAGGGCATATAGGAATCGAGTCCCGCCACGAAGGGGATACGCGCCGAGCCTCCCATCCACGCCGATCCGATGCCTGCGATCGACAGGCTCAGCATGACCGCGAAAGGCGCGATGATCCACCCGACACCGACCTTGGCGGCCATGTGGCTCACCGATTGCACAATTCCCTGCAGCACGCTGATTTCGTCTTTTCGTACGGAAACCAACAGCGTCAGAGTTGCTCCTATATAGAGCGCACCGGACAGGACTCCGCCCCACGCGACTGCACCCGGCAACGTGCGTTTCGGGTCACGGATCTCGTCGCCCATGATTGAGGCGAGTTCCAGACCTACCAATCCGAAGCAAATTACGCCGAACGAATTCAGTACGAAGCGCGGGTCTGCGGGAATGCGGAAATCGCTGGCAGTCACCGTGGTTCCGAAGCGGAGATAAATGGTGAGGCCCAAAACGATTAGTACCGCCGCGGCAACAAATGTCCCGATCGCGCCCACGTTGTTCAGCCACTTGCCGACGCCGAGGCCCACGATGTTGAGAACCGTTAGAAAAGCCAGCAGTGCAAGTGACATCAGCATGGCGAAGGTCTTGTTGTCGGCCAGACCGGCATGACCTGAGCCCATGGCGAATACCGACACGCCGACGAAGTACAGCATGACGGTCGGCACGTACAGCATGTTGTTGGTCCAGTAGCACCAGCCGGAAAGGAATCCGTGAAAGTCGCCGAAGACCTCCTTCGCCCACAGGTAGACGCCGCCCTCGCCTGGATAACGTTGTGCCAGTTCGATGACGGCGATGCCTTGCGGCCAGAAGAAAAGGAGCAGCGAGATAATCCACAACCAGACGGTTACACCGCCGTTGGCCGCGATGGACGGGACGACATTCAGATTGAAGACGGCGACCACGAAGAGCAGCACCAGGTCCCAGCGTCCTAGGACGCGTTTCAAGTGCGGCTGTTCGGTTTGGTGGCTTTGATCAGGCAAATCTGGAACTCCGCGGTGCGATGGCTCAGCTGGGTCTTCGCCTACCGCACGCTGCGTCAGGAACCTTCACGTCTCTTGGTTACGTGTGAAGTGCGAGGCGGACAGGAGTGTCCGCCCCACACGACCACTGCTAGTGCGCGGCCAGAGCTGGAGTCTTCCCGGCGCGTTCCTGCTGCGCTTTCGCTAGCGATGCGGCAATGTCGTCGAACGCGGCGATGTGCTTGTCGATGTCAGCCTCGGTGTGCTGCACCGACATCGTCCACTGCTCGTCCTGCCAATAAGGCTGCGCCATCACGCCGCGATTCACCATGCCGAACCAGTAGTGCCGCCACAGGTCTACGTCGACCGTCAGCCACTCGCGGTAGTTGTGAATCTCCTGCGCGTAGAGCATGAGGGCGCCGTTCGCTCCGGCTTGTGCGATGTAAGCCTGCAGGCCGACCTTGGCGATGATCTTCTTGTAACCGTCGACCAGCTTCTTGCTGAGCTTCTCGACGTGTGCATAGTTTTCACGCGTCAAGACTTCAGCGAAGGTAGCCAGACCCGCCGCCATCGAGACCGGATTCGTGTTGTAGGTTCCGCCGTGGAAGACCTTGTGCTGCGAGATCAGGTCCATGACGGATTTGTGCGTACCGAAAGCGGCGAGCGGAAAACCGCCGCCAATCGACTTGGCAAGACAGATCATGTCGGGCGTGACGCCGTAATATTCCGAGGCACCACCCCAGCCGAGCTTCGCGCCGGTCTTCACTTCGTCGAAGATCAGCAATGCGCCGTTCTTGGTGGCGATCTCGCGTAGGCCTTCGAGGAAGCCGGGTTGCGGCATGCAGAGACCCACGTTCATCAGGATCGGCTCGAGAATAATCGCCGCGATCTGTCCTGGATTTTCCTGGAAGCGACGCTCGACCGTGCCGAGGTCATTGAAGGTCGCAATCGGCACGTTCGCGATCGAAGATTTGGGTACGCCCAGTCCGCCCGGAACAGAGACAGGGTTCTCGATGTCGCCGAAATCGGGCTCGTGCGGCTTCACGCTCACCAAGGCTGTGTCGTGAAGGCCGTGATAACCACCTTCGAACTTGAGGACCTTGTCGCGGCCAGTCGCTGCGCGAGCCAAGCGGACAGCGTGCATGGTGGCCTCGGTCCCGCTGGACCCGAAGCGAACCATCTCGACCGGGAAGCGTTTGCAGATTTCTTCCGCAAGCTGCCATTCCATGTCGTGCGGCATCCCGAACATGGTGCCGGTAGAGAGCCGTTTCTCGACAGCCTTCATCACTGCAGGATGGCAATGACCCGCCATCAGAGCGCCGAAGCACAGGTTGTGATCGACGTAGTCGTTGCCGTCGAGATCGCGGAAGTGCGAGCCCTGCCCTTCTTTCACAAAGATCGGATAGGGATCATAAGCGCGATAGTTGCTGGCGACGCCTAGAGGCAGGCGCTTCAGGTTGCGCTTATGGGCTTCGGCGGATTTCGGCGTGCGGCGCTCGAAGGTTTCGAGCTCCTTTTGCAGTTCGGGGTACATCGGGAATCTCCAGGAATGCTCAGGCCAGATCGGCCATTAGATTGGGTTCCTGGGCGGCACAAGGCCGCCCACGGCTGAAAAACGCTCAGACTAGAAAAAGTACTTCAACGCAAATTGTACCAGTCGCGGGTCGCGGGCCTGGATGACCTGGCCGAACTGCGAACCATCCGACGTATTTCCATCGGGCGTAAAGAACTGCGTGTGGTTAAACAGATTGAAGAACTCGGCACGGAAATCAAAGTGCTTCGTTTCCGAGAGGCGGATCGTCTTCAGCACGGCCAAGTCCGTCTGGCTGATGTGCGGCCCGCAGCAGATGGTGCGCTTGGCATTTCCCAAGCTCCCGAACAGCGTCGGATCGTAGCATCCGTATACAGCACCGTCACTGCACGGCGGCTGCGAAGGATCCGATGCGTTCTCTGTAAAGCTGTTGGGATCAAAAAAGTAGTTGCCATTGGACTGAGGCCTCATCGTGTGGAAGGGTGCGATTTGATTGGGTTCACCCGGCAATTCGAAGTCGAAGCTATACATCAACTCGTTGTCTGCCACGGACTGGATGCGAATCGGGAAACCTGTCTGGAAAGTCGTGATGCCAGAAACCGCCCAACCGTTCAGCAATTTCCCGGCAAAACCATCGTAGTGGCGAATGGGCAACTCCCAGTAATAGCTGAAAACAATGCGATGGCGCGCGTCAAAGTTGGACAATGAACGGCTGATACGAGGATCGATCGGATTCAAGATGCCTTCAAAACTGGAAGCCTGGTCGAAGGACTTGCTATAGGTGTAAGCCGTCGTGAACTGCAATCCATGCGCGAAGCGCTTATCAAGGGATACCTGCAAAGAGTTGTAAGCCGAATTAGCAATCGTATCCTGGGCAAAGATGCTGCTGAAAACCGGGATTCCATCAGCGGGACAGCCAGTGCCAGTCAAGGGATCGCATCGCGGGGAAGAATAGCGACGTAGGCCAACCAGGGTAATGCCGTTGGCGCCAACTGTAGTCCCAGCCGGAATAACCGAATTGTTTTGAGCATACGGCAGGTGAAAGTCCACCGGAAGGACAGTTCCTGGGTCTATGAAGAAGGTGCTGTCGGCATAGTATTGACCGCAGCTACCGTCACCGAGCACGGCGTTCAGATCCAGGCAAGTCTGCGCATTTCCATAGTTCAGATCGTGCGTCGCGAGTAGGCGGTGGCCCTGCGACCCGACATAGCCCACCTGCAGTTTTAGATCTCTGGTTAGTTCACGCTCGATTGTAAAGTTGTATTGGGCGGAATACTGACTTCTCAAGTGCGGCTGAAACTGGCCGAACAAGAGAATCGGGCGGAACATTCCCCAGTCCACGCCCTGATTGCGTGGTGGATTCAGGATACCGTTGGTCCCCGACAACGAGTCGAGGCCGAACGGATTGGGATAAGAGAACTGCCCGCTCTGGTCGAGGAAAGGGGTATTGAAGAAGGTGTTGAAGGGGAAAGTGCTTCCGCCAAATGGCGGCTCGGCGCTGAACTGTTCCAGAACTAGCTGCTCAATCGGGTTGTAGAACAGCCCCCATCCAGCCTTGATACTAGTTTTGCCTGAGGTCCCGGGGCTCCACGATACTCCAATTCGCGGAGCGAAGGCCTTGTAGTAGGTCTGGGTCATAGCGGTGGGAACACCTTTATCTCCTGCCACCACCAGACCCACCGGAGTCATCGAGGAACAGTCGGTGTTGGCTGTATCCATGCATGGATAAACCGTGCTCGTTTGTCCCGGCCGGAACGTCTGAACGTGCTTGCTAACATCGGCAAGTGGTGTGTTGAGTTCCCAGCGAAGGCCATAATTCAGAGTCAGGTTGGGCTTGATCTTCCAACTGTCCTGCGCGTACAGATATAGTGCGGTACTGCGAACATGTTCCACCTGCGCTGAGCCTTGACCGTACGAACCCGGGAATCCCAGCATGTAATCGGAAAATACCGAATCTCCAACCGTGCTGTTAGTCGAAGTACCGTCCACAAAGAATTCGCCGTTAACATCAAAATACAAAGTCTGGTCAAATTTCTGGCGGCGGACGTCTGTCCCGAACTTTAGCGAATGATTCCCCACCACTTTGCTAAGGCTGTCGGACCATTGAAAGGAATTTCCTACCTGTGGCACTTCGCCCTCACCGTTGTTCCCAATAGTGAATCCACCGCTTACCTGGACGAAAGGCACACCTTCCCGCGCTGCACCGAGATTGGGGTGAATCCCTAAAGCGTTGTCCGGCGTGCCATCGGAGAAGCAAGGCACCGGGCCCAGGACGTTGGTTAGCCACGCAGGAGCAGGTGGGCACGAATTCTGCAGGGTAGTAGTAAATACCGGATGCTGGAAGGTTTTCTGCGCTTCACGATTGTAGTTGAAACGAAATTCATTCACGGTGCTGTTGTTGATGGTCCAAGTGTGACTGATGTTCCATTGCTGGAATCGTTCGTCGGTGATCGATCCGAAACCAGGCACGTTGGCGCCGGCTGCCTGAAACTGCGCAAAGGGCGATACCACGTGGTGATCATCGAAGTAATAGTAAAAGCTAAGGTTCTGCTTGTCGTTGATACGATGGTCAAGCTTTATTGTGAACTGATCGCCACGGTCAGGCTGTACCGGTACAGTCTGAATAACGTTGGCTCCCCCTCCTGGAGTCGGAACAAATTGCAGCAGGTCGACAGCGGTGGCGTCCAGACATTCCAAGGGGATAATGTTGTCCCGTCCACCGGCAACGTCTGTAAATATTCCCGGACTAATGAGATTTCCCGAGTCATCGTACGTCCCTCCATAGGGCACAGAATCCGTGTGCGCCGGTGGCAATGCAAGTCCTGATAGGCCAGAAATGGCTGATGCGCAACCTGGGCGCTGTAATAGCGCGTAGGTGTCTGCGAGGCTTCCAGCAAAGGGACTTTCGCTAGAGAAATCAGCCACGATCCCACTCTGTCCGTCGTTCACTGTTGGGTTAGACGGGTTCGGACGCTCGGCCGCGGTAGGAACGGTTACAGCAGGCGACGGGATGCCCTGACGGATGCGTCTTCCTTCGTACGACGCAAAGAAAAACGTCCGGTCTTTCTTGATCGGTCCACCGAAAGTTCCGCCAAACTGATTTTGATTAAATTTCGGCTTCTCACAGGGAATACCTTGCAGTGCCGTGAAGCAGTAGGCGTTCGCATTGAGCTTCGTGTTCCGAAAGAACTCATACACGTTGCCGTGAAGATCATTTGTTCCCGATTTTGTTACGACATTGACTACTGAGCCCGAATTGCGACCATATTCTGCATCGAACGTGTTGGTTAGCACTCGAAACTCTTCGATGCTGTCCGGTGCGGGCTGCACAGTCGGCAGGTTGACGAACTGGTCATTGGCGTCGCCGCCGTTCACGCTGAAGTTGTTGGAGCGCCCGCGACCGCCATTGACTGATACCGCTCCGGCTTTGTCGTTTCCGTAAACGACCGAGTTAGAAGACCCTACCGTGGACATTACACCCGGCTGCAGTTGCAAAAACTGGTAGGTATCCCGAGCATTGAGTGGAAGTTGACTGATCGATCGGTCGTTGACGACTGCCCCTAGCTGTGTGCTGGTCGTATCTACAAGGGGAGCTTCCGAAGTGACTTCGACCACCTCCTTGGTTTGCCCCACCTGTAATGTCAAGTTGAGGGTGACAACCTGGTTGACCTCAACAGTGAGGCCTTTGCGCAAGATGGTCGTAAAGCCCTGCTGCTCTACTTTGACACTATATTGTCCTGGCTGGACTTCCAGTAAAACGTAGTCGCCACTGTCATTGGTCTTGACATCCCGGCTCACGCCAGTCGCTTCATTACTTAGCGTAACCTTTGCGCCTGCCACACTCGCGGCGCTGGCGTCTGACACGTGTCCCAGAATTCTTCCTCCGGTGCTTTGCGCGATCAGGAGAGTGGAACAAACGAGGCAGACGAAGAGGACGAACGGGACTTGCGTCGCTTTCAACGACCGCATAAGACCTCCGGGAGGCGGGGGGAATTTTTCAAACGATTTGGCCAGACAGACGCGCTTGCGCAAAGTGGAAACCTTGCTATAATCGCGCAAGGTTAGAGAACCTGCCGCGCACTGTCAAGCGAAAAATAGCGATCCCAAGCAGAAGTAAAACCGCGAAAACAGGCTGCTTACGATGAAGGCGAACGGCGCCAAACCTTACTTGAAAATCGGCGATGTGGCGCGCATGGTGGGAGTTTCCCCGTCAGTAATTCGTACATGGGAAAGCCTAGGGTTGACGCGTCCGCAGCGCACCGAGAGCAAGTATCGTTTGTACACAGCCGAAGATGTGAAACTACTCAAGCGCGCGCGCTTCCTGCGCCGCGTGCGCGGTCTGAATGCACCGGCTATTGTGGAACTCCTCAAGCGTGAAGGTTTATTGCGACCCACAACAGACGGGGCTGTCGGGGCCATCGGCGCACGCCTGCGCCAACTTCGCATGCGCCGCAAGTTGTCTTTGGCACAGGTGGCGAAGGCGGTAGCAATTTCCGTCGGCTTCCTCAGCGCCATCGAGCGTTCTCAGATGAGTGCCTCTATCGCCACGCTTCGACGCCTGGCACGCTTCTACAAAACGAACATTCTCGACTTTTTTGATCCTGCCGAAACCAATCGAAGATTAGTGCGACCGTCTGAGCGCAAAGTGCTCGAAGCTGGACCGGGCGTGCGCATGGAGTTGCTCGCCTGGGGGAACACTGTCATGGAACCGCATCTGTTTCGTATTGCGCCGAAGGCCGGCAGCGGCGAGTCATATACCCACGAAGGCGAGGAGTTTTTAATGGTTTTGCGAGGCGAATTGCATCTTGCTCTCGACAGCCAGGAATTCCGATTGAAGTCTGGTGACAGCTTCTATTTCGAAAGCGCGACGCCTCATCGGTGGAAGAACCCCGGACGCTCCGAAACGTGGGTGCTGTGGGTAAATACTCCGCCGACCTTCTAGAAGAGTGGCTAGCAGTCAGTTCCCAGTAATTCACTGAGGAAAGCTTGAGAGCGAATCCCCGATCCCGTGCGTGGCTTGTCATTCAGTTTGTCCTAGTCATTGTTGCGGTGATGACTCAAAGTCACGCAAAGGACAAT
>DASRDJ010000255.1:0-15264 GCA_035652655.1 Terriglobales bacterium
GCAAGGCAAAGCAAACGGCTGCTCCTTTGAGCCGCAATGCGCCGAGCGAATGTCAGTATGCGCTGAGAGAGCTCCCAGCGATATCCAGCCTGAGCCCGCGAGGACGGTGACCTGCTTCAAGTATGGCGAATAGCTTCGAAAATTCGGATGTCGAACCACTGTTGCGCGTGGAGGGGCTATCGAAGCGCTATGTCCCAGGGGGACACTGGTCAAAGCGTACCCCCGTCGTCGCGGTGAACGAGGCCTCGTTTCAGATGCGATCCGGACAGACGCATGCGCTCGTCGGGCCTTCTGGATGCGGCAAGTCCACAGTTGCACGGTGCGTGGCGCGGCTTGAAAGGCCGGACTCGGGCCGAATCTGGTTTGAGCAACAGGAGATCGTGGCTTTGGGAGGGCGCGAACTGCTCGCCATCCGAAAGAACATTCAGCTGATCTTTCAAGATGCTGTGACGTCGCTGAATCCGAGATTTTCAGCCGCAGAGGCTATCGAGGAGCCCCTGCGCATTCAAGGGTGCGACCGCTCCGAGCGAAGGCACGTTGCCGAATCGGTGATGAAGGAGGTGGCTCTTTCATGCTCCTGGCTGGATCGCCCTATCATGCATTTCAGCGGCGGCCAGCGGCAGAGGTTGGCGATTGCGCGTGCGCTCACAACACGCCCGAAGTTGCTCATCCTGGATGAAGCATTTACAGGACTGGACCTTTCAACGCAGGCCCAGATTGTGAATCTGCTTTTAGAACTCCAGACGGCGCATGCTTTCGGCTACTTGCTCATATCGCACGATCTAGGACTGGTCGCGGGCATGGCCGATACCGTGGCGGTCATGGCGCACGGCCGGTTGGTGGAAAATCGCCCCACCCGAGAGCTCATCGCAAATCCGCAACAGGAAGAGACCAAAAAGCTGATTGCCTCGACCAGAAGAGCGGAATCTGCACTTGCTCTGAGGACAGGAGCCTCCGTCTGATCTTGCAGGCCCTCCTGCGATGGTCGACCTTCGTACGCGCTGCATGCTCCGCGCCTCCGTTCTAACCTTACCCTCGATCCCACGCTTATTTACTCCGCGCTCCACTTGCCTCCGTCTGCGCTAATTCCGATCAAGCTTCGCCCACGAGTATGACCTACGTAACTGCGACCGGCTATGCAGACCTGTGTTCTGCGCCGATGGAAGGGAGTGCAGCTTCGCAGATCGCGGGGGTGTTGTGGACGATATTACGCGTGAATTCTTAATCGAGAGCAACGAGAACCTCGCAAGCCTCGATCAGCACATCGTACAACTCGAGCAAAACCCCTCCGATGCCGGCCTTCTGGCCAGCGTCTTTCGCACGATGCACACCATCAAGGGCACCGGACGAATGTTGGGTTTTTCGGCAGTGGAGGGCATCGCCCATCTTGCCGAAAGCCTTTTAAGTCAAGTGAGAGGCGGGATGCGCCCACTTACGCCAGCCCTGACCTCGCTGATTCTGAAAGCCGTGGATGCCGTTAAAGCGGAATTGGTGTCGATCGAGAGTACGGGTAGAGAAAAAGGCGTCAATTCCGTAGTCTTCGGCCCCAGCGTCTCCCGCCTTCAGGCCGCCTTAGACTCATCGCAAAGATGCTGATAGTACTCCCGCCCGCGTTGATATCCGCGTGTAAAGGGTCCTTCCACGTTCACCCCGGGGTACTGCCGCTCCAGTTCTTCGACACGGTTGGCCATTTCTGCCGACACCTGGTCAAACTCCATGCAGCGCGTGCGCGCGTGCTGTGCCGCCTCGAAACCCATCCGGTAAAACTTTTCGTCGTCAGTGAAGTGGCGTCCGGTCTCCGAATAATGCTCCTGTTCCGCGCTGCGCAGGCCAATCCACCATTGATCACGGGCGGCATCGATGGCTTCCGCGCCCGCCGCTTCGAATGACTTGTGAAACTGATCGACAGAATCCGAATCTTTCGCCAACGCAATTACGACGCTGTGCCCCTTGCGGAGCGCGTCTTCGTAAACAAAGAGCTCATCTTCCGGCACCCCGCGACTCAGATTCTTGTCCAGCGACTCGCCGGCAACGGCGCCGACTCCGGCCCCCGCTGCGGTGAGGACAGCCGCTCCCAACAGACCCAGCGCGGTGACGGGGCCGACCCCCGGAATGATTGCGACCAGCACGGCCCCAGACAGCCCGGTAGCCGCGCCCACCACTGCGCCGATCGCCTTCCCAATGCCCGGCTGTTCTGCGGCGTCACTCTCTACGGACGCGGGTTCGGCCTGAGCCTTCGACCCGGGCGTCAACAACGTGATCTTGTCCGACTCCGTACCTTGCGATTTCAAAGAAGCGACGGCGCGTTCAGCTTGCGCTTGCGACGAGAAAATTCCGGTCACAGCCTGCATTGGAAGCTCCTGAAACGCTGATTCTAGAAAGGATGATCTTGGGCTTTGGAAACTGTTCTTCGCCATACGGCAATTACCGTAGAAAAGGGGGAAGATTGCTAAGTATGCCGGACAGCGGAGATGAGTTTTTGCTCGGTCAAGACTTCGCAAGCGCTGGAGATGCGAACAGCGAAATAGCAGCACCCATCGAACCACCGCCGTACGATGCCGGCTTCGAACGTTTTACTGCGTTTCAGCCCGGTTCCCCGCGCCTCCTTATAATAATAATTCAGTCCCGAAGAATCGATTCTCGGCGAAAGACTATTCCTTGTTGCCGTACAGGAATTCCAGCAGCTTGCAGAACATAAATAAGGTAGCTCGTTATGGACGGCGACTTTGTATGCAAATGCGCGTCCTTCGCTCGCATCCTATGCGCATCACGTCAGGCTTGGGACAGGAATGCTCGCGGACACGGGGATGCCAAAGAGATGGAGACTCTGCGCTTCGTCGCTCATATTCGCGATGGTGAATGTTCTTGTTGCCGTCGGCCAAGACCAAACCTCTCCCAAGCAACTCCCGCCCGCCCCGCCCACTCAACAAAAATCGTCTGAGCAGAAAGAACCAACTCCAGCCAAACAACAACAGCCTAAAACAGCCCCCCAGGTCGAAGAAGTATTGCCCGCGTACGAAGGGCAGAATGTTGCAGCCATCGAAGTAGCCGGCCGGCCGGGGCTCGATGAATCGCAGGTTCTTCCGCTTCTTGTCCAGCGCAAAGGCGAACCCTTCTCGAAAAGCAAAGTCGAGCAGAGCATGGATGCTCTGAAGAGAAGTGGAGCTGCGAAGGAAATCGAATTAGATATCCGACCGGAGCCCGATGGAATTCGCGTCATCTTCGTGTTGCAGCCTGCCATGTATTTCGGAATTTATGAGTTCCCTGGCGCGGAGCGTTTTGCCTACTCGCGCTTACTGCAGGTTTCAGACTACCCTCCGCGCGGAGCATACAACCCGACCGACGTCGCTCGAACGCGAGAGTCGGTAACGAAGTTCTTTCAGCAAAATGGTTACTTCGAGGCTGAAGTGCGCCCCGAAACGAAGACTGACGATGTGCATGGACTGGTCAACGTGATCTTTCACGTCACCCTGAAACGGCATGCCAGGTTCGGAGACGTCGTGCTCAGTGGCGCACCGCCCACAGAAGAAAAAAAGCTCCAACATGATTTGAGATCCTGGCGTGCACGGGTTCAGGGCGCTGCCATTCGACCTGGGAAGTCTTACTCATTTCGTCGCGTCCAAAAGGCATCTCAATTCCTTGAGTCGCAACTCATCAAGTACAACTATCTCGGGAGCCGCGCTCAGTTTGAAGGTGCCGAGTACGATCCATCGAATCACCGCGCCAATATTCACTTCAAAGTGACCACCGGTCCCCCCGTGCACGTGAAGATCGATGGCGGACACGTCTGGGCTCGCACCCGACGCAAGCTGTTGCCGATCTATCAGCAGGCTGGCCTTGATCCAGAACTCATCCAGGAGGGACGTCGAAATCTGATTTCATATTTTCAAGCCAAGGGCTACTTCAACACCCAGGTGAACTCCAAGATTGAAACCCTTCCTACCGGCGAGCAAGTGTCGTACTTCATTGTGAAAGGCCCACGGCGAAAAGTAGGGGATGTTGAAATTGTCGGGAATCAGACTCTATCCAGCAAGGAGCTGGCAGGCCACGTCAAAGTCGAGAAGGGAAGATTCCCGATTATTTCGCGCGGAAAATTCAGCGAACAACTCGTTAGGACAAGTGCCAACAACCTGAAACGGGTATACGAGTCCGAAGGTTTCAGCAGCGCCCAAGTGACGCCGGAAGTCTCCGATACGAGCGGCAACGTCAGCGTTAAGTTCCGTGTGAACGAAGGTCCTCGCGATCTGGTTGAGTCCCTGCAACTGGTCGGAAACAACATGGTCCCCGAGTCGGCGCTTGCTCCTCAGGGACTGAAAGTGGTTGAAGGGCAACCTTATTCCACGAAAAAAGTGGACGAAGATCGCAACCAGATCGTCGCCCAGTATTTGCGTATGGGATATCTGAACGCCAGCTTCCGCGCCACGGCGCGAGCCGCCAGCAAGGGTTCCCACCGGCTGAATGTCACCTACACCATCACCGAGGGGCCGAAGGTGATGGCGGACTCCGTTGTCACGCTCGGACGCCGCGTGACTCGACAATCGTTGATTGACAAGACTGTCCGGCTGCCGCTGGAGCAGCCCTTACGTGAGGATGATCTCTTTCGTGCAGAAGGGCGACTCTATGCTCTAGGCGTTTTCGATTGGGCGCAGATCGATCCGCGCCGGCAGATTACGACCCAGACGGATGAAGATGTCCTCGTAAAGGTCCATGAAGCACGACTCAACGAACTGAAGTACGGTTTCGGATTCGAAGTCATCAACCGCGGCGGAAACATTCCCAGCGGGACGGTCGCTGTGCCGGGATTGCCTCCGGTATTTCTGCCCTCCAGCTTCAAGACCAGCGAGAAAACATTCTGGGGGCCGCGAGGAACCGTGCAGTACACGCGCCGCAACTTCCGGGGACTAGGCGAGACCATCGCGTTTTCGGCACTTGGCGCGCGGCTCGTACAACGCGCCGCGGCCTCTTTCGCTAGTCCATATTTCGTGGGCACCAACTGGAGTTCCACCTTCACGCTTTCGGGCGAACGCAACAGCGAGAATCCTGTTTTCACTTCGCGGCTGGGGGACTTCTCATTCCAGTTGCAGAGGCCACTGAATACGGACGCGACGCAGCAACTGACGTTGACCTATCGCGTTCGACAGACTCGTCTGGCCAATCTGCTGATCCCCGCACTGGTGCCGCCCGAAGATCGAAGCGTGCGTCTGTCGGGGCCGACCGTCACCTATTCACGGGACACGCGCGACAACCCGCTGGACGCGACCAAAGGAATTTATGAGACCGCCGAACTTGATGTGAATCCGACGGCGCTCGGTTCAAGTGTCAGCTTTGCACGTCTGCGCGGGCAGGCCGCCTACTACAAAGACATCGGCAAGAAGATCATTTGGGCAAACAGCCTGCGCATCGGCATCGAGCAGCCGTTCGCAGGCAGCCACGTTCCCGTGAGTGAGTTGTTCTTTTCCGGAGGCGGCAGCAGCCTGCGAGGATTTCCCTTGAATGGTGCCGGGCCGCAGCAGGAGATCCCGGCTTGCGAAAATCCATCCGATCCTTCGACCTGCGCACTGATCCGCGTTCCCACCGGTGGCCGGGAACTCTTCATCATCAACTCCGAGTTTCGAATTCCCGTGCCAATTAAGAAGGGATTGGGGATTGCCGCCTTCTACGACGGAGGCAACGTATTCCAACACATTGGTTTTCGGGATTTTGGATCGTCATACACCAACACGATTGGCATCGGCCTGCGCTATGCAACTCCCGTGGGCCCGGTGCGAATTGACATCGGACATAACCTGAATCCGCTGTCTGGCATCAAGGCAACGCAGATCTTCATCACCCTGGGGCAGGCATTTTGAACGCATTACCACAACCGCCGTTTTCGAGTCGACCTCCACGACGACCCACCGCTGTGCCCGTCCGACCGAGCCGTCGACCTCGATGGTTGACGGTGGGGGGATGGACGCTCGCAGTTTTGTTACTGCTGATCCTATTCCTGGCCGTGACGGCCGCTTTCTTGATTCGCAGTCGGCGCGTGCATGCCTACCTCATTCAGACCGTCCAAGCCAAAGCAACGGCAGCCTTGAATACCCCTGTGCACTTCCGCGATTTCTCATTTCACCTGTCGGGCTTGAACCCCAGTGTGGATGTGTATCAAGTCACGGTGGAGGGTTCCTCCCCTCATCGAGACCCACCACTCGCACAAGCCGACCAGTTGCATCTCGAGGTGACGGTCGCGTCTCTTTTGCGCCGCTCCTGGTACGTGAACAACATTCGCATCGAGCATCCGGTAGTGCGGGTGCTGGTCGATCGCCAGGGCGCCACGAACCTTCCGGCGAGTGAGACGTCATCTAGTACGAGCGGTTCGTCCAACATCTTTGATTTGGGAATTCGTCACCTCCTGATCGAGCACGGCCAACTCTATTACAACGACCGCAAGAGCGATTTAACGGCAGACGTGCAGCAACTACTTTTCCAGTCGCATTTCGACGTGATGGGCAAGCGTTACTATGGCAACCTCTCGTATCGAGAAGGCCACGTGCAACTGGGCGATGCCGCTCCACTCGCCCACAGTCTCGACGCGAACTTCTCGGCGACTCCACAGGAGTTCTTTCTGCAGAACACGCAGTTGAGCGCAGGCAAATCGCGTCTCTTGCTGTCGGCGAAGGTAACGAACTACGCCAATCCCAAGGTGGAAGGCGAGTACAACGGCGCGGTGGACTGCGGAGAGGTGCGCCGATCTCTGCGCAATGCAAACCTCCCAGAAGGTACGATTCTGCTGAACGGCAAGTTTTCATATGCAAGCCAGCCGAATCGCCCCATGCTCGCAGTCGCAGAACTGAAAGGCAACGCGAGCAGCAATGCGTTGACGTTCAGCAACGGCAACATACGCATCGCTGCCCACAGTTTTGGCGCCGACTACTCGTTGGCGCATGGAAATGCAACCGTGGCGGGACTTCGCGCGGACTTGCTTGGTGGCCGCCTCGATGGCCGTGTCTCGATGCGCGATCTCACCGGCGCCACGCAATCGCAGCTCAATGCTTCCTTACGCCAGATCTCGCTCGCGCAATTGCAGAAGACGCTAGCTCCCAACTCTGCGTCCAGCGCTGGGATCGAGGGATCAGTCAATGCGACTGCCACGGCGAACTGGGGAAAGTCGATGGAAGACCTGTTGGCGCGTGCCGACGCTGCCATCCAGTCAGCTGTGAAATCGCCACACGGCGGAGCGGGAACACCCATCAATGGTGTGCTGCATGGGACTTATCGCGGCCGAACACAAGAGTTGTCTGTCGAGAATTCCGTTCTGCGTGCGCCGCAGACCGCTCTGACCATGAACGGGACCGTCAGCAAGAATTCGGCTCTGCAACTTGAATTGCGCTCAGACCAGTTGCACAGCGTTGAGGAATTGGCGATGGCCTTCCGCCCGGCAGAAGCCGCGCCCCTGGGCCTTTACGGTCGAGCCACGCTCAACGCGAAGATCCAGGGTTCGACCAGCAATCCACGCATCACCGGCGAACTCGCCGGCACCGATCTGAAGGTCAGAGGAAGTTCGTGGAAATCCCTGCGAGCAAATCTCGCCGGAAGTCCTTCTGAGTTGAGGATTGAACAAGGCACGCTGGAGCCGGCAAACCAGGGACAGATTCATTTTGATTTCGCGACCAGCTTAAGTAAATGGTCATTTGAGAATTCCAGCAACTTCCGAGCGTCATTGAATGCTTCAAAAGTCAGTGCCGCTGAGTTGGCGAAGGCGGCGGGAGTCACAACGCCGGTTACAGGCGACCTTACGGTGGATGTAACCGCCCGCGGGACGCCATCGGCTCCCTTGGGCCACGGTACCGTCCATCTAGGAACATCGAAAATCGCGGGGGAACCGCTACGCTCGGCCGATCTGAAGTTCGAAGGCAACGGCTCGCAAGTCACAGGCAATCTCCAGGTCGAATTGCCCAGCGCTGGCTCAGCTACGGCCACGGTGGAATATCAACCGAAGCCACAGGCCTACAAGGTAACCTTACGTGCGGTTGGGATCAAGCTGGACCAACTTGAGACTTTGAAGTCGCGGAACCTGCAGGTGGCTGGCGTTCTGAACGCAACTGCGAACGGGCAAGGCACGTTGAGCGATCCTCAGATGCAGGCACAACTGGAAATTCCGCAGTTGAACATCCGCGATCAAATCATCAAGGGGCTGAAGTTTCAAGGCGCGGCCGCCAACCACAAAGCCAACTTCACGCTGGACTCAGAAGTCATCCAATCCTACGTGCGGGCTCGCGGCGAGATCGTGCTCGGTGGGCAATACGATGCGAATGTGACGATGGACACCCAAGCCATTCCATTTGCGCCATTGCTTGCTGCGTACCTGCCTTCGCAGGCCGAGAACATCGCAGGTCAGACCGAACTCCACGCAACCCTGCGAGGACCGTTGAAAGATCGTAGTCGACTGGAGGCCCACCTGGTCCTGCCTCAGTTTTCTTTGAACTATAGGAAGACCATTCAAATCGCGGCCGCCTCGCCCATTCGTGCCGACTTCGCCAACGGTGTCATCGAGGTGCAGAGGGCGACAATCCGAGGGACGGACACCGAGATTAACTTCCAGGCCCGCATCCCCACTGCGAAGGACGCCCCGATTTCTCTTTATCTGCGCGGGGGCGTTGACCTGCGACTGGCGCAGATGATCAGCCCCGACATTACTAGCGGCGGACAAGTGCAATTCGACATCGACTCGTTCGGTAGTCGCGCCGACCCCAACGTCCAGGGGCAGGTGAAGATCATCAACGCAAGCTTCGCCACCATCGATACGCCCTTGGGGCTGCAGCAAGGCAATGGCGTGTTGACGCTTACCAGAGACCGACTGAACGTAACGCAATTTCACGGGAAGGTAGGCGGCGGCGACGTCTCTGCCAGCGGCGGAGTGACCTATCGACCGAACTTGCGCTTCGATCTTGGCCTGAAGGGGGAAGGAGTGCGCGTGCTATATGCGCAATCGGTTCGTACCACCCTCAACTCGAGCCTGGCTCTTAGTGGAGATTTTTCGAATGCCGTTCTGCAGGGACAGGTGGGCATCCAGGACTTGTCGTTTACAGAGAACTTCGACTTGATGGACCTCATGAATCAATTCGGAGGCGAGGCCACTCCGCCACCGGCCGGAGGATTTACCCAGGATCTGCGACTTCAGATCGCCATCACCACGCCTGGAGGTCTTAATTTGTCCAGTCGCACTTTAAGCGTAGCCGGCAACGCCAACCTGCAGGTTCGCGGTACTGCAGCCCAACCGGTACTCTTGGGACGGATGAACCTCAGCAACGGGGACCTCATCTTTTCGGGGAACCGCTACATTCTCCAGGGAGGCACGATCGATTTTCGAAATCCTTCGCGTACCGAGCCGGTGCTCGACATGGCAGTGAACACCACCATCGATCAATATGACATTCAAATGCGGTTCTGGGGGCCTGCCGATCACCTGCACACCAACTATGCATCGGACCCGACTCTGCCGCCGGCGGACATCATCAATCTGATTGCTTTCGGGAAAACGTCAGAGGCCTCCGCCAACAATCCCACGCCCTCCGGCAGCTTGGGTGCAGAATCGTTGGTCGCGTCGGGCGTCAGCAATCAAGTTACAAACCGCATCGAGAAGCTGGCCGGAATTTCGCAACTTTCCATTGACCCGGTACTGGGCAACAGCCAGCAGAGCGCCGGAGCGAGGGTAGCGATTCAGCAGCGCGTGACGAGCAAATTCTTCGTGACATTTTCGACCGACGTCACTGGTACGCAAAAACAGATCGTCAAGATGGAATACCGCATGAATGGAAGAACCTCATTCGACGCGGTGCGCGATCAAAACGGCGGATTCTCTTTCCAAACGTCTCTGAGAAAACAGTGGTAGAGCGGTCTGGTCCGCTACGTACGCACGGGTGTTAATTTAAGCAGACGCTTTGCCGCTTTCAAGTCGTCCACAAACTGCTTGAGTTGTTCGTGGCGCGAGGCATCGTCACGAGCGCGAAGGATCGATGAAGGATGCACAGTCGCGACGATCAATGCGGCCAACGCGGACTTAATCGCTTTCCCGCGCTCCCGGCTCACGCGAAACTGCTTCCCAAGTAATGCTTGCGCAGCGCTGGCTCCCAGGCAGAGGACGATCTTCGGCTTAATGATCTCCAGTTCCAAGTCGAGCCAGGGACGGCATGCCTCGACCTCCGATGCGCGCGGCTTCTTGTGAATGCGGCGCTTGCCGCGCTCGGCGGGCGTCCAGCGAAAATGCTTCACTACGTTGGTTACATAGACTTCGGAGCGATCAATGCCTGCCTCCGCCAACGCCTGATCGAGAAGTCTGCCGGCGGGCCCCACAAACGGATGCCCGGACCGATCTTCCTGGTCGCCTGGTTGCTCGCCAATCAACATGATCTCCGCCGGGCGCGAGCCCTCGCCGAACACCGTCTGCGTTGCATTTTTCCAAAGGTCGCAAGCGCGACATTGCTTCGCGACCTCTTGCAAGTCGCGCAGAGTCGCCCTGGGCGGAATCAGTTCCTGAATACTTGTCGGATCGGGTTCGTTAGGAATGGGTTTTTTCAGTGCCATATTTGTCGGAATGCGTCCCGTCTCAAGCAAGGCCGATTTGCAGCATCCCCGCACAGGCGGAATGGCATCTCAGGCTTAGATTCATTTCGAAAGATTGGCAGTCATACAGATGACACCGGAGGACTCATGTTTGGGAGAAAGAGTGTCGCAAAAGGGCTGGCGGCAGGCGCTATCGGCGGCTTGGTGGGGACGATCGTCATGACGCAGTTTCAAAATGCCTGGCAGAAGACGTCCCCGAGCGTAAACGAGAAAGAAGATACACAGCCGGAGGTGATGAGCTCCAGCGCGCAGGCTGAGGAAACCTGGGGAATACAGACCGGGACTGAAGGTGCATCGGGCAGCACCTCGAAGGTCTACTCGGTTCGCCAAGCCGGCACTGACAAAGAGGCAAAAAGCAAGAAGGAACAGTCGAGCAACAAAGAGGATGATAACGCGACTAACAAAGTCGCCGATGCGGTGGCCAGAGCTAGCGGCAAGAATCTGTCCCCGGGTCAAAAGAAGATTGGCGGCACCCTTGTCCACTACGCTTTTGGGACCCTGATGGGTGCTGCGTACGGCGTGGCTGTGGAACTTGGATCCCGCCGTATTCGAAAAAACCCATTACTTTCTGGACTGGGTTTCGGCGCGGCGCTGTTCGCGGGTGCAGACGAAGTTGCGGTACCCACTTTAGGCCTGTCGCAACCGCCTTCGAAAGTTCCAGTCGCAGGCCACTTGTACGGATTAGCCTCGCATCTGGTTTACGGGACGACATCCGTTGCCGTCTGCAACGCTACTCGCAAGTTCCTGTAAGCTGCGAACGGCTTTGTGTCACCGATACAGGAAAGCCTGTATTGACCCTCTACTTTGGCGCCTGTAGACATAAACCCGCAGAGTTGTTTATTCCAAGTTTCTATGCTGCCACTGTAAGTTTTCCCGTGACTAGACGACTCTGTCCCGGCGAATAATTGGCAGAGCGGGATTTATGTCTCTTGGCCACCCCAAGTGCAGCCCTCCCCCGCCTCGTTAAGAATTCCGACGATTTGATCGCGTCTCGCATAAAAAAGGACAGCATGAACACGATTTCGATGACCACAAAAAAATCAATGGGCTTGGCCGACATCATGGCCGCCAAAGAAGACGTCATCCTCGCGGAATGGATGCGCGAGATGAAAGACTCTGTGCGGCGCAGCGACCTTATCAAGGACTCCGATCTGCGCTCAGAGTGCGCGACCTTCCTGCAACTTGTGAGAGAAGCACTCGAAACAGTTGGTCCTGACTTCCAGAGTCCCGCTTGGGATAAGGTTCGCCAGATGCTGGGAGATATTTCCCGCAACCGGGCCAAGCTGGGTTTTGCTCCCTCCGAAACTGCCTCTTTTGTTTTTTCGGCCAAGAAACCTTTGTTCACGCAAATCAGGCAAAAGTACAAGAACGACGCTGAGGGCATGGCCTCGGAAATGTGGTCCACCACCGAACTCCTCGACGCCATGGGCTTGTACACGGCCGAGACATATCAGAAGGTCCGCGAAGAAGTGATTCGCCGCCAGCAGGAAGAGCTTCTCGAGCTGTCAACGCCGGTGGTAAAGCTGTGGGACGGCGTACTCGCCTTGCCGATTATCGGTACGCTTGATAGCGCGCGCACCCAGATTGTCATGGAATCGTTGTTGCAGGCGATCGTTCAAACCAATTCCAGGGTCGCGATCATTGATATTACGGGTGTGCCGACGGTCGATACGGTAGTCGCCCAGCACCTGCTGAAGACCGTGACCGCTGCCCGCCTGATGGGTGCGGATTGCATCATCAGCGGAGTTCGTCCGCAAATCGCTCAGACCATCGTTCACCTCGGAATCAACCTGCTTGACGTGACGACCAAGGCTACGTTGTCTGCCGCCTTCGCGGTTGCCTTGCAGCGCCTGGGCGTGACCTTTGTCCGGGAAACACCTCAGGGGCGCTAGGAGAGCTGCTTGGAAAAGATTCCTATCCTTAAGATGGGCGAGTTCCTGCTGGTCACCATTCAGGTGGACATGCACGATCGCCTGGCCATGGCCCTGCAAGATGACCTCACGCAGATGATTGCTGCTTCCGAGGCCCGAGGCGTCCTGATCGACATCTCGAGTCTGGAGATCGTTGATTCCTTCATCGGTCGCATGTTGGCCAATATCGCCGGCATGTCGCGTGTGCTTGATGCGGAGACCGTAGTGGTTGGAATGCAACCCGCCGTCGCCATTACCCTCGTCGAGTTGGGTCTCTCTTTGTCGGGTGTTCGTACCGCTCTGAATGTAGACGCCGGGATGGAACTTCTTAGATCGTCGCTGAACGGCTCCAAGGCCCTTTATGGCAGTCATCTCGACTGAGACCGTGCCGGTGCAATCCGAGCCGGATGTGGTCGCCGTCAGGCGCCGCGTGCGTGACGCATCCGCGAAACTCGGTTTCAGCCTCGTGGACCAGACCAAGGTCGTCACGGCGGCTAGCGAGCTGGCCCGCAACACCATTATTTATGGGGGTGGGGGAACCATGCAGCTTGACCTGCTCAACGGTCCCCGAAACGGGTTACGCCTCATTTTCGAGGACAAGGGCCCGGGCATTGCCAATATCGAATTGGCGCTCAGAGATGGCTTCACTACCGGCGGCGGTCTGGGATTGGGATTAGGCGGCGCGAAGCGACTCGTGAGCGACTTCGAAATCTCTTCTCGTCCAGGAGAGGGAACGCGCGTTTCAATTACCCGCTGGAAATAGACACATTATGCTGATCGAAGTATCAGAGCCGAGCCAGGCCGGTGAGGCGCGCCGTAAAGCTATGGCGCTCGCCGAAGAACTCCAACTTGGCGAGACCAGCCGCGGCGCCGTCGCGCTGGCCACCACCGAAATGGCCACCAACCTGGTGAAGCACGCCGGGAAAGGCCACATTCTGGTGCAACGCATCGCGCGAGGAAAGTGTCTTGGTGTTCGCCTCATGAGCGTCGACAAAGGACCGGGCATCGAGGATGTGAGCCGCGCGCTTTCTGACGGCCAGTCCACCACGAACTCGATGGGTGTGGGGCTGGGAGCCATCCAGAGGCTCTCCGATTCCTTTGACCTTTATTCCATACCCGGTTCAGGCACAGTAGTCAGTGCAGAATTCTGGCAGGAGAAATCCAAAGAGCCCTCGTCGGCTCCACTGGAAGTTGGTGTGGTATCGGAACCCATCCGTAACGAAATCGCTTGCGGCGATGGATGGGGCGTCCGCGGTTCCCTCGACACGGCGCTCTTGATGGTCGTCGACGGCTTGGGACATGGTGAACTGGCGGCAGATGCGGCCCGAGAGGCTGAAAAGATTTTGTCGTCTGCCAAGCATGACTCGCTGAGCGAGATTGTTCAGGATACCCACGCCGCTCTCCGCAAGACCAGAGGCGCCGCTCTGGCCATTGCAAAGATTCAGTTCGAGAAGAAGCTGCTTTCCTTCGCGGGAGTCGGAAACATATCGGCTTCGATAGTTGCCATGGGATCGAGCCGCAGCATCCCATCCCACAATGGAATCGTCGGCCACCAGATGTCGCGCGTGCAGGAGTTCACGTATCCCTGGAATTCCGACAGCATCCTTGTTATGCACTCCGACGGCATGGGAACCCACTGGACTTTGGACGACTACCCTGGGATCTGGGGCAAGCATCCCTCGGTCATCGCCGCCATTCTTCATCGGGATTTTTGCCGCGGACGGGATGATGTCACGGTCCTGGTTGCGAAGGCTCAACACACAAGCACGAGAAGTTCATGACGCTGAATCTTGTCTCCATCGATATACGTCTCGAAAACGACGTGGTTCTGGCTCGCCAGAAAGCGCGGAATATCGCCGCCGCTTTGAAGTTCGATTCGCAGGACCAGACGCGCATCGCCACGGCCGTCTCTGAAATCGCGCGTAATACGTATCAATACGGCGGAGGCGGAAGAATCGACTTCCAGATCACCGGCGATCCCGAGCCCATGCTGTTGATCATGCTGCGTGACAAAGGCCGCGGCATCTCGAACCTGGACGAGATTCTTGGCGGCAAATACGTCTCCCAGACCGGCATGGGACTGGGCATAATCGGCGCCCAGCGCCTCATGGATCAATTCAAAGTCGAAACTGCGGTTGGCCAAGGCACTGCCGTCACGCTAGGGAAAAAACTGCCGCGCCGGATGCCGCGCTTCGACAAGACTGAACTCAACCGTGTACTCGACAGCATCGAGCGCACTCCCCAGGATCCCTACGAAGAATTAAAACAGCAGAACCGGGAATTGCTGAGTACGTTGCAGGAACTCCGTGATAGGCAGGAAGAACTTGCCCAGCTGAATCGCGAACTCGATGAAACTAATCGCGGGGTGGTCGCACTTTACGCAGAGCTCAACGATAAAGCCGACTTTCTCCAGCGCGCCTCAGAGCTGAAGAGTCATTTCCTCTCGAACATGAGCCACGAGTTCCGTACACCGCTGAACTCAATCACGGCACTCAGCCAGATCTTGCTCGATCGATTGGACGGTGATCTCACTGCGGAGCAGGAGAAGCAGGTCAAGTACATTCGCAGCTCAGCTCAGGATTTGACGGAGATCGTGAATGACCTTCTCGACCTGGCAAAGGTCGAGGCCGGAAAGGTCACGCTCCGTCCAACCCGCTTCCACGTCGCAGGCCTATTCGCTGCCCTTCGCGGCATGCTGCGTCCATTGCTGAGCCAGAATTCATCGGTGAACCTTATCTTCGAGGAACCAACC
>DASRDJ010000256.1:0-8368 GCA_035652655.1 Terriglobales bacterium
CGCATTCACCAGAGCGCGAGCGCGTCGGATACCGACTCCGGCTGGGTCGATCTGGCTCCGGGCCTGGCCGGCAGTCCGGTGCAGGTAGACCTCCTCGGAGCGGCCACTCAGTGCTTTCTCAAGATGCTGGGCTCGAGCGAGATTCAGCCCGGTACGTATCAGCAGATTCGCATCCTCCTGGCCGACAATAGCGCGATCGTGAGCGGAAACCAGTGCGGCAGTGCCGCAAACTGCGTGGTGCTGGCCAGCGATCCCTTGAATCCGCGTCCGCTGCTACTCTCGTCCGAGTCGAAAACAGGCATCAAGATTCCTGCGGGACAGATAGCGGGGAGCAAGTTTGTTGTAGCGGCGGGAGAGAGCAAGGATCTCAATCTCGATTTCAACGCCTGCAGATCCATCGTGCGCGAAGGAAACGGGAAGTTCCGGTTGAAGCCCGTGTTGCATGCGGGTGAAGTCGCACAGCAGTCCGCGATCAGCGGAACCGTAATTGACGCTGGAACACAATCCCCCATCGTGGGCGGAAACACTGTGGTCGCCCTGGAACAAAACGATGGCAATGGCGTGGATCGCGTCATCATGGAGACGGTGGCCGACGCGAACGGGGCATTTTCGTTTTGCCCTGTGGCTAGCGGAACCTATGACATCGTGGTAACAGCCATCAACGGAGCGGGCGCGGCCTATGCGGCGACCGTGATTACGGGGGTGCAGTCCAGCGCAGCGCTGGGGAAGGTGCCATTGACGGCAGCTCTCACACCGGCTTCCATCATGGGGACGATCACTACCAGCACGGGCAGCGCCGGAACTTCGGCGGATGTCACGCTGTCGGCGTTGCAGAGCATCATGGTGAACGGCGGCAACCTGCTGATTACGGTTCCGCTGGCCGCGCAATCGGCCTCGACCGCGACCTTGACGACGGCGTCCGGTCTGAGTTGTCCCGCGAAAACAGATTGCGTGGCCTACACGCTTTCTGTCCCTGCGGCCAATCCCAGCGTCGGGGCGTTCAGCAGTGCGGGAAATCAATTGCCTGCTCCTCCGGTCACGGGCACTGTGAATTACACGCTCGACGCGGAAGCATTCGTGCCGGGCTCGGCAGCCCAAAGCGACTGCAGTCCCTCAAGTCTGCAAACCAACCAGACCAGCAGCAGCACACCCCTCACGGTGACCACGGGCGTGGGCGTGACCGCAGCAACGCTGGCGTTCACAAGCTGCAACTGAGGGTGCGCTAGATCCGACGTTATTCAAGGCGATCGGTGGTCGGAACGTCAGTTCGCGCCGAGTTGTGTTGCGCCAACAACCGTACAAACTGCGATGAAATGCCGGCGCTGGCGCGAGCAGGACTCCAGGTGTCCGCTCCGGACACACACGGAAATTACTGCAGTGATTTCGGGTCGGAGTGGTTCTTGGGGCTTTTCTTGTCGAGAAGACCTACCAACTCCTGAGCACAGGCTGGAGTTTTCACCTTGCCCATTCCAATGATGTCTTTCGCACTCAGCTTTTGGCCGTACAGCTTTTCGTTGGCGCCACCGTCGGAGCGCAGGGTTGAACCTTCGAGCGAGATGCCGGCGAACAATCCTTTGGCGCGGGAATAGGAGAGAATCTCAGCGTTCATGACGACGTCGGTGGCGGCTTCGCCGGAGCGTCCCTTGGGACCGGCGGCAGCAGAGGCATTCGCACCAAGCTTGACTTTACTGCTCAGCAGCGAGTGCGCTCCTTTGGGGTTCATTACCAGCAGGATGAAATCGGTGGCTTCGCCGCCCAATTGGAAGCCGATGTTAACGCCTTCAAGCGCATACATGGCAGGCGGTCCCCAGAGGCCGGTATAGTGCTGTCCGCTGCGGCAGATCATGACACCGCGGCCGAAGCTGCCACCGATTCCGAACGCGCCCTTCTTGACTGAGGGCAGAATGACCAGGCACTCGGCCTTGTCGAGCAGATCCTGAGGAACGTCGTCGGGAATATTGAGGATTTCTTTCAGGACATCCCCGGAGTCTTTCACACGCCCTTGTTCCTTCTGGTTATCAGCAAAGGCTGGAAGCAGAAAAGCACATGCTAAGAGTAATGCCTGAAGCGCTTTCATGAACCGTCTCCTTTTTGGAGGCTAGTGCTGCCTTCTTGCCTACTGGATCTCTAAGTGGAAAACATCTGCGATCTGAAAGCTCACCCGATTCAGCAGAACCAAATTGCCACCGATCACGACGTGCGCGTAATTCGGAGGCGGAGGTGGAAGCATCCTTTCCAGCTCTGACGGGCAGGGTTGCATCTTCTTCTGAAGACCAGGCGGCAGAGTTCCACGAACCACTAATTGGCGCTCCAATCCGGGAGGAAGACGATCGCGTTTGGCCAGGCCCGGCGGGAGATTTGAGTAATGAGTACGGTACCAGCCGCGTATCTGATCGCGGTCATGATCGGAATAGCGATCATGGTCATGGCCGCGTGCGCGTCCATGGCCGCGGTTATCGCCATCGTCGCGGTCGTGTTTGTCGTGGCCATGGCCGTGCCCCTGGGCCACGGCGATGGTTGTAGACAGCGCCAGCGACAGAACTCCGGTCACACCAACGCGAAGCCAAGTCTTGAATGACATTGCACTCCCCATCTCGATTCGCAAGGATCTAGCGTAAGGGAGCAAGCGCGTCATCGACAGATTACGGTAGGCCAACGTCGCAGGTATCCACCTTCTTTCGTGCGTCTTAGCTCCCTTGATAGTTCCCGTGTTTCAAGCCGCAAGGTGTCGTAATCAGCGTTTACACCAAAAACCCTTGGGTCGGGGGTTCCTGATCGCTGCTGCATTCGCAACTTACTTGAAAGTCGCGGTGATACTGTTTCTGGGGGCGCGTTCAAGTTCTCAACTGACCCGAAAACGGACAAAAAAGAAGAAACGACCGACGCAGCAATCGCACTATTCCTAAAAGGCTGTTCAGACCGATCGAGTGCTAAGCGCTATCTGTTCAAGCCGTCCGGTGTTGCCAGTCGGGGCCGATCTCGTGCCCGTGGATCCGGCGACTGGTAAGCGTAGGGGTGCCTGTTCGGTCCGACAAAGACCCAAAACAACGGGCCGCCATAAGTAAATCGGTAGAGGAGGTCGGCCATGAGTTGTTGCGCTTCGCGTCGAGACATCTTCTTGAAGATCGAACCAGTCACTGGCTACAGTCCATTGGCTCCCCGCCCCTGCGCCCGTCGGTGGGGACGCGATGCGATGTTCAATCCGGGCCACGAGCTCGGACGTGTGCAGGCGGGAGAAATCGTCGCGACTACGCTTGACCTGCTCGTTTACCACCAGTATTTCGATACCCATTACACGCGTCCCAATACGGCCAAGATCGTTCGCGCCGATGTCAATGAACCACGCTGGAATCGACGAGTGCCCGGCTGCGTCCTCTACGCGCGCCCCGGGGAGCGCTTGTACATTCATGTCTTAAACGGCGACCCAGACGACTGCCACAGTTTTCATCTACACGGCTTGCACTACGGCATTGAATCCGACGGAGCTTGGCCCTTCGGCGTAGCTTCGCGGTCGGGGCGAAGGAGTGACGAGATTCGTCCGGGCGAGAGCTGGACGTACGTGTTCGACGCAACGCAGGACACGATCGGCGTGTGGCCTTTTCATGACCATGTGCGCAACGTCCAGGCGAACGTCAATCGGGGTCTCTTCGGCGCGCTGATCGT
This sequence comes from Terriglobales bacterium, assembly GCA_035652655.1. Classification (GTDB taxonomy): domain Bacteria; phylum Acidobacteriota; class Terriglobia; order Terriglobales; family Acidobacteriaceae; genus Gp1-AA133. The sequence continues at coordinate 3,664 of DASRDJ010000256.1, forward strand.
GCGCGATCCGAGCGCGCCTCGGCCGGATCACGAGATCCCGCTCTTCGTTCATCAACTGCAGGCGGCTTCGCAATCCGAGACTTTTCAGAGTCCTACGCTCGGGCATGGCGCTACCTATGCACACACTTTCGCGTCGACTGGTTCGGTTCCTTACCATTGCAAAATTCATGGAACATCGATGGCGGGAACGGTCAACGTCGATCCGTCGGCACCTGCTGGCAACCGCACCGTCGCGATTGGGGACAACTTCTTCAATCCTGCGAGCGTAAGCGTACGGCCAGGTGCGTCGGTGACGTGGACCAACAACGGCAACTTCGATCACATAGTCTTTGCGCCCGGCGGCGGTGCCGCAACGTTTTGTATGAACGGACGCGCGTACGTGGGCAACACCCCGACCATTGAGGTCAGCCCCGCGGAGCTGCTCCGTTGGTACCTTTGCAATCTGGATCTCGGAACGGTGTGGCACAACGTCCATCCACACTCGGCACGTTGGCAGTTGCCGAGCCCCAGCGGGGGCGCTACAGATGTTCATGCACTCAGCCCAGCGCAGACGTATGTGATGGATACCGAGGCTCCGCCAGCCATGCGGGTGCCGTGCGCACTTGAGCCGTTGCAGTGCGACCCGCCGCTCATGGGGTGTCGGGTGCCAGTCAAGGGCGAGTTCCTCGTCCATTGCCATCTCGAAGAGCACATGATGTCTGGCCTCGCTGGACTGGTGCGATCGAAAGATTGGATCTGGGTGTCACAAGAGGCTCTCGCCGGCACCGACATCCTGTTGCCGTACGACGATGGAACGAATGAGGTGGGCTGGATAGATCTGATGCGATGCGGGCACCATTGCCCGACCGGCAAGCATCCGCGACCTCCGGGCCACGAGCCGGAAGGCCCGATCGAGGCGCCGCACCACGATCACACAACCGAATCGTCACCGAGTCCTATGGCGATGGCGCCCACGAAGGTGCTCGGGACCACGATGACGGCAGGGCCGATGGCCACCATGCCTGGTATGCCCGATGCGATCGACCTCTGCCTCGCAGAAAAAGAGGGCTTTTGGGAACTACTGCCATGCGATTCGAAGGTACTCGCTGTTCATGCTGTACTCATGCACACGGGCCGTGTGTTGTTCTTCGCCGGTTCTGGGAACAACGTTCCGAGATTCAACGCCCACGATGTCCGAAGCGTTGTTTGGGATTACGAGGCAGGTACGTTTCACACGCCGGTCACACCGTTCGACGTTTTTTGCGCAGGCCAGACGGTGCTTCCAGACGGGAAAGTGCTCGTCGCTGGCGGAACACAGCAATACGATCCGTTCCTTGGCCTGCAATCGTCGTGGTTCTTCGATCCAACTCTGGAAGAATGGATCCGTCTCAGCAACATGGCGTTCGGACGCTGGTATCCGACGCTCGTGACGCTTGGCGACGGCCGGGCCATCGCCGTCTCGGGCATCAATCAGGCGAGCGAGATCTTCTCGCCCATGACAGGTTGGTCCACACTCCCGCACGGCACCGATTTGCCACTTTATCCGCATCTTCTCGTGCTCGCCGATGGGACAGTGTTTTATACGGGAGGTCAACTCGGCCAGGCAACTCTCGATGCGCGCAAGATCAACCCACTAACCGCGGGCGAGACAATCGTGTCGGGGCTCCGCAACCAAAACAATCGCGATGAAGCGTTCAGTGTGCTGCTGCCTCCTGCGCAAAACCAAACGGTGATGGTATTCGGTGGCGGTGGTCCTCAGCACGCCACCAACAAAACAGACATCGTTGATCTCAACGCTGCGTCGCCGCACTATGTCGCCGGTCCCGACATGGCGCACGCTCGTGGATTGCACAACTGCGTGATTTTGCCCGACCGGACTGTGCTCGTAAGCGGCGGCGGGTACCGCGGCGAGACACGCGCCGATGCAGTCCACCAGGCCGAGTTGTACGACCCGGCCACGAACGCGTTCAGATCGGCAGGTAACCAGTTGGTGTCGCGACTCTATCATTCGATTGCTCTCCTCCTCCCGGACGGACGCGTCATCACGGCAGGGTCGAATCCGGATCGCGGAGACGATGAATTGCGGCTGGAGCTGTACCACCCGCCATATCTGTTCCACGGCCCCCGGCCGTTCATACAAGACGTGCCTCGGGAATGGATCTACGGCAACGAAGTTGCAATCCACACGCCTCAAGCCTCCGAGATCAAGTGGGCGCACTTGATCAGGCCGATGGCCGTCACGCATTCAGATGACACGTCGCAGCGCCTCATCGATCTACCCATTCGCGAGCGCGATGCATGTCATCTACACGTAGCCGTAACCGAGAATCCGAATCTCGCGCCGCCGGGCTGGTACCTACTGTTCCTCTGCGACAATGCCGGGATTCCGTCAGTCGCCAGATGGATTCACCTCGATCGTCGGCCCATTGTTCCCAAGATGATTCTCGACCAGAAGGTTCCTCATATGAAGATGAAAAAGCAGCACGATCACAAGCCCGGCTTTCCAATCCCTGGCTTCCCGGCGACACATCATGAATGAGTGAACGTCGGACTGTCACGATTGCGAGGTGTTCACTCGATTGAATAACTCAGTTGTCGATCGATCACTTCTTCAACGCACCCCACACTGAGGGTCATGACGACCCGGGTGTGAGTGGAGTTGGAGACTAAGCTGAAGTGCACTCGACCAAGTTCATCGCGTCCGGGCCTTGCGATCTGCTCTTCTTTGGGACTCCAGTTCGTCGGGCTCCAGACAAGGCCGCGGAAGTCTTTGGGCCAGCTCCTGATACAGAGAGACAGTCACCAAACGGTACCGACAACTGTGAGTGACAAAGAGTCGCCTAGCTTCATCCCACGCGTTAACCGCTTCGTCCATGCGCCGCGACCCAGTAGGTAAAAAAGCCCGTCAACATCCAATCCTGATAGCGCACGCTTAGCGAGTTTCTCCCAATGCCATTGTTGGTGAAAAATCGCCATATCGCTCATTGAGGGTTTTGAGGGCTATGGCCTGATTACAATACTCATCACTTCCAAAGCGAGTATCATCTGCCCGGGTACCTGATCGATTCCTGTTCATCAAAGAAGCGAAGACCCGGCCGGAAAACGAAATCCAAAGCAAGATCGGGAGCACCAAATGTGAAAAAACTCTTTTTGTTCTTGCTGTTGCTAGCACACGGACTCCGAGCGCAAGAGCGGCAGACAGACCCCACATGGCTGCATCGCTACGTTCCAGACCTCTCGGAGACCGAGGCGGGTCTTACCTCTCCAAGTTGCCACTACCGGGCCATTTTCGGCGAGGGGGACAAAGAGACCCGATCCCTTCAAAGCGTAACTCGCTTCGGCGAAGTCTCGTTGGATCGGCATGGCGATTGCCAGACCGTACTTTACGACCGCCAGGAAGAGATCTATTTCGTCGTCGAAGGGGCGGGCATTCTGCACTACCAAGATCAGGTTCAAGCGTTGCGCAAGCATGACTTCACGTACCTCCCTCCAGGCGTGAAGCATTCGATTGCAAACCACTCGGATGAGCCACTGCGCCTGCTGGTGATGGGGTTCAAGATCCCGTCATCGATTTCAGTCGGGGCGCCAATGCCACATCCGAGAGTCGCAAACCTGGAGGATGCGAGGGAGGAGACTGTCAGCGGTCACCCGAATTCCGTTCTGTACAAACTTCTGATCGGCCTGCACACCGGGAAGAGAGACTTGATTGATGAGGCGTACGTGATGGACAGCTTTTTCTGGATGGATTTTGCGCCTGGAGGCACGAACTGGCCCCACCACCACCAGGCCGCGGAAGAAATCTACCTAGTAATGGACGGCCAGGGCGAAATCGTGGCCGGCGGTGGGACGGACGGCGTCGAAGGCCGCCATGCCGCCAAGGCAGGAGACGCCTACTACTTTCGTCCCAACTGTACGGTGGGCTTTTACAACCAGGACAAACCGAGCGCCAAGGCCTACATTTTGGCCGTTCGATCGCGCATTCCACTGCATGAGGATGAAGAGTAAGTATTTAATCTCGGGGGTGTAGAAATGCATGTCCCGAAATCCAGCCGTCGATCGGGTTCTGTGGTGAGGAGTAAGAGACGATTCTGCGCGAAGTCAAACAGGAGGGCAGTGCCGGTCGACGGCTGGGTAGAGCCAACCGTTCAGTCCTGGGATGCACGAAACGAACCACCAGACCTCCATATCCCAGCACTCGCGGGTTCTGATTGTCTCTGTGCCACGCTGCTGCAATGCTATCCGAACTTGAAGAGGAATCTTCGCGTGTTCCGGAGGGAGGGATGAAAGCATTCATTGCTGCAATCTTCATGATTGGAATATGTCTGGCGCAAGCCCAGGCGAAAGACGACCAGACAGAAAAGCTGCGGTCCATCCGGCTCGTTTTCGTAGAGGGCAATAACCAGGCAGCCAGCCTCATAAGAAAAGAGCTGAAAAAGGAAAAACAGAAGGGCTGCTTAAGGGAAGCGTTAAAAGCTGAAAACGCGGACGCCGTGCTGGAAATTGATTCCGATTCCGAGGCCGAAAGCGGTCCATTTGCTGTGCGCCAGTGGATTGTATCGGGGAAGCTACATAGTAAGAGCGGGGCAGTGCTTTGGAGCGAAAGCGAACGCCTCGAGGACGAGCCTCTTAGTAGTGGAGGGAAAACTGCGGCAAAGGTGTTGTTGGGCCATCTGCAAGAGCAGGTGTGCGTGAAGTAGTTACGCTTTGGCGCGCACAGTGACGGTGG
>DASRDJ010000257.1:0-69950 GCA_035652655.1 Terriglobales bacterium
GCGGACGTGTGGGCCGTGCGCGAGAAGGGTGACTGGCTCCACAAGATCGACAGAACGCCCGTCCAACTCACCTCAGGGCCATTGAACTTTGAAGCATCGCAACCCAGCCTGGATGGGAAGAAGATCTTCGCGGTAGGTTCACAGTACAAGTCGGAATTGACGCGCTACGACGAAAAGACGGGTCAATTTACCGCATATCTCGACGGGATTTCGGTAGTGGGCCTGACCTTCTCACCCGACCGGCAGTGGCTCGCTTATTTCACGATTCCGGAAGGACAACTTTGGAGGAGCCGGGTGGACGGCAGTGAAAGACTGCAACTGACCGCTCCTGGCTCCAACCCGCCCTTTACCCGGTGGTCGCCGGATAGCCAAGAGATAATCTACATTTCCAGCGTGCCAGGAGCACCGGACAAGATTTGTGTCGTGGGAAGAGACGGCGGCAGTCCAAAGGTCCTGTATCAGGGCACCTCCATTACACGGACGAGTTGGGGCCGAGATGGAAAATCTGTCGTGTTTGGAGAATCAACCGGCCTCATCGAAGAGGCGCAGGTCAGACTGCTCGATCTGAAGACGGGCCAAGTGACCACACTGGCTGACTCCAAAGGCGTGGTCATGCCCGTGGTCTCACCCGACGGACGCTACCTGGGCGGCGGCACGGCTGACGGAAAGCGCCTGAAGATCTACGACTTTGACGCGCGCATCTGGAAAGAGCTCTCTCCGCAGCACACGGTTGGCTTCACGGAATGGTCGGCGGATGGCCGTTATCTCTACTTCGACAACGGCTGGAGCGCGGACCCCGCTATCTTCCGTCTGCGGCTTGCCGACCAGAAAGTGGATCAGGTGCTGTCGCTAAAAAAGTTTCGCCGCGTGTTGTGGGGCTACCTGCCCTGGTTCGGCTTGACGCCCAACAGCGAAGTACTGCTCATGCGCGACGTCGGATCGCAGGAAGTGTACGCGCTGGATTTTGATAGCCAGGATTGAAAATTGAACCCGGCAGCTCGGCTCCGGTTCCCTCACTAAAAAAGATGGCTGCTCCACCCTTCGAGATTTTCGGAGGGTGGGAGGCACGGACCTTGCCCTTACCCTCCACGCGCTGGGCACCCACACACACCCCGCGTACAGCATTCATTCTGTCTTCCTACGATTCGTTCCTGATTTCTGCGGAGACCGCGGGTTCTAATCTGAAAGCAGTTCAGTTGGAGATAAAAGGAGTCGGGTCGTGAAGGTCATCAGCATCGTGGGCTTGCTGTTGCTGCTTGCGATAGCGAGCGCAAACGGTTGGACGCAGAATGACGAGAGCGCGCCGAAGACGGGCCAGCACGACTCGGTCACACGCGGTAAGTACATCGTGGAGAGCGTTGCCGTTTGCGGACAGTGCCACACACCGCACAACAGCCAGCACGAACCAGACGGCGAACACGCGTTGCAAGGTGCGCCGCTGTGGCTGCTGCCTGCAAAAACAACCGGCGACTGGCCCACCGAAGCGCCCCGGCTTGCAGGCACTCCTCCGGGTACCGACGAGCAGATGATCACTCTGCTCACCACCGGAATCTGGCGTGACGGAAAACGTCCACGGCCTCCCATGCCGCAGTTCCGCATGAGTCGTCAGGATGCCGAAGCCGCCGTGGCGTATCTGAAGTCTCTGAATCCGCCGGCGCAGTAAGGGACCAGCGCTCCTCATGCCCCTAGATTTGAGGAGTTCCCAGAGCTGGGCGGCCAACTCAGGCCGACATCAGGTGACAGGAGTGCGTCTTCAGCACTAGCCAGACTTCGCGGCCGGCGCCTAGGGCCAACGCGTCGCGGGCGGCTAGCGTCAGGTGGACTTCCATCTCGACGCCTACTTCGACGCGGGCCACCATCAGCACGTCGCGGCGAATCAGCGACACGATCTTTCCCTTTAGAACGTTGCGCGCGCTCAATCCCTGCGGACATTGCGTGGCGAGCAGGATGTCGCCGGCGCGGATGCCGATACGCAGCTTCGAGCCTTCGCCGGTGCGCACCAGCGGGGTTTCAAGTTCGACTTTGCTTCCCTCCAGGTGGCAGGTCATGGTGCCGCGATCCTCGTGGGCCGCGCTGACTACGGCTTCGAAAATGTTTTCGAAGCCGGCCAGTTGTGCGATGGTTTCCTGGCGGGGTGCACTCATCACGTCGTGGGGCGTGCCTTGCGCCAGCACGCGGCCCCGGTCGAGCACCAGCACACGCTCCCCCAGCGCGAAGACTTCTTCGCGGCTGTGCGTTACGTAAAGGATCGGGATGCGGTGCGCTTCGTTCCAGCGGCGCAGGTCATCGAGAATCAGTCCCTTGGTCGGAGAATCGAGGGCGGCTAGGGGCTCGTCTAGCAGTAGGACGCACGGGTCGGTCACCAGCGAGCGGGCCAGCGCGACTCGCTGACGCTCGCCGCCCGAGACTTCGAGGGGGCGGCGCAGGCGCAACTCGCGAATGCGTAACGCGTCGAGGATCGCGCTGATGCGCTGCTCCCGGTCGTCACGGTCGAGATGCTGCAGGCCGTAGCCTACGTTGCGCTCGACTGTGAGGTGAGGAAACAGGGCGAGGTCCTGAAAGACGTATCCGACTTTGCGATCGCGAACCGGAACGTTGGTTCCGGAGTGCGCGTCGAACAGAACCCGCGTGCCGATGCGTATGGAGCCCGAGTCGGGAGTGGAGAGCCCCACGATGCAGTCGAGCAGCGTGGTCTTGCCGGCGCCCGAGGATCCGAAGACTATGTTGAAGCCGGATGGCGCGGAGAAATCGACGTCGAGCGTGAACTCGGTTTCGCGCGCGTACGTCTTGCGGAAGTGGGCGTTGAGCGCCGGAGTGTATGGGACGGGCTCGGCAGGCGAGGGCGTAGTTTCGGCTGGCTGGGGTTTGCTGGCCATGTCGTTCGGGTGCAGGATTGTGATTCTACATTTTTCGGGTTTTGGAGATCAGGTGGTTTTCTTGTCAAGAGGCCGGCGAGGGCTGATTTTGCGTAAAAGGCTGAGGGGAAAGCAAATATATGTCTGCTGAGGTTGTCACAATTACCCTGTCGAAATTGATATTCTGGATATAGAGAGAAGAGTCTCAGCGAGACTCGCGCGAAAGGCTTTTAACCGCGAAGTTCGCTAAGAAATGCCGCAAAGGGCGCTAAGGGAATTCAGAACTCCTTGGCGAACTTTGCGGATTTTCTTTGCGCGCTTGGCGGTTAAGAGCCTTTCCCAATCCAGTTCCTTTTTGAAAAAAATTGGACACAGGTGACGGTCGCTACAAAGTCGCACCGGGGTGTCGTGCTCGAATGAAGTTGCCGCAGGGCCGGATTCATGCACTTCCGCGTGGTTTTGTATGTCGTTGGTAACTAGTTTGGAGAGGAAGGGTTCGAGTAAGTTGTTGAATACGCTCGCAGGACTCGGGGCTGACAACACATTCCAACAGGCATGGCGAATTTCATGAGACCTTCGTGGCGCAGCGCGCGCGCGTGGTGCATCTTCGCGCTCCTCCTCTCTGCGACCTGCGCGTTCGGGCAGGGATCGAAGATGAATTCCGAATTCGAGCCGGTACAAGAGCGCGACCAGGACAATCCGAAAGCGCGTGAGGCCTGGTTCATGCGCGGGCGCACTTTGCCGACGGGTGAAGTCCCGGCGGCTCTGCGCTTTCATGCCTTCCAGCAGAAAATGCAATTGCGGCAGTTGGTTGCTGCACGAGCCGTCACTGCGATTCCGCACGTCAGCACAGCCGGCTGGGTGCCGCTCGGGCCTGCGCCGCTGGCTTCAGACGCGGGCACGGGACAGAACTACGGATCGGTCTCGGGAAGAGCGACCGCGGTGGCGATCGATCCGGCGGACGCGACCGGCAACACGGTGTACATCGGCGGAGCACACGGCGGGGTGTGGCGTTCGAAGAATGCCGGGCCACTCAGTGCTAACGCGGCGAGTGTGGTTTGGACTCCGGTGCTCGACTACGAGTCGACGCTTGCCGTTGGCTCGATCGCGATTCAGCCTTCGACTAACACCGACACGACCAAAAGCGTGATTTTGGTGGGAACCGGCGAGCCGAACAGTTCCGGCGATTCGTACTACGGTCTCGGCATCTTGCGCTCGGCGGATGGCGGTGCGACCTGGACGGCCATCACGCAGGACGTGGGAGGCGCGCACTCGTTCGCGGGGCTGGGCTTCAGCAAGATCGCGTTCAGCAGTGCGAATCCACAGCTGGTAGTGGCCGCAACGGCGGCGGCAACGCAGGGATTCGTGCTGGGACTCGAGAGCCCGGTCACGGTGAATCGCGGCATCTACTACTCGCAGGACGCGGGTGTGACCTGGCACTACGCCTCGGTGAAAGATGGCAGCTCGACGGTGTCGCCGGGATCGGTAACGTCGGTGGTGTACAACGCGTCGGCTGGGAAATTCTTTGCGGCACTGCGCTATCACGGAATTTATTCATCGGCGGATGGAATCAACTGGACTCGGCTGGCCGATGCGAACCAGCCCGGAGCAGGACTCACGGCGGCAAGCTGTCCTGCGGCCGGCGCGACGACATGTCCGATCTATCGCGCGGAACTAGCGGTGGTGCCCGGACGCAACGAGATGTACACGTGGGTAGTCGCACTGGATTCGGCAGGCAACGAGCAGGACGGCGGCGTCTGGCAGACGTTGAATGGCGCCACGAGCGCGTGGACATCAATCGCGGATGACGGCATCACGAACTGCGGCGATAGTTTTGGGTGCGGCGTGCAGCAAGGCACCTACAACCTGGAACTGGCGGCGCTGCCCAACGGATCGGCGACTGACCTGTATGCCGGGGCGATCAACGTCTACAAGTGCCGCATCACGACGCCCGGGTCGCCCAGTTGCGGCTTCCTGAATCTGACGCACGTGTACGGATGCCTGTCGATTGCGAATGTGCATCCGGACCAGCATCACCTGGCGGGAATCATCGCCGGGGGCAAAGAGGTGATGTACTTCGCCAACGACGGAGGCGTGTACCGCGCGCTTGACGGTTACACGGGCCTGACGACCGGAACCTGCGGGGCGCACAACCAGTTCGATGACTTGAACGGCACGCTCGGGTCGATGACGCAGTTCGTGTCGTTCTCGATGCATCCGACGGACGCGAATACGTTGCTGGGCGGTACGCAGGACAACGGGTCGCCGGCAACTTCGACCGGGACGACGAGTTCGAGTTGGATCAATGTGCTTGGGGGCGACGGCGGCTACAACGCGATCAGCCCGGCGAAGGGTACGGACTGGTTCACGGCGAATCCCGACATTCCGCCGAATGCTCCGCTCGGCATTAACTACTGCGGGCTGGGGATCGGGTGCGGCAACACGACGTTTCAGCAAGTGGTATCGGCGGCGCAAGTTGGAAACGACGACGGCGCGTTTTATTTTCCGTACATGCTTGATCCGCAGGCGGCGACGCAGTTGATCATAGGCACTTGCCGGGTGTGGCGTGGCGGTCCGGCGACGAGTGCGGGCGGAACGTACACCGCATTGAGCAACAACTTCGACACGGGCGTGGGCGGATCGGGTGGCACCTGCACCGGAGGCGAAGTCAACCTGGTGCGGTCGCTGGCGGCAGGCGGCCCGAAGGATGGAAGCGGATTCTCGAAAGTGATCTATGCCGGGACCGATGGGTTCGGTGGGGCGACGACCCCGGCGGGCGGGCGTGTGTTCGTGACGACGAACGCAGGTGGAACCGTGATGGCGGATCGCACCGGCACGATCAATACGGGGCAGTTCCCGGTGTCGGCGATCGCGATCGATACTTCCGATGCGACAGGGCAGATAGCGTACGCGGCGGTGATGGGATTTCATGTTGGACATGTTTTCAAGACGACCAATGCGGGAGTGAGTTGGGCGGCGTTCTCTACGAACCTGCCGGACGCTCCGGCGGACGCGCTGGTAGTCGACTCGCAAACGGCCACGGTTTACGTGGGAACGGATGTAGGCGTGTTCTCAAGTCCGACGGCGGCGGCGAACTGGGCGGAAGTTGGTCCGGTGGCTGCGGCGGGCAATTCAGGATTTCTCCCGAATGTTCCAGTGACCGCGCTGCGGTTGTTCAACAGCGGCGGGAAGAAACTGTTGCGAGCTTCGACGTATGGGCGTGGCATCTGGCAATACGATCTGCTGGGGTCGACGACACCTGATTACTCGATCACGATCACAAATTCGACGCAGACAGTGTTTGCCGGGCAGAACGCGACGTTCAACGGCAAGCTGACGGCGGCGAATGGGTACGCGAGTTCAGTGGCATTGAGTTGCGCTGCGGGAACGACGGCCGCGCCCGGAACGTGCTCGGCAAGTCCTGCGAGCGTGACACCAACCGGAGCCGGAGCTTCTTTCACAGTTACGGCCGGAGGCGCGGCGCAAGATTATCTGTTCAACGTCCATGCGGTGGGGACGGATGCATCGACGACGACCCATGATGCCGCGGTCACGTTGCACGTGGTGGATTTTGCTTTGGGCGCACCGACGCCAGCGAGCGTGTCGGTGCAGCAAGGAAGTGCGTCGCAAGGGATTGCATTCGTAGTGAGCGGGGCGGGCGCGTTTTCAGGGACGGTGACGCTGGCGTGTCCGTCGAGCGGGATGCCGGTCGGCGTGACGTGCAGTTTCTCGCCGTCGGCGGCGGTGTCGGCATTGCCGGCGACGGTAACGTTGACGTTCACGACGACGGCTTCTACCCCGCTGGCGACTACGCCCATCACGATTTCTGCGACCACGCCGGGCGCGCCCGCGGCCAAGACACGAAGTGTCAGTTTGACGGTCACGGCTCCGGCGGCGGACTACACGCTGACGATCAGCAACTCGCCGCAGGCGGCGGTGGCGAACCAGTCTGCAACGTTCAATGGAACGTTGAAGGCGGTGAATGGCTACGCTAGCGCGGTGAATCTGACTTGTGGTGCAGGTGCTCCGCCGACCTGCACGGTAGTGCCGACATCGGTGACGCCGACGGTGGCTGGCGCATCTTTCACGATTGTCGCGAAGAGCAGCCTGGCGCAGACCTACAACTTCAGCGTGAATGGTGCGGGCACGGACGGGGCACACGTGGCGCACACCGCACCGGTGGTTTTCAATTCCCTGTTCACGTTGACGATTACCAACAGCACTGGGCAGCAGAGCCTGAAGGCGGGACAGAACGCGGCTTACAGCTTGTTGGTAACTCCGGTGGGCGCGACAACCTTCCCGAATGCCGTGAATTTTTCCTGCAGCGGACTTCCGGTGGGGGCGACTTGTTCTTCGTCCCCGATTGCCACCGGCGCCAGTGGGACGCAGAATGTGACGCTCACGATCAGCACGAGTGGCCTGGGAAGCACGGCGATCCGGCAGAGTGCGCAGAACCGGAAGCCATGGACGCCGATCGGCCTGTGGGCATCGGTGATGGGGATGATGGTCGGCGGGTTTGCGCGGAAGTCTTCTTCGCGTAAGGCAGTCGGGGCGGTGCTTGCTTTGTTACTTGCGTCGACTCTTGTGTTGACTTCGTGCGGAGGTGGCGGGAGCACGGGCGGGGGTGGCGGCGGTCCTCCGGCGGTCTCGGTGAGCGTCAGTCCGCACACCGCGAGTAAGTTCCCGACTGAGCAGCAACCGTTTTCGGCTGCTGTGAGTGGAACGTCGAATACTGCGGTGACCTGGCAGGTGAATGGCGTGACCGGGGGCAACGCGAGCGCGGGCACGATCGACGCGAACGGGTTGTACACGGCGCCAGCGGTGGTGCCTACTCCGAATAATCCGGTGATGGTGTCGGCGGTGTCGCAGGCGGATGTGACGAAGTCCGGGGCCGCGACTGTTACTTTGAAGGCGCCCACGCCTGCGGGGACTTATACGGTGACGATTACGGCGACCGCGGGGAGCGTGGTGCAGACGACTACTGCGGTGTTGGTGGTGCAGTAGGGCTGTCGTCAGTCGTCACGGAGTATCGGTCGCTTCGGTTGGGCGTCAAGCGGTTCTTGAATCTGTAGAGCTTTTTCTTCCTCTCACTCGTCGTCATTCGCAAGCCCGCTTTCTATTGCGGATAAGCATCTTTGAAGTTTTAACGAAAAATCCTGTGATGCGAACAGTTGTGGAATCCCACCTAGCACAAAAAGCGCGCTAGGATGGGGCACCCTCGGTTCTTCTTGACCCGAAGGAAAACATTGGTTCATCACTTTGATCAGCTTCTGCCTTCGTCGGCGGAGGGGCCGTAAAGGGCTGGGACTTTTGCTTCGTTCAGGCGCAGGTAGACGGTTAGCTGGCCGCGGTGGTGAGCCATGTGGTTCAGGACTCCGTCGCGGATAGCTACGTAGCGCTGCTGGTCGCTCATCACCTTGCCGCCCGAGAGCAGCTTCCATTTTGTATTGAAGAGATGGTGGTCGGTGGTCTTCTGGAGAACTTCGCGGCCTTTTTTCAATGACGCCTCGAATTGCTGGATCAGATCTTGACGCGTCTTCCAGTCGGGCGGGCGGAATTTGGGGCCGCCGGCCGGGTTGATGTCGAGCTCGTCCATGTTGACGACCATGTCGAGCCAGGCGGGGATGTTTGCGACCAGCGTGGCCAGGGCGCCCAAGGGCATGGATTTTTCGTGGGGCTTCCAGTCGTTCTTTCCTTCCGGAACGCGTTCGAGGGTTTTGCGAATGCCGGCCGCTTCGCGGTCGAGTTCAGCGAGTAAGAGTTCGGTGACCTTCATTGGGTGTTGTCGCTCCTTCAGCACTGTTAGATGTCTGGTGCCGTGGCTTTCGCTGCGGAAAATCTTAGAGGGCATGGAGGAAAACCTTTAACCGCTAAGATCGCTAAGAAAAGCCGCGAAGGGCGCAAAGTTGCGGACTCCCTGCACCGGCGGCCGATAGGTCCTGACGAGTTGCGTGTTTTCAGGCTCACGAACGGAGTTGGATCGATTGGGGTTTGTGAGCAATGCCCTTGCAGAAAGGTTGCCCTTGCGCTTAGCTGGATGGGGCGAAAGGTGTGCCCTAACTCATGAGCGAGAGCTTTGATGTTGCTGTGATCGGCGGAGGAATTGTTGGACTCGGCGTGGGGCGCGAGATCACGCGCAGGTTCCCGCGACTGCGGCTGGTGGCGCTGGAGAAGGAAACGCGTGTGGGCTCGCACCAGAGCGGGCATAACAGTGGAGTCATTCATTCTGGCGTGTACTACAAGCCCGGATCGTTGAAGGCGAAGTTGTGCGTTACGGGCGCGACGGCGATGGTGGAGTTTTGCCACGAGCATGGCGTGCCCTTTGCGATTTGCGGGAAGGTGATTGTTGCGACTTCGACGGCGCAACTGCTCCGCTTGCAGGAGTTGATGGAACGGGGCACGGCGAATGGAGTTGCCGGGCTGCGAATGCTTGGTCCGGAGGAACTGCATGAGTTCGAGCCGCACGCTAGCGGAGTCGCGGCTTTGCTCGTGCCCGGGACCGGAGTTACTGACTATGCCAAGGTGTGCGAGAAGTATGCGGAGTTGATTGGGGCGCAGGGCGGTGAGGTTCGGACTTCGACTGAGGTTGTTGGGATCCGGGCGGGCGAGAGCGAGACCGTGATCGAAACTTCGGGAGGCGCGATTGCCGCGCGAGCGGTGATCAATTGCGCCGGATTGTTCAGCGATCGCATTGCCCGGATGGCTGGCGAGCGTCCCGAGGTGCAGATTGTTCCATTTCGCGGGGAGTATTACGACCTGGTGCCGGAGCGAGCAGAGTTGGTGCGGGCGCTGATTTATCCGGTGCCAGATCCGCGATTCCCTTTTCTGGGCGTGCATTTCACGCGAAGGGTGCACGGCACTGTCGACGCTGGGCCGAATGCAATTTTTGCTTTCAAGCGCGAAGGGTATCGCAGCGGAGATTTCAGTTTACGGGACACGGTCGAATCCCTGGTGTTCCCGGGATTCTGGCGGGTAGCGGCGAAGCACTGGCGCATGGGGAAAGATGAGGCCGCGCGATCGGTATCCAAGGCGGCGTTTGTGGCGGGTTTGCAGAAGCTGGTGCCGGACGTGAGGGCGGAGGATTTGGTGCCCGGTGGATCGGGGGTGCGGGCGCAGGCGATTCATCGATCCGGCACGCTGGTGGATGATTTTCAGTTCACGCAGACGAAGAACATGCTGCATCTTTTTAACGTGCCGTCTCCGGCGGCGACCGCGTCGATTGCGATTGGTCAGGCGGTGGTGGAGATGTTTTCTAGCCTCCAGTCGCTGGTTGGTAGTCGCTAGCCATTCCTCGTTACGGCAATTTTCTTCGAAGCTGGTAGAGTTGTGGACTTGAGCGGTGGTGGCGATCCGTTGGAAAATCCTATGGCCTTGGCGCTTGTGGAATCCCACCCTAGCGCACAGGACGCGCTAGGATGGGGCACCCTTGGTTTGTGGAGACCTCTAGGACTGCATAGGTCCTTCGCTTCGCTCAGGATGACAACCTAAACTTTCAATGAAGAACGACGGGTAATTGGAGGGCGGATGGCATTGAACTTGGCCAATAAGCGCGTGGCTGTGTTGGGCGCGGGGAAGATGGGCGGGATTTTGGTGAAGGCGTTTCTGGAGAAGAAACTGCTTTCGCCGAAGTTGACGACGGTAACGGTGCAGCATGAGGAGCGCGCGAGCGCGCTGTCGAAGAAGCTCGGGATTCCCGTGGGCACGAACAATGTCGCGGCCGTGAAAAAGGCCGATGTTGTGTTGGTGTGCCTGAAGCCGCAGGTGGTGCAGGGAGTACTGGAAGAAATTCGCAAGAGCATGCGTCCGGAACAGCTGGTGATTTCGGTGGCGGCGTCGGTACCGACCAGCAGTATTGAGAGCGCGCTGGGCGGGAAGGTGCCCGTGGTGCGTGCGATGCCGAATACTCCGTGCCTGATTGGGCAGGGGATGACGGCGCTGTGCAAGGGCAATCATGCCGGGGCGGAGCATCTGGAGATTGCCTGCGAGTTGTTCAATGTGGTTGGACGCACGGTGGTGGTGGATGAAAAGCACATGGACGCGGTGACCGGCTTGTCGGCTAGCGGGCCGGCGTATATCTACATCATTCTTGAATCGCTGGCAGAGGCCGGGGTGAAGGTCGGGTTGCCGCGCGATGTGGCTACTCTTTTGGCGGCGCAGACTGCGTTGGGAGCGGCGGCCGTGGTGCTTGAGACTGGGGATCATCCGGCGCTGTTGAAGGATGCGGTGACGACTCCGGCGGGGTGCACGATTGACGGGATCATGGAATTGGAAGAGGGGAAACTGCGCGTGACGTTGATTAAGGCTGTGGTGAAAGCGGCGCAACGGGCCAAGGAGTTGGCGTATTCCTAGTCGCTAGTCGCTAGTCGTCAGTTGTCAGTCGTCGGCTCAATCTCAAGATCCGAACAGCAGTGGAATTCCGCCCCTTTGACTGCCCGCCATACACCGCTGAAAATCCCAAGATCCGAGCAGCCGTGGAATCCCACCCTAGCGCACAGGACGCGCTAGGATGGGGCGCCCTCGCCTGGTTGTTTGTTGAGTTTGGTTGAAACAGGATTCGTTACTGGGCTTGCATGAAGGTTACGTTGACTTGGGTGCGGATGGGGACTTTCTTGCCGTCGACCGTGAAGGGTTTGTAGCGCCATTGGCGGACTGCGGCCATCGCGGCGTCGGCCAGGTCGGGGTTGCCACTTACAGCGGAGACTTGCTGGACGCGGCCGTTGGCGTTGATCAGGGTTTCGAGAACGACCGATCCTTGAATGTGGGCGCGACGCGCAGCTTCGGGATAGTCCGGTTCGACGCGCTGGTCGAGCAGGCTCTCGGCTGTTTCCGGTTTCAGGCGAACGAAGCCGTCGTTCATGGTATCGGCGGGCAAGCGCGTGATCTGGGATGCTGATTTAACGCTAGACGCGGCGCTGGCCGAAGAAGACTTCGCTGACGAAGGAAGGTCGCCGCGCGGCGCCGGAGTCGCGGCGGCGGCTCGCGGCTTGGTCGGAGGTTTCGCGGGAGTGGCAGGCTCCTCGGGATGAACGGGCTTGCCGTAGATCAGCTTCCCTTTTTCATCGTAGATCGCCAGGCCGCCGGCATCTTGTCCTTCGGATTGTGTGGCGGTGGAGGGCGCCGTTTTGCTCGCGGACTTACTGGCGGCGGAGATTACAACGTCATTGGCCGCGGCTTCAGATTGCGTCTTGTTTCCCTGCGCGTGCGTGGGCTTGGGCTCCTCGGCGGCGGCGGGAGCGGCCGATGCGGTCACGGGGCTGAGGTCCAGTACCTGCGTCTGCGGAGTGTCGCCATCTTGCGCGGATTTCTTCGCGGAACTGCGACTACCGCCGACACGCCATGCCATCAATCCGATGATGAGGCACGCGATCACTCCGGCACAGACGGCGAGCCAGGTGGTCGCGCGATCGGACGAGCCGGAAGAATTGGATGTGGCGTTCGGCTTGAATTCGTAGACCGGAGTTCGCGAACGTTCGCGCAACGGCTCAGGTTTCGATTCGATTTCGAACTCGGCCAGTGGAGGCGGCAGCGGCTCCACGCGCTTGGGCTCGGGCTTTGTCACGGCTGCGGGCACGGTGGCATCGGCGAATTCTTCAGGCTTGGCTGCGAAGCCGGTGATTTGTCCGCCAGCGGTCTTGGTGTGACGCACGATGCGATAGGCGAGAGCTTGCAGAGTCTGCTCATCGCGCTCGCCGAAGGCGTTGGGACGCGGCGAGAAAATTTCGAAGATGCCTACGAACTCTCCCCAGTACCACAGAGGGACGACGAGTATGGAGCGAACCCCGAGCAGGCGGCACGCGGCGGAATCGACGCGCGGGTCAGTTTCGGTATCGTCGCAGCGTTGCAGGGTTCCGATGCGGAGGCACTCGGCGGAAAATCCCGCGTTGTCGAGACGCACGCCGAGATCGGGAGCGGTGCGGCCGGTGGTGGCGCGACAGACCATCTCGCCATTGCGCGTGAGCGCGATCGCGGCGCCGGTAGCGCCGGTGGCCAGGCAGGCCTGCTCAACAATCTGATTGAGCACCAGATCCAAAGCCAAGTCCTCGGAAGAGGAGCCACCGCCACTGGCGGCCAACGCGCTGGTCAGTCCGCGAATTTCCGCGTCCGAGGGAAGCGCGTTCTGAAACTTGAGTTCGGCGTCGGGGGTCGCGTCCTCGATTGGATTATACGGACGGTAGGGATCCGGGCACGACATGGGGTCTCTGGAAACCTGTGTGAGCTCCGGGGGAACTACTCACGAGTTCGGTCTAATACTGTACGAAGTTTCGCCGCAAACGGGGCGGTTGTCAACGGGTAAATCTATACGAGGCAAGGGTTTTGAGGGAATTGTAAAGAGCAAGTCTGGTGAATTCAGGGGGATAGGAGTGAGGGGCAGGGTGGACTTGTGAGTGGAGTAGGTGGGCGTCGTTCCTCATTAAGATCCAAGCTTAATGCTCCCGTGCAATCCCATCCTAGCGCACAGAACGCGCTAGGATGGGGCACCCTCGGCTTGCCGTTCGAGGCAAGCTTCATGGAGATCGATGAGTGAGCACGGGTGAGGTGGTGATCGAGAGTGCGCTATCGCGGTCGGATCAAGTGCATGCGGTGACTGCCAGTTTTTTAGGGTGGACGCTGGATGCTTTTGATTTCTTCGTGCTCGTGTTTCTGGTCGACACGCTGGCGGCGCAATTTCATGTGCCGGCCTCGAAGATCATTTTGACGATTACCGCTACGTTGGCGATGCGGCCGTTGGGGGCGTTGTTGTTCGGCGTACTTGCGGATCGCTATGGGCGGCGCGGGCCGTTGATGGCGAACGTCGTGTTCTTTTCGGTGATGGAACTGGCTTGCGGGTTTGCGCCGAACTACACCGTGTTCTTCGTACTGCGCGCCATCTTTGGGATTGGGATGGGCGGCGAGTGGGGTGTGGGCGCGTCGCTGGCGATGGAGAGCGTGCCGGTACGGTGGCGGGGCATGCTGTCGGGGGTAGTGCAGAGCGGGTACTCGATCGGATACCTGCTGGCGGCAGTGGCGGCGCGGGTGGTGCTGCCGCTGTGGGGATGGCGCGCGATGTTCTGGGTGGGCGGGATTCCGGCGCTGCTGGCGTTCTACATCCGATTTCGTGTGAAAGAGACGGAGGCGTGGAAGCAGCATCGAGCACCGACGGTTGGGGCAATTTTGCGCACGGCCAGCGGGCACTGGAAGATCTTTTCTTATCTCGTGCTGTTGATGACCTTGATGATGTTTCTGTCGCATGGAACGCAGGATCTGTATCCGCATTTTCTGAAAGAAGTGCATGGATTCTCGCTGCCCACAATTTCCTACGTGGCCATCCTGTACAACGTGGCGGCGGTCATCGGGGCATGCACGTACGGATATTTCTCGGAACACTTTGGGCGGAGGCGCGCGATGCTGCTGGCGTTGGCGCTGGCGATGCTGTCGATTCCGGCGTGGGCTTTCGGGAAGTCGCTGGGCGTGCTGGTGGTGGGAGCATGCTTCATGCAGTTGGGAGTGCAGGGCGCGTGGGGGATTATTCCGGCGCACTTGAACGAACTGGTACCGGATGCGGCGCGAGGACTGATGCCCGGATTTGCGTATCAATTGGGGATTCTGATCGCGGCGCCGACGAACACGATTGAGTACGCGTTACGGGATCGTTTCGGGTATGCCTGGGCGTTGGCGGCGTTTGAGATTGTGAATATTATTTTGCTGGCGACCGTGATCGCGTTGGGTGGGGAGAAGAAGGGGAAGAGTTTTGTGGGGTGAGGTTTGGCCGATAGTCGTTAGTCGTTGGTCGTTAACAAAAAGCCAAGAATGCGGCAGTTGTGGAATCCCACCGTTGCGCACAGAACGCGCAAAGATTCGGCACCCTCGGTTTGTACACTCCCCACGTCATCCGTTGTGCACTTCCCCCTCGTCTGCCTGGATGTGAGGCTACGACCTACGCCACTTTTCGAAGTGTTGGTTTATTGGGGGTTGCGGATTTTTTCGGTTCGAAGACTACCGCGGCGGCTAGCAGGATTCCGATCACGCCGAAGCAGGCCAGGGCGAATAGGGCGATCATGAGGACCGGCATGGGATCCTCCTTATAAGTCGGATTCTCGAACGAGTGCACCGGGTGTTCGGTGACTGCGATCACTGATTTACGTGATGGTTGGGCATTTCCCGGTTTGTCGCGAAGGCTTGCAGGATGGGTGGAATGGCTGGATTCGGCGGTGAAAAAACCTGCTAAATTAAGAATTCATCCGAAATGCGAAGAGGCCGGAATCACTGCTTGCGACGTTGCAGCAAATGATCCGGAAGCGTTTTGGACTGGAGCGGTGCATGCGAATTGCAGTCGTAGGCTCGGGCTATGTGGGATTGGTCGCGGGAGCCTGCTTCGCCGACATGGGGCACGACGTCATCCTGGTGGACAACGACCAGCCGAAGCTGGCTGCGCTGAAGAACGGGCAGGTGCCGATACACGAGAAGTTCCTGCCGGAATTGTTGCAGCGGCACCGTGGACACAAGTTGCAGTTCTCCGATGACCTGCACGCGGCGGTGAAAGTTAGCGACGCGATTTTTGTAGCTGTAGGAACACCACCAACCGACAGCGGCGATGCGGACTTGTCATATGTGGAGTCAGTGGCGCGGGAAATCTCCGGCGGGATCGATGGGTACAAGATCGTCGTGGAAAAAAGCACGGTTCCGGTGTACACGAGCGAGTGGGTGCGGAAGATCATCCTGCGGAATGGAGCACCGGCAGAATCGTTTGATGTGGCGTCGAACCCGGAATTTTTGCGGGAAGGGACGGCGGTGACTGATTTTCTCTTTCCTGACCGGATTGTGGTGGGAGCAGATTCGGAGCGGTGCGCGGGTGTGTTGCGGGAAATCTATGCGCCCTTGAGTGATGGCTCGTACTACAAGCGTGCGGATGCGATACCCGGCCCCGACCGGGCGCAGATTCCGCCGCCGCTGATCGTCACCAGCACGAAGAGCGCGGAGCTGATCAAGCACGCATCGAACGCGTTTCTGGCGATGAAGATTTCGTTCATCAATGCGGTGGCTTCGATTTGTGAATCGGTGGGCGCGAATGTGCAGCAGGTGGTGAAAGGGATTGGGACGGATTCGCGCATCGGACCGCGTTTTCTGAATCCCGGGATCGGCTACGGTGGGTCGTGTTTTCCGAAAGACCTGATGGCATTTCGATCGGTGGCGCGGGAGTGCGGTTACGACTTTCGCCTGCTGGACGAAGTGATGCGCATTAATGAGGAGCAGCGACAGCGATTCCTCCGGAAAGTGCGCAAGGCGCTGTGGACCCTGCGCGGAAAGCGTCTTGGCGTTTTGGGTCTGGCCTTCAAGGGCGGGACGGATGACATCCGGGAATCGCCGGCTGTGCTGCTGATTCAATCGCTGGTGCAAGAAGGCTGCAGCGTGGCGGCGTACGATCCGGCGGCAACCGAGCGAGCACGGGAAGTGCTGTCGTCGAGCGTGGAGTTCGTGACCAACGCATACGATGCGGCTACGGGCGCGGATGCGTTG
The DNA here is from genome assembly GCA_035652655.1 of Terriglobales bacterium. GTDB lineage: Bacteria > Acidobacteriota > Terriglobia > Terriglobales > Acidobacteriaceae > Gp1-AA133. Next base: position 16,350 of record DASRDJ010000257.1, read on the forward strand.
CTGATCCTCACGGAGTGGGAGGAGTTTGCGTCGCTCGACCTGCGGCAGATTGCGCGAAGGCTACGTTATCCGATCGTGATTGATGGACGGAATCTGTACGATCCGGAGACGATGGCTGCCCACGGACTGAGCTATTACAGCGTGGGCAGGGCTCCGGCCCTGCCGGAAGGCTCTCCAACACAGGCCGGGGAGCGTTCGCCCGGCGACCACAACCATGAGTAAGCGACGTGCGCTGGTGACGGGCGGTGCAGGCTTCGTTGGGTCGCACCTTTGCGACCTTTTGCTGGGCGATGGATACGACGTCGTGGCCGCGGACAATCTTCTGACGGGGCGAATGGCGAACATTGAGCATCTGCGCGATGACTCCCGCTTCGAGTTTGTGAAGGTGGATGTTTCCGAGCCCTTTGATTGCGGCGCGGTGGAGTGCGTGTTTCATTTTGCCAGCCCGGCAAGCCCGGTCGACTACGGCGAATATGGGATCGAGACGTTGAAGGTTGGGTCGTATGGAACGTTCAACTCGCTCGCGGTGGCGCGGAAATATTCCGCAGGTTTTCTGCTGGCTTCGACTTCCGAGTGTTATGGGGATCCACTCGAGCATCCGCAGAAGGAGACTTACTGGGGACACGTGAATCCGGTGGGGCCGCGGTCGGTGTACGACGAAGCGAAGAGATTTGCAGAAGCGACGACCATGGCATACCTGCGCTATCACAAGGTAAATACGCATATCGTGCGCATCTTCAATACCTATGGGCCACGCATGCAAGTGAACGATGGGCGGGTAATTCCTAACTTCATGCGGCAGGCAATGCGTGGCGAGGGGCTAACGATTTATGGAGATGGCAGCCAGACGCGAAGCTTCTGTTACGTGAGTGATGAAGTGGAAGGGATTCTGCGGCTGTCGAAGTCCGCGGAGCATGGGCCGGTGAATATCGGAAATCCCACGGAGTTCACGATTCTGGAATGCGCGCAGCGGGTGCTGGCGGTGACGGGATCGAAGAGTGTATTGAAGCATGAAGCGCTTCCGCAGGATGATCCGAAGCAGCGGCGTCCGGATATTTCGAAAGCAAAGACGCTTTTGGGATGGGAGCCGAAGATTGATCTGGAGAGTGGGCTGCGGATGTCGTTGGAATATTTTCGTGGAGAAGTAGAGGCGGTTGCGCGGAGTTGAGTTCGGGGAGTTTTCGCGAGTTTTAGAGGCAAATCCCAGAGGCTGAAGCCCCTTTTTCTTCTGGTGCTTTGTGGCACGGCTGAAGCCGTGCCCTTTCCTTTTTTGTTGTTCTGATTGGACGAGTGAAGTTGTGCTTTTCCTTTTTCCAGTTTTGATCGCACGGCCGAAGGCGTACTGCGCTTCCTTTTTTGGCTTGTGGGGATCGTTGGGCTTGCGGCGATGGCTCAGTTGTTAGGCGTCCCAAACGGAGTGCAGAGGTCCTTCGCTTTGCTCAGGAAGACAACTAATTGTTAGCGGGACCAGGGGTCTTGCGGGGCGGGTTCGGTACTTTCGCTTTCCGCGAGCAAGCGGATGAGCGTTTGCAGGTGATCGTGATGTTCGGCAGTCTTCAGAGCCAGTTTGACTCCCATTCCGAATCCCGGGTGCACGGACTGCACCACGCCCTGAACGCGCAACTTGAGATCTTGCGTGCGCACTACGATTTCGACGTGCGTGCCATTAGGGAAAGGCGTTGGCATTTCCACGTAGCAACCGCCTGAGCTGATGTCCGAAACACTGCAGCGGTGCGGAACCGGGGCTCCCAGGCGGAACACATCAGCCCCCAGGCGGCAGGCATGGCGGGACTGAGTGCGGCGATTTCCGGGGGCGTTGCGCAGACGGGCCACGCCGGATTCGGGCGGGGTCGGGAGCGCAGTCTTAATGATGGTTTCGTGCCGCGGGACCTTCGGCGCGGCTGCGACAGTGGCCGGGGCGTTGGTCGTCAGCCAGTTGCGGAGAACCTTTCGCGACGATGAAGGCACGTTCACGAAGCGCATGCCGACACGGCCGGTGAAATCCTGCCAGACCACTTCCCCGGCAAGCCGCACCAGCGAAGTATGTCCCGGCAAAGCAAATTCAAAATAGACGCGGCAGTCGGGAGGAAGTTTCTTTTCGCTCTGAACGGCGGTGCCTTCCTCGCTGAGATCGAGCAAGGTGGCCGGCACTTTCTCGACGTTCGAATAGTCGAGCGAGGCCTTGGCGTGCACATTAACCCGCGGATTGCGACGACGTTCGCGCTGCATCAGGGAGCGAGCGGCTCGCAGGCTGCTCCAAGCGCGATCTTCAGAGATGGGCTTGTAGAGGACGAAGTTGATGCCCAGCGCAAACATCTGGCGCACGTTGTTTTCCTTGCCCGCCACGGCGACCACCAGGGTACCGGCGTTGAGCGCAGATGCACGAATCTGACGAAGCGTGTCGAGGGCCTCGGCTTCGTTTTCGCAATCAAGAACAACGGAATCGTAACGAGTGTCAGCCAGTTTTGCGTGAGCGTCGGAAGCGCTGGAGCAATGGTCGACCGTGAGCCCGAGTGTTTCCAGAATGTGGCGGAGCACCTGGGTGGTGGCTTCGTCCGCACACACTACAAGGCTCTTGAGCGACATACCTACGCATCGTAAAAGTTACGACGGCGCGGGGACAAGTTACCCGGGTAATCGGGCAAAGACGCATTGCTACGGAACGAGCGGGATCGTGGCGGATGGGCGAGGAACGGTGCATGCAAGGATCCGGCACCGGCAACGGTCTCAGGAGATGGGAGTTCCGGCAAGCGCCGTGGCAAGAAGCGGTTGAGTGGCGGGAGGCCGGACGGTCACGTGAGTAACAGAGCGTCCATTACGTTACTGAAGACCACCGAACTGACAGTACGTCAGTACTTTGACGCTGTTAGGGGGTGTCCCTACGATGAAGTGAAGTGGCGACGCCCCTGCCGCACTTGAGGCGCGGGGCGCGGCTTTCACATTGGATTTAGAACGTCATTTCCGACCCTGAATGGCGCTGAGAAATCGGCAGTGGAGAGAGAAATGACTTCGCGGAAGAACGGCACTCGCAACTCCCCCAGAAAAGACGGAATCGTGTCGCACAAGGCTCGCGGATTTTCTCTGCTCGAGACCATGGTGGTGGTGGCGATCACGCTGATTGCAGCGTGTATCAGTTTCATCACGCTGCAACCGACGTTGAAGCAAGCGCACGCGAACGCCGCGGTGAATGAGAGTTTCATGTGGATGCGGCAGTACCGGCAGAGAGCGATCGACGAGCGCAAGCGCTACATCATCACGTTTACGGCGCCGCAGACCATCCAGATTTCGCGTTGGGATTTTGCGTTGCCGGTGTCTCCGGCGCCAGTGGTTTTGTACACGGAGACACTGCCGCCAGATGTTTCGTTCCAGGTAGTGGCGGGCGTGCCGGGAGGCGCGACGCCAGACGCATTTGGAACGGCGGCGCGCGCGATTGACTTTGGCCAGGGCATCGGCCTGGGCGGGCTCAACTACGTCGTGTTCATGCCCGATGGGTCGGCCCAGGACCTGGTCGGAAACTTGAACAGCGGCGTGATCTATATGGGCAGGAACGGCGATTTGTACAGTTCGCGCGCCATCACGGTGTATGGCGCGACGGGACGGCTGCGAGGCTGGCAACTGGTGAACCAGGGCGGAGCAGCAACGTGGGTTCAAAAATGATGAAGATCATCTACAAGAAGTCCACAGAGGGAAAGCGGTCGGGCGAGGCAGGGTTCTCGCTGGTCGAAGTGCTGTTTGCGGCGGTGATCCTGATGGTGGGATTGCTGTCGATGGTGGCGGTGTTCGGATATGCAGTCGCGGCCACGCAAACCGTGCAGGAAGACCAGATTGCCAAACAGAAGGCGCAGGAACTGCTGGAGAACATCTTTACCGCGCGCGACACGCAGCAGATCACGTTCGCGCAGATCGCGAACACCCCGGGCGGAGTTTTCGTGCAGGGCTTCAATCCGTTGTGGGACACGGGGCCGGACGGACTGGCGGGAACGGGGGACGATGTCCCGTTCAACCCCGCGCTGACAGGTTGCCCGTCGGCGATCAATCCGGGAGGGGTGGAGTGCATCAAGCTACCCGGCCCCGATGGAATGCTCGGCACGCCCGATGACACCTACATGGTGATGGGAAACTTTCAGCGGCAAATTCAGATCACGAACTGGCTGAACCCGGACGGCACCATCAATCCGAACCTGAAGCAGGTGACGGTGACGGTGCAGTACACGCGGCCGGGCAATGCACAACCACGCACCTATACGGTGAACGCGCTGCTTTCGGCGTTCCGCTGAGGATCACGATGACGACTCGAGAAAACAGACGGCAAAAGGGTTTCACGCTGGTTGAACTGATGGTCTCGTTCTTCATTGGACTGATCATTCTGGGCGCGTCGGTAAAGCTGTTCAAGAGCGGAGTTGACGCCAGTGTACTGGTGGCGCAACGCGCGGAACTGCAGCAGAGCTCGCGCGCGGCGATCAACCTGATCACGAAAGATATCAGCATGGCAGGCGCAGGGCTGCCGCCCGGCGGGATTCAGTTACCGACTGGCGGAGTCGCGGGCACGTCGAAATACGCCTGTGACCAGGGCGGTACCTGCTATATGCCCACGCACCTCTATCCCAACGGGAACTACATGTACGGATTAATCCCCGGACCGAACAATGGGGTGCAGAACGGCGCACTGATTCCGGCGACCGGCGCGTCCGCGGACGGCATCACGGTGGCGTATCTGGACTATGCATTTCCGCTGAACCAGTACACGTGCGTGGTCAGTTCAGGGTCGACGATTACGTTAACCCCGCCCGTACCAGCACCCGTTCCGGCCTTGCCAGCGATCAACGCGGCAGGCGTCGGGCTGCAGGCAGGCGACCTGGTGATGGTTACGGGCGGCAACATCGCGACGATCGTGGCTGAGGTCACGACCGTGACCCCCACGGTGGTCACTTTCGCGAACACGGATCCGCTGAACTTCAATAACTCGGGTGGCAATCCGATCATTGGAAACCTGGGATACATCTTCAATCGCAGCGTGGCGCCGCCGGCGGGACAGGGCAACTGCTCGGCGACGCGGTTGTTTGTGGTCTCGTACTTCATTCAGCTTCCGGCGGCCGGACAAGCACCTCGGCTGATGCGGCAGGTCAGTGGACTTACGCCCGTACCGGTGGCGGATGACATTATCGGAATGACGGTGTCGTACGACTTGTTCAACGACACGACCGGCTTGAACAACACCGAACAGCGTGATCCGCTGTCGATTGCGGGCGTGACGCCGAATCAGATCCGGAAAGTGAATATCGCGGTCCGGGCCCAGAGCTTGAGCCAGGATGGGCAGAAGATCCAGAGCATGCAGCTGGCCACGTCGGTCAGCGCACGCAACATGAGCTTTAAGAACCGTTATCAGTGAGGGCTTCGGGAGCAGGAGAAAAGATCATGGGGAAGAAGTCGCAACTTCGTTCAAAAGGCTTCACGCTGGTAGCAGCGTTGTTGATGCTGCTGTTGATGTCGGGAATCGCGGTCGGCCTGATGTACATGGTTAACAGCGAGGCCCACATTGGCGGAAATGACGTCAACTACAACGTAGCGTACTACTCTGCCGAGTCCGGCATGGAGAAGCTGACGGCCGATCTGGCGACTCTGTACCAGTCGTCGCAGGCGCCCATTCCCGCGAACATCACGAACCTTACCAACTTCCCGCCCACGGCCATGGGCAACATGAACTACACGGAAACGATTACGTGGACGCCGGACGCGAATGGCAACCCGATCAGCAACTGGAGCACGATCAGTTCCGGAAACAACTATGGTTTGAAGGCGCTGATTGTGCCTTATACGCTGACCGTAAATGCGACGCAGCCGGTTTCAGGTGCGTCCGCCAACATCACGCGCAGCGTGGAAGTCGCACTGATTCCGGTCTTTCAGTTCGGTATTTTCGCAGACGGCGACATCGACTACTTTGCCGGTCCCGCCTTCACGTTTAAGGGCCGCGTCCACACCAACGGAAGCCTGTATCTGGCCAGCGGTTCGACGTTAGCGCTGTTCGACAAGGCAACGGCATTCAACCAGATCATCACGGACCGCCTGGAGAACAACCACCTTACGTCCTCCGGATACACAGGCACGATTTATATTCCGAACGCGAGCGGCGGCTGCGACGTGAGCCAGCCGGCGACGCATTGCCTGGCCTCCACGGGAAGTGATCCAGCAAGCTGGAGCGGCGGCATCCCCCCGGCCGGAGGTCAGACTGGCGGCTGGGTTACCACCTCGACTTCGACGTACAACGGATTTGTTTCGAACTCGGTGACGGGCGTTCGCAAACTGACGCTTCCCTTCGTCGGGCAGGGCGTGCAGCCGATCCAGATTATTCGGAAGCCGATCAACGGTGAACTACCTGGAACCACGCTCAACTCATCCCGTTTGTATACCAAGGCTCAGATTCGCGTGCTGCTGGCAGATACGCAAGCTGACCTGCATCCGGAGCGCGGCGCAATTGCAGACGGACAGGACATTGACCTGAACGTACAGAATCTGGGAACGTTTCCGAACGGTGGCTGGAGCGTGGGCGGCACGGTGTACCCCTTCGCAGCCGCAGACTCGACCAAGGGAGACGCCAATTGGGTGAAGAACGTCCACGATGGGGTAAGCCCGCAGTGGTCCCTTTTCGGGGATACAGCAGCGGTGGCTGGATTTTACGGAGTGCAACACCACACCTGGCTCCGCGTGGAATACAAGAACGCCGCTGGTAATTGGATCGGAGTGACCACAGAATGGTTGGGATTGGGCTTCGCGCGCGACTTTGAACCGCCGAAGACGGCCGGGGCTAACCCGGTGCATCCGAACGCGATTCTGATTCTGCAGGAATTGGCGGACCGTAACGGCAACAACAACCACGATGCCGCAGCGGGAGGCGTACCGGCTGATGGCACCACGACGTTAGCCTCTGAAAAGATCTCGTACAACTACTATCCCATCAATTTTTACGATGATCGGGAGGGGCATCCCCGAGACACGAACTATGTCACTCCTACAGATTGCAGCATCAACGGCATTATGAACGCTGTGGAGATCGATGTGGGCAACCTGCGTCGCTGGCTTGGCCAGGCCGCTGCCAACGGGGCCGCACCGATTGCTGGAAGCGGACCCCAGGTCGATTACGTGCAGCAGAACGGCTACGTGCTGTACTTCTCCGATCGTCGCGGCATGGTACCGAGTCCCAATACTGCACCGCAGGTGACGACCGGCGAATATGGTTTCGAAGATGTAATCAACTCCGGGTCAGCCGCCGGCGTGCCGGATGGCGGGTTGGAAGCTCCGGCCGCCAGTTCTCCGGAAGACGTGAATCAGAACCTGATCCTGGATAGCTGGGGAGCGAATGACGTGGGCGACGGTTTCGGGTTCGACGTCAAGGCAACAAACCCCCGCAATCCCTACCAACCTAAGAACTGTTCAACGATCGGTCGCGCAAACCGCGTGACAGGGGCACGTCACGTGCTGAAACTGGTGGACGGTACGCTGGGCAATCTGCCGACACGTCTGGATAACCCGGTGCCTCCCGGAGGCTTCACGGTGGCGTCGGAGAACCCTGTGTACGTGCAGGGTGACTACAACGCCAGCACGGGTGCCGGGTTCGGCGATCCGCACGCTGCAGCTTCGATCATTGCAGATGCGGTCACCTTGCTCTCGAACCAATGGAGTGATTCTGTCAGTCTGAAGAATCCGAACAACCTGGCCGGCCGAGTGGGCAACACCAGCTGGTACCGCATGGCGATCGCAGCCGGCAAGACGCTGGCATTCCCGCAACCCGTGTGGGGCGGAAATGACATGGGTACCGATGGCGGTATGCACAACTTCCTGCGCTACCTCGAAAGTTGGGGCGGCACGTTGAACTACGAGGGATCGCTGGTGAGCTTGTACAGCTCGCAGTATGCGACCGGAGTGTTCAAATGCTGCACAACGGTGTACAACCCGCCAACGCGCGCTTACCAGTTCGATCAGTTATTCCTGCAGCCACAGAACCTGCCACCGGCAACGCCGATGTTCCAGGACGTGGACAACTTGAGCTATCACCAAAACTTCACACCACAATAGACATAAACAACTTCACGAACCGAGCCCCAATCCTGCGCTGCAGGGTTGGGGTTTTCCTTTATGTAGAATGGAAGCACACTCAAATTGTCGGCGGACAGAAACCACTAAGGCCGTCTCGAGAAAAATACCCATGTTCGATGCGAGGCAGAAGTCTTTTCACCCGATTTTCTGGGCGATGGTTGTCGTGGGCATCGCACTTTTCTTCGTACCCGCCTTCATCATCAGGCCATTCCGATATCAATCGCCGGGCGCTTTGCATTTGGCTTTGGTGTTTCGCCAGCTAGCTCCCATCGGCACGATTCTGGCGGCGTCGGGCGTCCTAGGTCTCACGGTGTGGGCGTGGAGAGCGGCAGACCGCCTGCAGAAGATATTGATGGCAGCGGCTGCCTTGCTGGTCGTAGGGTCGGCGACGATGGCGCGTATGAATTATTTCGAATGGATGTTTCATCCCGTTAAACAGCCGGGGTTCGAGAAGGCGGACGATGCCAAACTCGACGATGGCGAGATGGTATTGACCGTGAGCATCAATGGCGATGCGCGGGCCTATCCTGTGCGCGAGATGGCGTACCACCACGTCGTCAATGATGTGGTGGGCGGAGTGCCCATCGCGGCGACGTATTGAACGCTCTGTCACACCGGTCTGGTGTGGAAGCGGAGTGTTCGCGGGCAGGTGCTGCACTTTTACCTGGCAGGCATCAACAACCAGAATTTTCTGATGCGGGACCGCGAGACGGGAACGTGGTGGCAGCAGATCAGCGGCAAGGCCGTCTTCGGAAAGTTGAAGGGCGAGTCGCTCGAATTGGCACCGTTTGATGAACTGAGCTTCGGGTTGTGGAAGAAGGAGTCGCCGGGCGGCCAGGTGCTGGCAGCAGTGGCGCGCGATCAGAAGAAATACGAAAGCAAATGGGAAGACGAGGTTCTGAAGCTGCCGGTTCCGGTCAGTTTTCCTGGAACTGCGTTGAAGTCGCGCGACGTGGTGGTGGGTTTGGAAGTGGGCGGAGATGCCAGAGCGTATCCGGTCGACACGATCGTGAAGCAGAGCCCGATCCAGGATCGCTTGGGCGGCAATCCGATCCTGGTGGTCGCGGGGCCGGATGGAAAGTCGGTGCGGGCATTTGTCAGCCGGGTTGACGGCAATGACATAGAGTTGTTCCGCAAGAGTGATAGCAAGGAATTCGCGCTGATCGACTCCCAAGGATCGGGCGAATGGAACTTCAAAGGATGTGCGGTGTCGGGACCTGCGGCGGGCAAGTGTCTGCAGGAATTACCGGCGATCAAGGACTACTGGTTCGATTGGCGCAATTACCACGCGGACACCACAGTGTACCGGCATTGAATCGCTGTTTTGATCTCGACTTGAGGATGTGCTGACTGAGGAGGGGGCTTGCCGGAAATCAAGGCATTGTTCTGGGATGTGGGCGGCGTGCTGCTTAGTAATGCCTGGGACCACACACAGAGGCAGCAGGCGATCGAGAAGTTTGGGTTAGAGCGGGAGGAGTTCTCGGAACGGCATGAACTGGTGTTCTCGTCTTTTGAGCGAGGAAAAATCAGCCTGGATGAGTATCTGGACCGCACCGTTTTCTACCGTGTGCAGCCCTTCACACGCGACGAATTCAAGAATTACATGTACGCGCTTTCGATACCCGACGAGAGTGCGCTCGCGTTCGCGAGAGAGTTGGCTAATTCTGGCAAGTACCTGATGGGCACCATCAACAATGAGTCGCGGGAGCTGAATGCGTATCGCATCGAGAAATTCGGCTTGCGATCGATCTTTCGGGTATTTGTCAGTTCATGCTACGTGGGGTTGCGCAAGCCGGAGGAAGCGATTTACAAGCTCACGCTCGACATCACACAACAGGCCGCCGAGCAGTGTTGCTTTATTGATGACCGAGCGCTGAATCTTGAGGTCGCGAAGAGACTGGGAATGCATACCGTTGAAATGCACGGGGCAGAACAGTTGCGGAGTGAATTGAAGAAGATCGGAGTTCAATAGGGTACAGCGGGGTGCGAAAGGGCTTTAACCGCGAAGGCCGCAAAGGGACGGCGAAGAACGCGAAGGAAATGCAGTAATGGATGTTCTCAGGCTGTGCCGGATAAGTTGTTCGAGTCCGGTCGCTCAGTGTTTCAGGGCTTGCGAGGATCCAACTTTATGCCAGGCTTCGGGGCTGGCGGAATGGCGGATTTCGTGTCTGGCTCCGCCGGCTTTGGAAGGCTGAGGTCGCTCGACCAGCAGTCGCTTACGATTCTCCATTCACCGTTCGCCTGACGGGATAACAAAGCCAGATATTTACCACGCTCTTCGCGGCGCTTGCCTACGGCGAGCGGTACAAGCATCTTGAAGCGTCCTGCTTCGTAAGCCACGTCGCCGAGTACATCGAGGCGAATCGGGTCAATTTCCACATCTCCTACGCCGGAATCCAAGGCCGCGAAGAAGAACTCCCGGATCGCGGCAGTGCCGCGGACTGCTGGATGATTTGGACGAAGCACCAGCGCGTCTGAGCTATAGATGCTGACCAGATCATCGAGCTGCTTGGAGTTGCAGGCAAACACCCAGTCCTGGATGATTTTGCGCACCGCCGTCTCCACGCGATTCATGGTGGCGCCACCGGGAGCTTTTGGGCGCGTCAGGTTGGGCGCAGCGGTCGAAGGAGCAGGTGCGCCCATGGCCACGGAGGCGTCCTGACCGGGCGTGAAGTAGTGATGGTGGTAGTGGTGATGGTAGTGGTGGTGACCGCCAGGCAAGGCGTTGGAAGGCGTTTGCTCGGGCCCCGGAAAACTTCCAGGCGCAGGAACCGCAGGGGCCGAGAGCACCAGGGGCAGGCCGCACATTCCACAGAACTGGTTGCCGGGACGGTTCGGATGTCCGCAGGTCTCGCATACGGGTGCTCCTGGCAGAGGAAACGCGGATTCTGCGGCCGGATTTCCCGAGGCTTCGGCGGCGAGACGATGCATCGTCTGCATGGCGGCGGCGATGGATTCCTGACTTGGTGAGGGATGACGCATGTCGGATTGCAGCCGCGTGAAAAACTCGTCGACGGTGGAGTTCAGTCCGAGGTCGCCTTCGGGCTTTTTGGGAAGACCTGGTTGTCCGGCGGGTGGTTTCTTGGGGTCCACGATGCGGTCCTGCAAACTCATTCTAGATGAAGGCTGGGACTACCGGCTCGAAAACTCGATGCGTCCCTCGGTTTCGGTGGGGACGCCGTTGCACATGGCAGGCCGATAGCGCCAACTGCGTACGGTGTCGAGGATGGCTTGATCTTCCGCGGTCCCGGCGCTCTCGAGAATGAATGGGCTGTGCACGCGGCCGTCAGCTCCCACGATGAAGCTCACCTTTATTTTGATCGACGGATCGCTACGCCGCAGCACGGGATTCGGGGTGGTGAGAGCCTCGGGTGGATGCGTCTGCTCGCAGCGGGAGCGCGATGTGGTGTGCGGCACGTCGGCGAATTCGGAGTTGTGAATGGGGGCGCGCCATAGCTGCTGTTCGTGGACGGCGAGGGGCTCGAAAGACGCAGGCTGAAGGGTCTGGCGTCCATTGGATGCCATCACGATGGTCGGGACGACGAATGTCCACAACAGAGGCCAGATCTTGCGCGGAATCATTTCCCTCCCCACGGGGCGCGTACGAAAGTGGCGAACAGTCTACGCCGATTTGGAATCGTATGGGGCAATCGGAATGCCAGCCCTTGAAGGCGTGCAAGATCATTTTTACTCAATGAGATACAGGGGTGTGACAGCAGGATGCCGAGGAAGGGGTGCAAAGAGTTGCAGCTTGGATCAAGTTTTTCAGCAGCAGGTTCCGATCCGGGAACGGCTGACGAATTGTCGGCGCCGGGTCCTTGCGAAGGGCCTGCCAGCGCACAAATACTGGGAGGCAGGCGGAGGCACGCCATGTTCTCACGAACTTCCGGATACGCCGTGCAGGCTCTCACTTACTTGGCCGCGCAACCGTCTGGAAAGCTTGTGGGCGCGCGCGAGATGGCGACCAAGCTCGAAATTCCCATGCCTTTCTTGTGGAAGATCTTAAGAAAGCTGAGTGAAGAGAAACTGGTGCGATCGTTCAAGGGCGTCCGGGGGGGCTACGAACTGGCCCGGCCCGCAAAGAGCATCCGGGTTTCCGAAGTGCTTGCAGCTGGTCGGGATGGGGACCAGATGGGGCGGTGCGTGCTGGGATTGGACAAGTGCGACGATCAAGATCCGTGCCCGCTGCATTCCCAGTGGAAACATTTGCGGAAGCAGATGGAGAACCGTTTCCAGGTGACAACGCTAGCCGATCTGGTGAAAGACCTGAAGCCGGCACAGGCAAAACGCCGACGCGCCCTCGCTAGGCAAAGGCTGAGCGCGTAGACAAGGCTGCGGCGCATCGCGATCGCGCGACCATACCTCAGGTCAGCCTTCGGTCACCTGCTTGCCGTAAATACCCGAAAAAGCAATAAAAGAACTCTGTGTGATGCGCGCCCCACGGGGAGGTGAGCCAAGTCACATCATTCTATGAGTTGGTGCCGGAGAATTTTGTCAGGCAAGGGTGACCTTGGCCACTCTCACAAGGGGGATCATCCCTATGTTCGAACAAGAATTGGAAATGGAACAACGCCAATCATCAGTGGTGCCGCTGTTGCTGATCATCGCCATGATCATGGCTTTCGTGGGCGTGGCTGGATACTACGTAGTGCAAAACCGGAAAGTGCTTCCGGCCGCGGAGGCGAGCAGCCTGATCGCGTCATCGCTGAAACAGGACGGCCCCGTCACATTTCAATTCAAGGTCGGCCCGGTCGTCGCGAGTGTGCAGGACCGGCCGAATGATGCCCACTATCGGCTGTTGGAGAAAGCTGGTCTGATCACGATCGGAAAGGCCAAAGGCCGGATCACTCCGATCACGATGACGGCGGTCGGAGCCAAGCTGTTTGCGGAGATTCCCGGAGTGACGCAGACGAAGGATCCGAAAGACTCGACGACCTCCTATGTAGTGCCGGTCGCAGCGAGAACGCTGGTAGGAACGCCAACTGTCACAATGACGGGGATGGGTCGTGCCACAGCCGAATTCACCTGGGGATGGGAACCGAACAAAATGGGAGAGATGCTGGACGCCTCAGGGCCGCTGGTGAAGGGCTTCAATACCTGGGATCGCGGAACCTTGATCGACAAATACAGCGTGAAGTTTTATCACGGGGAACCAACCAAGGCGGTCATGGCGTTCGTCCGTGGAGATAATGGTTGGAAGGTCAGCGCGGAGTAGCAGTTCAGAATTCCTGCGCTTAAAGAATGTCTGCCGCATTCGCTCGCTGAAGGCGCGAACGAACGCGGCAGTTGTGTTTTCGATTCGAACAGATGCTATTGCAGTCCCTGTTGTGTGACCTTGACAGCGATACTCGGATTGGCCTGGGAGGAGAAGTAAATGCTTGAGCCGCCCGTGAGCGTGACGTAGTTGTTGTCGATGATGATGCCGCTGGTCCCAGCGGTCACTTTGGCGGAGGAAAGCGTAGTTTCGTTGGCCAGTGCCATGACGCAACCGGCTGCACCGAATCCCGGACAGCTGCGCGTCACACCCCAGAAGAAGAAATCCGTCCCGCCCGCAATACTCGAGTTGAGGAATTCGGTCACCGGTCCGCAACGAGCCGCTGCATCGTTGGTCAATTGGGTAGATGAGCCGAGTTGCAGCACTCCACCGGCATCGAATTTGAGAAGATAGCGATAGGGCGTCGTATCGGCTGGGCCAGTGCCACAGACAAACAGGTGGCCAGTGGACGGATTGTTGAAGTAGGCGTCGTCAAAATCACCGTCGAAGAGATTCACGGCCGTGCCCGCGGAACTGCCCTGGCCGATCAACACGCGGGTGACGATGCCAAAAGTCGTAGCGTCGATTTGCGTGACAGAGGCGCCTGTGAGAACGTTGTCGTTCGACGTGATTGCGAAGATCGTGCCACCCGTGGCGTCAAACATCGGGGAATCGAAGATGGCCGGGTTGGTGGCGCCGGTCTTTCCAACCTGAATTGTGGTGGGAGCTGCGGGAGTGTTGACGTTCAGAGCGAAGACGCGGCCGTTCGCAGCACCAATAAAGAGCCTGCCGGTGTTGGAGTCGAGGACGGGACTGCTCAACACCTGGTTGTTGGCGATCAGAATGGGCCAGGGAGCCGCCGCAAGAGCTGGAGTGCCCTTAAAGATTCCCGTGATTTTATAGAGGCGTCCGTTGTCGAGGCCGACATAGAGAGTGTCACTCTTATAGTCGACCCACGGGGAAGATCGCGTGTTGGAGGCTGCGGCAATCGAAAGGCTCGCCAGGGCGCCAGCGGGCGGATTGGATGCAGGCGTGGCGGTGACTTGCGTACCGCTGGTGGGGATGTTGAGAACGTGCACGCTTGATGTGCGTGCGCCACCCACCGTGCTGGTCTCAATAAAGGCAACCCTTTTCCCGTCCAGCGAGAGGACCGGAGAAGTCAGGATCCTGCCATTGGCGAAGGTCGTGGTGTTGTAGGAGAACAAGAAATTCGGCTGCAATCCGGGGCAGAGCGGATTCGCTCCGTCGGAATAGAGCCTATTGAGGCCGACGATCGATGGTTGTCCGCCTGTTACGCCAGCCACGTTGATGCCGTAAATGACAAAGTCGGTTGTGCAACTCGGGGCAGCTGTGGGATCGGCCTGCCACTTGGCCGGATAAGCACCCGGCTGGAGGCGGCCCGAACCGAGGGAAACGCTCCAATCACGATGCGGACCGGAGGTTGTGGCTGCAGACGTCTGAGCGGTGGGAGCCAATCCCATGGCGGCGCGCGCCTGCATGAAAGCTTCCCGATACAGTTGCGTCGCGGCTCTTGGCTCGCCTGCTGCGATCTCCGGATGTTCGCGGAGCTTGGCGCTGCTGAATCGAATGCGATGATGGGACCAGTCTTCGGGCACGCCTATTTGTGGACGTGTCTCGCTGATCTGCGCGCTAAGTCCGGAAACAAGTATGGCTAGCAGAAACCCCTGCGCGGTTCTTTCCGTAAAGCGAGTGCGGAAACCCATCACATGATCCTCCGAAGCGCCGAGTAACGGGCAACATTCTAGCCTTTTTGAGCATGAAAGGCGATGGCGCATTGGTGGGGGAAAAGATGCGCCACCGAAGAAGTGCTGGGAAGTTTGGACGTTGAACGTTCGAGCCGAGTTCCCCTTAATCGGGCGATGCAAGCCAGTTTCTGCTACCAGCCGTCGGGCCGCGGACCTTTCGTTTGCTCGTGGAATTGATTGCGCTTGCGGTACGCGAGGGCAGTGATTCCGATCGACATAAGCGCAGGCGGGATCATCAGGACGATAATTCCGCTACGCAGGCCGTGAATGATTCGCGAGCCCGACGAAGCTGCCTGCGTGTAGCAGAGGGCACAGCTTTGGGCCTGGGCAAACGTGGCCAAGAAAAGGACCGCGGTACCTGCCAGCAAGAGGAGAACCGCTCGAACTAAGCCAGCGAGCCACGACCGTGCGGAGATGACGCTTGCGGATGTCACTTGAACAAGGGCCTCATGTGGAGCAGGCGAAAGCTGTCGGACCAGATCATGTTCATCATCAACATTACGAAGATGGTGGCAGGGATCAAGGCGAGACGCAAGTTACGCTGTTCGTTCCGCAGGTGCATGAAGTACATGACCGCAAGAGCCGCTTGGATGAAGGCCACCGCTAACATGCGTACGAGCAATTGGGCAGGATGCACATTCTGATAGGCGAGGGCCACCTGCACACCGAAGAGGGCGAGGATGGCGAAGTAGACGATGATGTCTGCTTTCAGATTGTCGTTCGTGTTGGCGGGGGTACTCATCGGTTTTCTCGCAGAAGCGAATTTATCGAGCCACGTTCATCAGATAGACCATGGGCACGACGAACATCCACACCAGGTCCACGAAGTGCCAGTACAAGGACCAGACTTCAATATCATCAGCGTTGTAGCGGCCGCGCTTGTAGCCCAGGGCGACCACGGTGAGGGCAATGACTCCACCCAGCACGTGGGTCAGGTGAAGGCCGGTTATCGCGAAGAAAGTGGCTCCGAACATCGGGGAACCCCACGGGTTCTCGAAGAGCTGGACGCCTTCCTTGATCAGCCCGGACCATTCGCGAATGTGAAGGAGAGCGAACAAAACACCGCCGGCCACGGTGATGAAGGTCCACCGAAGGGCGCGCGCCTTGTCTGCAGATTTCGCCGCGCGCGTCGCAATTAACATCGTCAAGCTGCTACTGACGAGGATGAACGTCATCAGGATGACGTTGATGATGCTGGGAGAGAATTTGAAGGGCTGGGGCCAATTGGGGCTGGCATTCCTGAGGTAGCCGTAGGCGAACAGAATGGCAGCGAAGGTGACTGCATCGGAAACGATGAACAGCCACATAACCAGTTTTTTGGAGGGGATCGCAAACGGGGAAGCTTCCATGAATCCCACGTGCGACCCGAGGGGCAAATTGGCTTCGCTCACAACGCCTCCGGCGGAGTTTGCTACAGCTTGATCCACATCACTATCAAGACGTACAGCCATAGCACCCCCATGAAGTGCCAGTAGTAGGAAGTTGCATCCATCGTGCTGCGTCGCAGTGCAAAGACCGGCTGGCGGAGCAAGTACAAAACGCGCAAAAGGCCGGCCAGTCCGCCGAGAACATGTACAGCGTGCATTGCGGTCAAAACATAAAAGAAGGAACTGTTCGGGTTGGAGGCGAGATACAAGCCTTCCGTGCGCAACTGCCTCCAAGCTAGATATTGGCCGAAGACAAACAACAGGCCGAGCGCCAGCGTACTGCCCAACCAGAACTGCGCCACGGAGCGGTCCGGGGCTTTGCCGCGTGCGAAGTCGGCAACGCGTCGCCGAGTGAGTTCGAGCGTGACACTGCTCGCGAGAAGAAGAGCTGTATTAACAAAAACGATGGACGGAAGCGCCAGCGGGTGCCAGTCATTCGCCATGGACTGGCGGACGATGAGCGCACTTGTAAACGCGGCAAAGGACATGCTGATGGCCGCGAGCCCCACCCAGATGCCAGTGCGCGACGGTTCGGGTGAAAAATCGTCAAGCAAACGCAAATCTCCGGATGGGCCCAGGGTGGTCATGCCACCACCTCCGGTTGGACCGCCGTCCGCTGGCAAGTCACGCTGCTCGGTTTCGGGGGGTTGAACTGTCGTAGCCATGGACTTGTTCGCGCCTTCGTAAAATTCATTCTGATCAGGATTGTCATGCTTGCGCTTCTTCCGGGGAATCCTGCATCAGGAAGTCACCCGTAGAGCTCTTCACACCGTACTGATAAGGGTCGTGGTATACGACCGGATGCTTCCCGCCAAAGTTGTCGAATGGGGGTGGCGAAGGCATCGTCCACTCCAGTGACGTGCACTCCCAGGGATTCGGCGGGGCCGCCGGTCCACGAAACCGGCTGTGAATCAGGTTGTAGAGGAAGATAAGCTGAGCCGCACCGGTGACGAGCGCTGCGATCGTGATGAAGCGATGCACAGGGATCAGCGGGAGAAGGTAGTCGTCGACAAAGGCCGAATAGCGTCGCACGTTGCCGGCGAGGCCAAGATAGTGAAAGGGCATGAAGATGCAATATGCACCGACGAACGTGAACCAGAAGTGAATTCGTCCGAGCGACTCGTTCATCATTCGGCCGGTCATCTTGGGGTACCAGAAGTACGTTCCGGCCAACACACCGAACAGCGAAGCGACTCCCATCACCATGTGGAAGTGCCCGACGACGAAATAGGTGGCGTGAAGATATATGTCGATAGAGGGCTGCGCGAGGAAGAATCCGCTCACACCGCCGCTCACGAACATGGAGATGAAGCCGAGCGCAAAGAGGGATGCTGAGGTGATTCGTAACCGCGATCCGTAGAGACTTCCCAGCCAGATCAGAGTCATGATCGTCGCGGGAATCGTGATCACGAGCGTTGGGAAAGAGAACATCAGCGAAGAGAATGGATTCATTCCGCTGACGAACATGTGGTGTCCCCAGACCATGTAACTGAGGAACCCGATGGCCATCATGCAATAGATGACGACGCGAGAACTCAGCAGCGGACGGCGCATGCTGTTGATGAGAATGTGGGACACGATTCCAATGGACGGCAAGATGGCGATGTAGACCTCGGGATGTCCGAAGAACCAGAACAGGTGCTGCCAAAGTAAGGGCGAGCCGCCGGAGTGGGGTTGGAGGCGATCGCTGATAACGAGGCCGCCGGGGATGAAGAAGCTCGTGCCTGCTACACGATCGAGGATCAGGAGCAGGCACGCGGGGAGGAGGACTGCAAAAGCGAGCAGGCTGATGCACGAGGTAATGAACCAAGCCCAGGTACACAGCGGCATCCGGGCTAAGGTCATTCCTTTTGTTCGTAGATCAAGGGTAGTCGCGATGAAGTTGAGCGATCCGAGAAGGGAAGCAATGCAAAAGACAAAGATGGAAAGCCCCCAAAGCGTTTGGCCCAAACCTTCGCCGGGACCGGCGTCGGGCCCAACTGCGCTCAGAGGAGCATAAGAAGTCCAACCGGAAAGCGGCGGCCCATCGGGCACAAAGAAAGCCGCGACCAGAATGCAAAAGGCCACGAACGTGGTCCAGAAAGACATCATGTTGAAACGGGGGAAGGCCATGTCTTCGGCGCCGATTTGAATCGGCAGGAAATAATTTCCGAAGGCAGCGAACGGAGCGTTGGTGAGGACAAAGAAGACCATCAGCGTCCCGTGCATGGTGAGCAGGGACAGGTAGTACTCGGGCGTCATGATGCCACCCGGAGCGCCGGATTTTGACAGCAATTGCAGGCCCGGAATGGGTGCGTTCGGCCAGACCAGGTGGATGCGCATCAACCACGACAGGACCATCCCGATCAGCACCGCGACGAGTGCGAGAGCGTAGTACTGCTTGCCGATGACCTTGTGGTCGAGGCTGAAGACATGTTTCCGAATGAAGCCTTGGGGCGGAGCGTGATGCTGAGCGTGCTGGACCGATGCCACTGACATTTGCTCACCTAATGGAGAGTTGCCACCGACGCATTCGTCGGAGGGACCGGCTATTGTTCCGATGCTTTCTGCTTCAGCCAGCTGTCAAAATCTTCCTGCGACAAAACATTTAAATAAGCTTTCATGTTGTAGTGGCCAAGACCGCACAACTGGGTGCAAACGATCTCGTACTTCCCAACTTTGGTCGCAGTGAAGTGAACCGAGAGATCGAGGCCGGGGACAAAATCCTGTTGAATGCGAAGTTCCCGCACATAGAAGGAGTGTCCGACATCCTTCGCGTGCATAAGAAGATGAATTTCGCGATTGGCCGGGATCGCTAACTCTCCAGTCACAATGTCGTCACGGGAGTCGACGTCGTTGGCGGGATCGAGTCCAAAGAAGTTTGAGTTGCCTTCGTCGATCTTGTCGGGATGTAGGTCACCGAACTTGCCGTCCGCACCGGGATAGCGAAAATAGAATGCAAACTGGCCCGCTTGGGCTTGCACTTGGAGAGCGTCAGGCTTCGCAGGAGTGAAATAGACGGTAGCCCAAGCTCGCTGTCCGAGAACTCCCAGCGCAAGCATTTCCGTGCCAACGAGAGCCAGAGCGGCAATCACCAACCACTTCGCGCCGCCGGGGAACGTCTTGATCTCGGCATTCGCCGAACGATTCGAAAACTTCCAGACAAAGAAAGCCAGCACGAATTGGGCGGCCAGAAAAGAGAGGCCAGCCTCGACCATCGTTTCAGAAAGTTGTTCATCGATCGCGTGGCCGTGAGTCGATATATCTTCTGGCGGCCTAAGTTCTATGGCCGTTCCGAACCAGTGGTGCGTAATGATGGGAACGGCGGACGCAAACGCAATCAAAACTACGATGACAGCAAAAACCTTGCCCATTTTGCCCTCGCGTTGCCCGAGCCAACTCCGGGCGCGTGCGGGAAAGATGGTCGGCGGGGGATTCCAACCATCGGACGGAATCAGACCTTCTTCATTTAGTAAGGCTTCGCCTTGAAGGTGAAGTCAACCGTCTTAGTTTCGTTGCCCGAGATCGTCACGTCCTGCGTCTGAGTACCGTAGTCTTCCTGCCAAGCCGTGATCGTGTACTTCCCTGCCGGGAGGTCAGGCAACTTGAAGCTGCCGTCCTCGCCGGAAAGCGTGTAATGCGATGTCTTCAGCACGGCGAAGTAGCCGTGCATCCAGGGATGCACGTTGCACTTCACGGGAATGAATTCTTCCTTGTCGAATTTCTCTGAAAGCGGAGGCGTCCCGGGGGGCTGCGACTTGTTCCACTCCCGATTTACTTTGGCCATGGGATGAATGTTGTGGGAGGTCTGATCGTCGTTGACCACTTTCAGTTCTTGACCGGTCCGCAAGGCGATCACGTGCGGAATATACTGGCATCCTTTTTGCGTAAAGGTAACGGCTTGCGAAGGAGCACTCGATTCGTCGGGCGCGCCCGCGGAGATGTACACGACAACGTTAGCCAGGGAATTGTTTGGCCCAGTGACGACCGCCTCGGTGGTAATTGGAGTCGTATGCTGCTTGGCGCAGCTGGGCTCCTTCGACATGTCAATGGTCTTCGACTTGGCGGGCGTTCCGGTGTAGGTGACCTTGCCACTGATCGTGGCGGCGCCGAAGAGCAAGCCAGGACTGACAACGAGCGATAACAGCGATGCAAACCACCGCGTCTTAAACATCCGGTAGACTCCTCCTCAAAATCGACAGCCTTTAATTTCCAGAACCCTTGTTCTCGGGTTGTGCCGGTGGATTGGCGTCGGGCGCCTTCGAAGGAATCTTGCCGCCCGATGCTTTCAGAACGTCGTTCTCTTTGCTGTGACGATGAGTTTGAAGGGTGCGCAGGTAATGCACAAGATCCCATGCGTCATTGGGCTGAATCACATCCGCAAACGACGGCATGGGCGTTCCATCCACGCCCGTCATGAATATCCGGTAGACATCCTGATTGGTGCTTCCGCATTTGAAGCGGGAGTCGTCGGCACCCGCGGCGAAGTTGTAGGGACGGATTGGATTGTCTTTGCTGTCGGTAAGCGTCGCGGCGGAAGGACCGTCGCCTCTTCCCTGCTGACCGTGGCATTTCCAACATTCCATCTTCTGGAACAATTCGGCGCCGTGCGAGATGCTCTGCATGGTGATCGCCGGCTCGGCAGAAATCTTGATGGGATCGCCCGCCTTTTCAGATTGCCAGCGCGGGGAGAAGGTCTTGATGAAAGCCACGAGGTCGATGCGATTCTGGTCCGTCAGCGCATCCCAGTGCGGCATGTTTGAATTCGTGAAACCGCGTCCGACTGAGTTGTAAAGATCTTCGTCGGTGGGCAAGGTGCCGGTGGGTGTCGATCTACACTTGAACGTGGCCGCAGTGAAATCGCGGGGCTTGGGATCGATCCACTGGGCATTGTCGCCGTTGCCGTCACCGAGCGGTCCGTGACAGCCGACGCAAAAGCGACGGTAGAGCTTTTTCCCGTTGGCAGCATGGCCGGTCCGATGGCCGACCCGCGCCTCTTGGGCACATGAGAAGAGTGAGAAGAACACTAGGGCAAGATGCGTCAACAACCGCCTATAGGTTGTGTGCATAGGGTTCACCCTTTTTGAAAAAGTGAAGCAGGAGTCATCCTGCGAATTTATCCGCCCGCAGCGAGCTTTCGCCCACCCGCGAAGATCAAGTCTTCTTGCCCCAAGGAACCGACGGTGAAGTCGAGATCACCCAGTCTCGATGCCAAAGCAATACGAACGGCTAACCCCAAAAACGGTGGCCGATACTACCTCTGACCCAGTCAAAATGCAAACTGTTTTTTACAACGAGTTTACAAATCATTTACAAATTGTCCGGCCAGGTTTACGCAGCTAGTTCAACCGCATGCTGCGAAACTCTGTTGGAGGATCGAGGGAGCAGCGGTTCACGAAGGCTGCGTCCGGCAGACCTCCTTCGAGCCACTGTTGAATGTCGGATAAAGTGGCAGCGGCAACACCGCCGCGAGCACCAAGAAACACTACGACCACGCCTTCCACGTCGGTCTTTGACTGCGAGACGGAACGGTAACGGCTCTCAAAGATGCGCTTTGCGTATCCGAGCTTGGCGTCTTCGTTCCCCATGTCTGACAACAATCCTCGTGGCTGGGCGTAGACGAAGAGGACCTTCTTTCCCTTCAGGCGCGCCCAGTCGCCCGAAAAAAGGGTCACGTCTTCGCGGCTCACAGAAAAGCCAAGGTCCGGCTGTACGGGGGGAGCTTGAGCGGTCGACTTTGCGGGCTGGGTATCGGTGGCCTTCTCCTGCACTCCCGGGGGCAGATTCAATTCGTCGGCCTGAATGTATCCCGTTGAATCAGGAGCCAGGCGAACTTGTGCCCAGCCAGCCGCCAGTTCGACAATCTCGAATTCATCTTCAGCTTGTGCACGGAACAGAACGGGTCCGCCGAAGTTCTGCCGCGACATAACGCCGACGCCAGAGTGTTTCACGGAGCCTATTTTGGCAGCGTTGGCGGGCGCATGGCCGGAAGCTTTCATCTGATCCAGCTGCGTCTGAATCGACGCCGTCTTCTCGCGAACGGATTGTCGCTCGGCAAGAATTGCGTCAAGCTGCGCTTGCGCGGTCATTTCCGCAGGCGCGGGTTTGCCCGCGGCGACTTCCTCGGGTTGCGGCCTGGCTGGCGAGCTTTGCTTGTTTTTGGGGGTACTGACCGGAGTTTCTGATGGTCCATGCAGGGCTTGCTGCAAGCGATCGTGAAGATCCGCTTCCAGCCTTCCATTTGAGGGGAGAGCTTGATATTCGGGGTGAGACGGATCATTGGCTAACAACGCGCTGATCTTTGCCTCGACGCTGACGAGAGTTGAATTGGCGTCTACGGGTTTGAGATGGACACGATATTGAAAGTAGGGATGATCGTAGCGATCGACGTCGGTGGCCGTTACAAAGCCGTCGAGCACGGGCAGCTTCCCTCCTCCGAACCCTCCAATACGTTGCAAAGCCTTCTGCACGGCGTCCACGGAGAACGGGTAGGTACGTTCGACAATGGAACTGTCGTCCGTTTGTGCCGAGAGGAAGCCACAAAGCACGGCACTGCAAAGAAGCAGGGCGGCTCGACTTTTCATGGCCGGACCTCGAGCAGGGCATGGGAGATCCAACCTTCCTGTCCGTCTTCGGAACGCACTTGATACCAATACATGCTTTTCGCGAGCACGGTGACTTCCTGTCCCTTCTTGAGTGCTTCGACTACCCGAGCATGCGAGTACGGCAGAACTTTGAGCTCGGCGCGGTCGGACTTCACGCGGACGAACTCGGATGAGCGCATTTGACGCGCCTGAGCCTCTAGACGATCAAGAGCGGCGTGGTCGGCGGCCAACGCCGACTTTTGCTCAGCAATCGCGCGCTGCAAGTCACCAAGTTTCGCGGAGTCAACTTCAGCCACTTGCGGGGGTTCCGGGGGCGTGGAGTCTTTTGATTTAGAGCCTTTCGGTTTGGAGATTTTTGGCTTGGCGTTGTCGGCTGGGCGAGTCATCTCGGCTTCGGCTTTGATTTCTTCCTGCCGCTCCTGAGAAAGAGATGTGCTTTCTTGTCCGGGGGAAAGCGGTTGTCCAGAAGCGGCCAGCTTCTGGAGTTGCTCGCGGTCTTTCAGCAGCTTTCCAATTTCGCCGAACTCGCAAGTCTCCACGTATCCATCAGAGGGGTGACCGTGATGACGGGCGTTTTCTATGTAGACCGCATCGATAAACAGCCGCGTCGAATTGGGGCCGCGCTCCTGCACGACGTAACGAACCGCCACGGTACCGACATCGTTGCTGTTCAGGAAATGCGAGGGCGACAGAGCCTTGGTGCGAACCTTGTAAAAAACTTTCCCGGGCTCGGTCCACGCGGGAAACAGTGAAGACTTCTCGGCAAATTGAGCTCCGCCCAGTTGCTCGTCCCCGCGATATTCGAACGTCCCTTTGATGGAGCCGCTGCGGGCGACTTCGTCAACAATGGCCAATACTTCGTTGAAAGGCTTATCGAGGTCAATCGAGAAACTGGCAGCCCCGGTGTCGCGAGTGCGGGAGAAACCTTCAACACTCAGAAAAAGAACAAGCAGGCATGAGATCCAGATGCGTGCGGTTTTTGCGTCCGAAATCCATGCCCGCGCAATACGTACCTGCGCCCACTTCAAGACAAACATCCCCATGGGACTTAGCTTAACCTAGTAATCAAAGTCAAAACCAATCATGACGCTGCGGACCGTCTGGTCGCTTTGCGTCAGGATGGAAGTATTCCCGGTCTTGGCTTGCGAATATTCGTTATGGAAAGCCAGCCCGGCGCGGCTCAACATGATCGGGTACCAGCGATAGCCAATGGTAAAGGAATCAACGTTGCCGAGATTTGGGACCAGGCCGGGGTTCGCTTGTCTCGACATATGCACCAGCTCGTAACGGCCCGTGAAGATCAGCTGCGGATTGTAGGTGTAGTGTGCTTCGACAAAGCCACCGTTCCAAGTCGGTCCGGCAGCTCCTGGGGGAAGACCGGCAGAGTCGTTCACCGCGATTCCGTTGCCCAGATAGACGTTGTCCTGGCCATGCATGTACAGAGTTTCAATGTCGAGGTCTTTGAGGTACCACCAGCCATACGCGCCTACACGGGAGAAGCTTCTGTTTCCCTTGCCTTCCACCTGGACTCCGCCGCTCGTGAGGTAATAGGTGGGCGTCTGGCCAAAATAGCCGTAGACTCCGACGCGCTGTACTCCAAGTCCGCCCACCTGGAAGCCTTCGTTTAAATTAATGAAAGTGTCATAGGTGCGCGCGGTACCCGGGTAGGCAGTTCCCGCGTTGCTGGTCGTGAGTCCGGGGTTGCCATCCACACTGCTTAACAGTGCAATCGAGTAACGAGCGTAGCTGTTCTTGTTGTGTCCGGAGATCTCTAGGCCCATCTGGTTGTCGCCGATTCCGCCGAAGCCGTTACTGTCGCCGACCGGCAAGAAGTGATAGTTGAACCACGCGCCTCCGACTCCAGACAGGGTCAGGAAGCGCTTCTCGGAGAGCAGAGTATCCAGTTCGAATTTGCCGACTTTGACGTTCAGCCACGGAGAGTTCAGCAGGTTGTCAAAGCGAACCCAGGCATTTTCGAAGTGGAATGTGTCGCCCTCTCCCATCGACGGCAGAACAGAGAACGAAATGTTCTTGTAAAGAGTGCCGGCGGTCCAGATGTCCAAGCCGGAGAGGTCGAATCCGTGCGTCGTGACTGTTTGCTCGGTACCCGGAGTCAGGCCGCTCGGGTCGTCGATTTGGACCTTCGTCTGACTCTCCAGATGCCACTGCGGAGTGACGCGAAACGTGATCGGCCAATAGGACGGATTCTGATAGATGGGGGAATCCTTCTCATTGCCCAACTGGTATCCGTTGTCGCGGAATTGCTGGCCGAAGACATTGAGGATCGGCCACCCGATGTGACAAGCCGAGCAAGGGAGGCCGTACTTCCTGGCAAAGGCGGGTATCGCGTAGCTGGGCTGACATCCGATGGTCAGGTAGGACAAGCCAAGAAGAACGAGAGCCAGGGTAGATTTGAAGATCGATGTTGAGACGTAGTTTTTCCAGCTGCCCGCATCACAACGTTGCATACCAATCTCCTGTCTGAACGCACCCCGCCGTGAGTGACATCAGCGTGGATAGAAGTGGTTGAAGTCGCAGAGTAGTACTAGAAAGTATCGAGAGGAAGTGCATAGTTCGTGTCGTGCCGAACTGCTCTAAAACGATTCTTAGGAAAACCTTCCGACCCGACCCCAACGATTGGCGCGCATACTACATCGACTCTTTTCCAATTGCAAATTATTTGTAAAATCTTATGGCGCCATCGTGCTCTTTGGCTGGACGGACGACGATTCTGACCAGAGGACATACTCTAGCCCCGGGTTCGGCGCGGGTGAGCCCGGCAGCAATTCGCTTAGATCGGGAGAGGTAGTTTATTAGGTGGGCTGCCACTGCGTGTCGGCCTTGGATCTTCCGGTCATGCCTCTGAAACGCAACCGCATGCGATCCATATAGAGGTAGACGACGGGCGTCGTGTAGAGGGTGAGCATCTGGCTCACAATCAGGCCGCCGACGATCGTGATACCCAGAGGACGATGCAGTTCGGAACCAGTTCCGCGGCCGACTGCGAGAGGCAATCCGGCGAGCAGAGCCGCGGCCGTGGTCATCATGATGGGGCGAAAGCGCATGATGCAAGCCTGGTAAATCGCTTCTTCGGGGGACTTGTTGTCTTTTCGTTCCGCTTCCAGCGCGAAGTCGATCATCATGATCGCGTTCTTCTTCACGATCCCGATCAACAACAAGACTCCGATCAGCGCGATGACGTTCAGGTCATTGTGAGTCAGCAACAGGGCGAGGAGAGCACCCACACCAGCTGAAGGCAGAGTAGAAAGAATGGTGATTGGGTGAATATAACTTTCGTAAAGAATTCCCAAGACGATGTACACGGCAGCCAGAGCGGCGAGGATCAGAATCGGTTCGCTGGAGAGCGAGTCTTGAAAGGCGGCCGCCGTTCCCTGGAAGCTGGCGTGGATAGAGGTTGGAAGATTCAGGTCCCGATTGGTTTTTTCGATCAGTTGGGTGGCATCACCCAGGGAAATGCCTTCGGCAAGATTGAAGGAGAGCGTCACGGACGGAAATTGCGCCTGGTGATTCACGGCCAAGGGAGTGTTGGAAGGTTCGAAATGGCTGAAGGACGAGAGCGGAACCATGGTTCCTGACTTGGAAGGCACGTAGATGCTCTGCAGCGCGTCCGGCGTTTGCTGGTAACGAGGATCGACCTCCATTACAACGTGATACTGGTTGAGCTGTTCGTAGATGGTGGAAACTTGGCTCTGACCAAAAGCCTGATAGAGCGCCGCATCGATCGCATTGGGCTGAATGCCGAGCCGGGCGGCAGTGTCGCGATCGATCACAACCTTGGCCTCAAGGCCTCGGTTCTGCTGATCGGTGTTGACATCTTTCAATTGACGAAGCTGCCGCAGCTTTGCGAGCACCTTTGGAGCCCACTGATTCAAATCGTCCAGGCTTTCAGACTGCAGCGTGTATTGATACTGCGCGTTCCCCATACGGCCCCCGATTTGCAGATCCTGCGCGGATTGCAAATACAGAGTCGCTCCGGGCACATGAGCAAGTTTGCCGCGTAACCGGCTGATGACCTGATCGGCACTTACTTGGCGTTCTTCGAGAGGCTTCAACATGATGAACATACGCCCCGTATTGGCGGTGCCCCCGCCACCGACAAAGGCAGTCACCGTAGTGACCGCGGGATCCTTCATGATGATGGCCACGTAGTCGTTCATCTTCTGACGGATCGCCTGAAACGAGATATCCTGCTCCGCCTGGATAGAGCCGCCGAGCCGACCCGTATCCTGCTGCGGGAAAAAGCCTTTGGGCACCACGATATACAAGTAGACGCTGAGAGCTGCGGTGCCTATCGTGACTAGCAACATCAAGAACTGGTATCGCAGGACCCAGCGGAGACCGTGCGCATAGAAGTTGCGCAGCGAATCGAAGGCTTTTTCGCTGGCCCGATAAAGGCGGCCGTGGGCTTCGTCTTTGAGTGGGCGCAACAATTTCGCGCACATCATCGGAGTAGTGGTAAGCGAGACCACGAGAGAAACTCCGATCGCCGCGCTCAGGGTGACGGCGAATTCGCGAAACAGACGGCCGACGATGCCTCCCATCAGAAGAATCGGGATAAACACGGCCACCAACGACGTACTCATGGAAAGAACCGTGAAGCCAATTTCCTTCGCGCCTTGAAATGCTGCAGGAACCGGCTGAACGCCTTCCTCAAGATGGCGATTTATGTTCTCGAGAACGACGATGGCGTCGTCCACAACAAAGCCTGTTGAAATCGCGAGCGCCATCAAAGAGAGGTTGTCGAGGCTGTAGCCGAGGAGGTACATCACGCCGAAGGTCCCCACCAGTGACAACGGGACGGCGATGCTGGGGATAATGGTAGAGCGGACATTGCGGAGAAAAACGAAAACAACTAGTACGACGAGAATGACGGAAATGATCAGGGTTAGCTCGATGTCGCGTACCGAAGCGCGCACCGTCAAGGTTCGATCCATCACGACGTCGAGCTTGATGGCCGGAGAAATCGACGACTGCAATTGGGGAAGCAGTTCGCGGACATTGTCGACGGTAGAAATAATGTTTGCGCCGGGCTGCCGGAAAATCACCAGCAAGACGGCACGCTTCCCGTTTGAACTACCGGCGTTGCGGAGGTCCTCGACCGAATCCTGCACGTCAGCGACGTCGCCCAGGCGAACTACGCCGTTTTGCTTTGAAGAGACAATCAGGTCGCGATACTTCTCCGCTTTGAAGAGTTGATCGTTGGCGT
This sequence comes from Terriglobales bacterium, assembly GCA_035652655.1. GTDB lineage: Bacteria > Acidobacteriota > Terriglobia > Terriglobales > Acidobacteriaceae > Gp1-AA133. The sequence continues at coordinate 44,699 of DASRDJ010000257.1, forward strand.
CGATTGTCCACGCATTGACTGCGCCGGTGAACTCACCTTTCGGCTTGTTGGCATTTGCCGAAGAAAGTGCGGTGGCGACCTGTTGAGTACTGACCCCGAGCTTGTTCAACATCATGGGGTTCAACTCGGCGCGAACCGCGGGGTTGGCGCCCCCGCCGACAAAGACCTGACCGACACCGGAAACCTGCGCCAGCTTTTGTGCGAGGATGGAATTGGCCGAATCGTAGATCTCCGGCAGCCTTATGGTGTCGGAGGTCATGGAGAGAATCAGGATGGGCGCGTCTGCTGGGTTGACTTTGCGGTAGTTGGGATTGCTCGGGAGATTCGCGGGCAACTGGCCGCGAGCCGCGTTGATGGCGGCCTGAACGTCGCGGGCTGCGGCGTCGATGTTACGACTCAAATCAAATTGGAGAACAATGCTCGTCGAGCCGAGTTGACTCGTCGAGGTCATCTGATTCACTCCTGAGATTCTTCCGAACTGACGTTCGAGCGGTGTGGCGACCGAAGATGCCATGGTTTCCGGGCTGGCGCCGGGCAATCCCGCACCCACGGAGATGACGGGAAACTCCACTTGCGGGAGGGGTGCAACCGGCAGGAAGCGAAAAGCCAATGCTCCCGACAGGAGCAGCGCGATCGTGAGGAGCGAGGTACCGATCGGTCGCCGGATGAATGGGGCCGAGATGTTCATGCCTAGTCGGCGGTGGCCGCTCCTTCAATCGGATTGCCAATCTTGTAACGTGACAAGCGACGCGCCAGGCGATCAAACGCCAGATAGACCACTGGAGTCGTGTAGAGAGTAAGTAACTGGCTCAGAATCAATCCGCCAACGATCGAGATGCCAAGCGGATTGCGCAGTTCTGAGCCCGTGCCCGAAGTCAACGCCAAAGGCAAACCACCGAGCAGCGCGGCCATCGTCGTCATCATGATGGGACGGAAGCGTAACAGACAGGCCTGATAGATCGCTTCCTCCGGCGGCTTCCCTTCCCCGCGCTCGGCCTCAAGCGCGAAGTCGATCATCATAATGGCGTTTTTCTTCACGATTCCGATCAAGAGGATGATTCCGATCAAGGCAATGACGTTGAAGTCGTTACCGGTCAGAATGAGAGCGAGTATCGCTCCGACACCGGCGGAAGGTAGTGTGGAGAGGATCGTGATCGGGTGAATGTAACTTTCGTACAGAACACCGAGCACGATGTAGACCGTCACCAGCGCGGCCAGAATGAGATAAGGCTCGGACGATAGAGAGTTCTGGAAGGCGGCCGCCGTTCCCTGAAAACTGGTATGAATGCTGGCCGGAAGGTTTATATCGTGTTCCGCCTGGTTGATGGCTTTCGTGGCTTCGCCAAGGGAGATGCGCGGCGCCAGGTTAAAAGAGATTGTTACGACGGGAAACTGACCCTGGTGATTGATTGCCAGGAGAGCGTTGGTGGAGGAGAAATGGGTAAATGCAGATAACGGGACCTGTGCCCCTGTGGAAGAGTGCACGTAAATATTCTTAAGAGAGTCCGGGCTCTGCTGAAAGCTGGGATCAGCCTCGAGAACAACGTGGTATTGATTTAACTGCGTAAAAATGGTTGACACCTGCCTCTGACCGAAGGCGTCGTACAACGTGTCGTCAATTGCCTGCGGCAGAATTCCCAGCCGCGAGGCGGTGTCGCGATCGATGACGAGGTCGGCCTTTAGGCCGCTGGTGAGCTGATCGTTGGCGATGTCTCGCAATTCAGGAAGGGCGCGCAGTTTGTCCATCAGCCGTGGAACCCACAGATTGAGATCGTTAGCATCGGCCGACTCGAGCGAGTACTGGAACTGGGTGCGGCTAACACGATCTTCGACGGTGAGATCCTGGATAGGCTGCATGTAGAGCATGACGCCTTCGACTTTGGCAAGTTCGGGCTGAAGGCGGCGGATAATTTCTGAAGCTGTGTCTTTGCGCTGACTTCGCGACTTTAGATTGATCTGAATGCGGCCGCTATTGGGCGTTGTATTGATTCCATCGATACCTATAAAAGATGAGAGGCTTTCGACCGCAGGGTCTTTCAGAATCACTTGCGTCAGTGCTTGCTGCCGCTGGGCCATCGCGGTGAAAGATACCGTTTGCGGCGCATCCGAGATACCGAGAATCACGCCCGTGTCCTGCACGGGAAAGAAGCCTTTGGGAACGACGATGAACAGGAAGATTGTGAAGACCAGAGTGCCAAACGTGACGATGAGCGTGGCAGTCTGATGTTTCAGGACCCATTGCAGCGTCGAGCCGTAACGTTCGATGACCCGCTCGTACACACGCTCGGACACTTCGTAGAAACGCCCGTGCTTTGACGAAGCCTTGCTTTTGAGCAACTTCGCGCACATCATCGGCGTCAACGTGAGTGAGACGACGGCGGATACCAGGATGGTGACGGCCAGGGTTACGGCAAATTCGCGGAACAATCGACCGACAACGTCACCCATGAAGAGCAGGGGAATCAGAACTGCGATTAGCGATACCGTCAAAGAGACGATGGTGAACCCAATTTGTCCGGCGCCCTTGAGCGCGGCATTGAGCGGAGTCTCGCCCTCCTCCAAATAGCGATCGATGTTTTCGATCATGACGATGGCATCGTCCACGACAAAGCCGGTGGAGATCGTCAGGGCCATGAGAGTGAGATTGTTCAAGCTGTAGCCGAGGAGATACATCACCCCAAAGGTGCCAACCAGTGAAAGCGGCACGGCAACACTGGGAATGATTGTGGCCGACAAATTTCGCAAGAAGAGGAAGATCACCATGACTACAAGGGCAATGGTGAGCATCATCTCGAACTGAACGTCGTCGACCGAGGCGCGGATCGTCTGAGTGCGGTCGGTCAGGATGGTGAGCTTTACGGATGACGGAAGCGACGACTGCAGGCGCGGCAGTAGTTTTTTGATGCGGTCGGCGACGCTGATGATATTTGCGCCGGGCTGGCGCTGAATGTTGACGATGACCGCGGGAGTCAAATTCATCCACGCAGCCTGGCGCGCGTTTTCGGCGCCGTCGATAACATTGGCTACGTCCGATAGACGAACAGGCGCGCCGTTCTTGGTCGCGATGATGACGTTGCGATACTCGTCGCTGCTGAAGAGCTGGTCGTTGGCGTTTATTGTATAGGCTTGGCGCTGCCCGTCGAGCACGCCTTTCGCCTGATCAACGTTCGCCTGTCCGAGTACAGTGCGCAGGTCTTCGAGGCTCAGCCCATAAGACGCGAGCGCCGTCGGGTTCGCCTGAATTCGCACAGCCGGCTTCTGACCGCCACTGATTGAGACCAATCCCACGCCCGGGAGTTGGGAGATTTTTTGCGCGAGCGTAGTGTCGGCGAGGTCCTCGACCTTCGTCAGCGGTAATGTGTCGGAGGTCAGCGCAAGTGTCAGAATCGGTGCATCGGCAGGATTGACCTTGCTGTAAATGGGAGGATTTGGCAAATCCTTCGGCAGGTAGGTCGTGCCTGCATTAATTGCCGCCTGCACCTGCTGCTCGGCGACGTCAATGTTCTGGTCGAGGTTGAACTGCAGAATGATTAACGAACTGCCGAACGAACTGGTCGAAGTCATCTGACTCAAGCCAGGAACTTGACCGAACTGTCGCTCGAGCGGCGCCGTGACTGACGAAGCCATGACCTCGGGATCCGCGCCCGGGTAAAAGGTCACGACTTGGATGGTGGGATAGTCAACCTCAGGTAATGCCGAGACGGGAAGCTGCATGTAGGCGACAATTCCCACAAGCAGGATGGCGATCATCAACAGCGTCGTTGCAACCGGGCGCAGGATGAATAAGCGAGAAGGACTCATTGTCCTGCGGTTCCTGATGATGACGCGTTGTTGCCAGTCGGAGAAGAGTTCGAAACATGAGGCTCAACGCGGCTGCCGCCTTGCAGTTTGTCTTGACCGTCGGTAACGACCTGCTCACCGGGTACGATACCAGACGCGATGACGCTTAAGTTTCCCTGGGTCAGCGACACTTTCAGGTTACGCACTTCGACGGTCTTATCGGGCTTGACGACGTAGGCGAAGGTACTACCTTGCGGTCCGCGCTGAATGGCTGCAGCGGGAATGACGGTTGCTCCTTTTTTGGTTTCCAGCAGCAGGCGCGCATTCACGAACTGATTCGGAAATAGCGCGCTGTCCGAGTTGTCAAACATCGCCTTGAGCTTCCCTGTTCCCGTGGTCGGATCGATCTGATTGTCAATCGTAAGAAGCTTTCCCGCGGCGAGCTTGGTTGTGTCGTCTCGGCTGTAGGCGTCGACTTCGAGCACTCCACTTCTCATGTGCTTCGTGACGTTGGGTAACGCATCTTCGGGCAAAGTGAACACAACGGCGATGGGCTGCAGTTGGGTGACGACGAGGAGAGGGTTCGTGTCCGAAGCATGCACCATATTGCCGATATCGACGAGGCGGAGTCCGATGCGTCCGCTGACAGGCGCGGTCACGCGGGTATAAACAAGCTGTAACTTGGCGTTGTCGATGGCGGCTTGATCGGCCTTGATTGTGCCATCGAGTTGTCCGACCAGCGCTCTCTGTGCGTCATATTGCTGCTGGGAGATGACGCCTTCCTTGAATAAACCCTGATAGCGCTCGTAATCGAGTTGCGCATTTTTCAATTGTGCCTGGTCGCGGGCCAGCGCGGCTTCTGCCTGCTCCAGCGCTACCTGATAGGGACGAGGATCGATGACGAGCAGCAGTTCGCCTTGCTTTACGAATTGACCTTCTTTAAATGCAATCTGAACGATCTGCCCATCGACACGACTCTTCAGGCTCACCGTGTTCGAAGCTTGCACGCTTCCCAGGCCGGACAAGTAAACGGGAAAGTCTCGCTGCTCAGCCGGAGCGACCGCGACTGGAATGGAGGGCGGAGTGACACTTGCTTGGGCAGATTTGCTGTTGGCGTTGCCGCAGGAGCTAAAGGTCAACGCCGCGACAATCGGGAAAAGAACGAGGACACTGGACGTGAGCGGATGATGACGCAAGGTTGATCTCATAATTTCTTTCTGATAATCAGGCCGGCAAGAATGGCGAGCCCCAAATTCGCTCCTGCACACACTACATCTTGCGGGGCACGGAAGACGGACGAACCGTGGCGCATGCGCGCTATCCCTGATCAATAAGACGCTTCTAGTTTAAAGTAGGGATCGAGAAATTGTGCAGCTTTACAAACTTTTACACGCTTGATTCTACAGGAGATACGCGAATTGACGCATATGTCATCGTGACCGGCAACGACGCGAAAGCTGACGTACGCTCGGAAAACGGGCAGGGTACTTCCACCGAGAGCGGTTGCCGAAAACAGCAGCAGAGAAGGCCGACCTCAAGCAGCTCGACCTTCTGGACTCACGCATCGCAACTATAGGCTCGCGGGACTAGGCGGCGCGTCTTGCTCGAGTCGACTTTTGAGACGCCGCCATGCGGCCCTCTTTTCTTTTTGTGCGGACTGCCTTTATCGCGGACTGATGGCGGGCGGATGCGCTCCGGCGCCTGGAGGCACCCCGTGTTTGTGCCGAAAGAGCCTTTTTCGATGCGGCGGAATGTCCTTCTTTCTTGAGCGCCGCCTCGGTCGCGGCAGAACGTTTTCGCGACGGCTTCCGGCTGCTCTTAGCACGTCGGCTATCTCGAACAGCTTGCTGCCTCGTCTTCTCCGAGGTTGTCCCTTCTCGCGGCGCTTGAAGGTTGACACCCGCACGTCTGGCTTTGGAAAGTCCGATGGCGATGGCCTGCTTGGCTGACTTTGCTCCATGTTTGCCTTCGCGAATGTGATGAATTTCCTCGCGGACAAATTCGCCCGCCTGCGTGCTCGGTGATTTCCCTTCACGAGCGTCTTCTTGGGCGCGTTCCAGCGTTTCTTTTTCCGGCATAGTTTAGGCACTCCAAATCAAAAACTATGACGCGGTCTGTCGCGAACGAAATCGGGGACTAATCGTAGAGTTCAAATGAAATACTGGTAGGGGAAATGTCAGGAGCAAAAATGGCAGGGCTCCCACGCCAGATGATCTGCCATTCGCAAAACCGTCTGACGTGAGAGCTGTAGGAGAGTCTGATTCAGATTCGTTTACGTTAAAGCCGCTTGCGGCGAAGTTGGACTCGGCGGTTTCGGAGCGCTTCCAGGATTTGTCGTCGACCCTGGCGCGGGCGGCATGCCGTTGCTTGGCGAATTTGGCGACGTCGGGGCTGTTGTTCCCGTACCTGGAGTCGGCTGCGTGCTCGGAGTTTTGGGTGTGGTGCTCGGCGTTGCTGTGCTCGGGTTCGGAGTCGCTGGCCCGGGATTGGGGGTTGCAGTTCCGGGCGTTGGGGTAGCAGTCCCCCCGTTTGGTGTCGCCATTCCAGGGTTCGTAGAATTCCCAGTCGATCCCTGAGTTCCTGTCGAAGCTCCCTGATTTTGAACCGTGCCGTCCGCAGCCATGCAAGGCGTCGTGCTCCCTGGAGCCGTGGTGCCGGGCAACGTGCTCGGCGGCTTGCTGGGCGTGCCAGGAGTGTTCTGCGAATTTGATGGGTTCGGAGTCATGCCCGGTACGGACCCAGAGCCGTTGTTCACGGCTGAGCATGGCGGAAGACTACTCGGACTCTGTGCTCCTGGCGTGCTCGTCGTGCCAGGACCAGGAGTACTTTGAGTCGAGCTACCCGAAGGCGTGCCCGGAGTTCCGGACTGAGTCGAAGGCGAGGGCTGCGATGGGGTACTTTGACCCGGAGTGTTTTGGGTCGAGGGCGTGCTGGAATTCGTCGTCGAACTTTGGGTCCCCGAACTTCCAGAAGTGCTCGAGCTCTGAGCTAACGCTAATGCCGAGATGCCAACAGCGCAGCTCAAAAGCATTCCGGAAAACATCTTGTTGTTCCTCATGACAATCTCCATAACCGGTCGAAGTGTGAGAGTAAGTTGAGTACTGCTTTCTGCGAATCCGGTATTGCCTCGATATACGCCCCCGCCACCCGGTAAGTTTGGATGGTGGAATCCCCTCAATCAGCTTGGCAATGAGCTCTGGTCGGCTCGGTCCAGAAGTGCGATCAACTCATCTGCGGTGGCGACATCGAGTGACGGCATCCACGTGTGTTCAAGGCGATTCTGCACGGAACTAGTTGGATTGAATAGTTTCAATTTGACGTTGTGGTCGTGCGCCCAGCGCTGAAGAAACGCCAGCATGCCTAGGCCGCCGCCCTCGATGGTATCCACGTCCGACAGTTCAACAACAACAACCCTGGCGTTTCGCTGCGATAGAATTGCATCACGCAAGTGGTAAGCAGCGTCACTGTGGACAATCCTTCCTTCGCACTGCACGACAGCCACGTCACCGACTACCTCGATATGTATGTTGAACATGACGGCCTCCGAACATCACGGAAGTGAACAAGCATCGTGATGTAAGTAAGCAAGCATCGTGCCGTCATTCAAGGCTTGTGTTTTGTGCGATGTAGGAATACGAGAAACGCAGGGAAGGGGGAAATTTGGCAGCGTTCACGAAAAAATAAGATAGGGAAACCGCTGTATACGACGAAAGGGACCACGACAGTGGCCCCTTCCAGATGCGTCGAACCTAGGTCACACTCTTCCGCTCAGTGCGAGCACGAGAAGAATGAGCACGATCAGACCCAAGCCCCCACTCGGGTAGTATCCCCAGCTCCTGCTGTAAGGCCACGTGGGGAGTGCCCCAATTAACAGAAGGACCAGGAGCACAACCAGAATCGTCGACATGAACAACCTCCTTGCGGCTTCGCGAGCGCCGTCGTAACCGACAAGCTATGCGAAAACCACGGCAGCGCGTCTCGGGTAGACGTCGTATATCGATGTAAAAAATCTCTTGCACCGACAAAACAGTCCGAGAAAGAGGTCTTTGCCGGACTTACTTTGCACAAGCCGGATGCCCGCAGTCGCAGGCGATCTCTGTTTCCGCCGCTCCTATCCTCCTCGCAAAACTGGCTGCAATACTTCTCTCCTGCAGGCGCCATGCACAAGCACGGCAGATGCGCACACTTTTTGGATTCCACCGCCATCGCTTCCTCCTGACCCAAACAATTTGAAACCCAGATTTCAGATGCCGTTCATCGCAAGGGGTTCGTGGGACAAGTTGCCTCGTAACGCGCAGATCTAGGGGACCAATACCTTAGGGAGGACTCCTGCAACCGTGTGAGGCCGTTACAGGGATTGCTGTATATGTCTTCCTAAGAGCGAAAGGTACCGTTGATCGCGACAACTATTTACGCGAGGATGAGATGCATACTCTGATTTTGCTCGCCGTGCTTCACGGCTACGTATCGATTCCCCCCATACGAACATTTGAGCCATTTCCAGATGTGAAGTGCCCGAAGGGATATTCCATTTGGTGGCCACAGGGCAAAGAGTTCGACAACGACCGGTTTGCTGAATGCATCAAAGCAGTCAGGACGGAACGTTGGGGCGTCGCGAAATCGGGCGTAGTTAGCAACGTCAGCCTTCGGTCCAAAGTGACTCCGAAAAAGTAAAGCTCACATAAAACGCGGACGATAATTACAGTTTGGCACCTGAGATTTGGACCCGTTAACCACACAACTGCTGTGGCTTCTGATTCTGGCGATCCCGGTTGCCTGCATCGCATGGACCGTCACTCATGAGGAAGTATTCCGAGAACCGCGTGATTACTGCAAAGATCAGAGCCAAACGTCGCCTCGAGTCTGGCGACGGAAGTTTTTTTACCTTTTCACCTGCGAATACTGTTTCAGTCACTACGTTGCCGCGTTGTTCTTGCTGATCACGCACTTTCGCCTTCTTTACCTCGATTGGCGCGGATATTTAGTGTCTCTGTTCGCGCTGGTGTGGATCTCGAACGTTTACATGGCAGGATTTGCGCATGTACACCTGGACATCCATCACGAGCGACTCGAGATCAAATCGAAGGACATGGATCTAAAGTCCAAAGCCGAAGATGTGCGCTCTGACCAAGCCGCTTGATGATGAGAAAAATCAGGGAGAGCAGCGCCCTCCCTTATAGTTCACAAATTTGGCTTCAGTGCTACAAGGAAAGAATCCTTCGGAAAAACGAGCGGTAACGCTGGAAAGAAACCCTGAGATCCTCGGTGGAGACGCTGTCGCCACGGCTCCATTGCTGCTCCAGCTGCGCGCGTTCTCGCGCAAAGGCTTCCGCCAGTTGCTGCATCGTAGAAGCGACAAGCGAGTCCGCGTGCTGGACAGCACTACGCGGTTCATCCACGAAGCCGGTTTGAATGTCGTTCCATTTTGACTGCAAGTCTCGAAGCTGATCCTCAGGAAACAATGGTGTAGCTTCGGCTTGCGCTGGAGCCTTCGCCTGTCTCTCTGAAATATCGGTGACAGAGCGCTCCGAGCGGACTGGGATCCTGCCTGGCGTGTTCTCGATCTCTTCCGTATTTTCAGCCACCTCAGTTGGCTGCTCAGGTCGATTGGCAGAGTGCGCCAAATCGGCAGTGGTTAGCTCTTCCGTTTCATCGGTCTTTCTCAAGGGCAAAGTCATGCGCGTGCCTCCTTCTTCTCTACGTAGGTGTCGTGGAGCAACTCATCGAACAAAGAGCGATAGTGGACCATTGCCTTGCGCAAGGCCTCAGTGGTGGTTTGCCCGCGCGCTCGGCTCAAGGCAATTGAGTGGGCCGCTCGATAGTTCTCTACAACATGGGGGTGGTCTACCGAAATAATGTCAGCGCGATCCTCAAAATCGGCCATGGGATAACCACGCGCTTCCATCAGTTGATTCACCAGGCTATCGGCCTTGGCGACCGACCCTCCTGGATCATCGACGAACTGTGCCTGCACAGCATTCCAGCGATCCGAGAATTCCACGCGGCTTGCAGAAGAAAGAGGATGGATGTTCAAAGCTTCGCGTTTCTTTTCGCGAAACGCGAGCACGCCCTCACCTCGTTTTACGTTTCCTTCCTTGCGAACCACGCGGTCATATTCGGGACCGAAACGCTCGCGCAATTCTTTGCTTCGGCGGTACCGAAAGAAAAGCCACGTCATGATGCCGCCCAAAAGCGCAAAAGCAATCGCGATGAATACAACTTCGGTACGTTGGTCCATGGATTCCGTCCTTTCTGAGCGAAGTAGTTCGCGGATCAGATTCGGACGGATGCAGTGAGGGTTGCACTCAGAAAGGACGGACTCTCCACGCGTATCGCATGGAGAGTCTCGAGGGGGAGGACAGTCAGGCGTTCTCTATAGGGCTGTCCCCTACAGGTGTTCGGATGGCGGCGCCACCACCTGCACGATGTTGTTGCGTACGGCGTAGAGAACCAACTGGCTCACGGAATGAACGTCAAGCTTCCGCATGAGGTTGGATCGGTGAGTTTCTGCCGTTTTAACGCTCAGGCCCAGCGCGACCGCGACTTCCTTCGTGCTCTTGCCCTCGGCGAGAAGCTGGACGACCTCGCGCTCGCGCGAAGTCAGCACATCTTTGGAGACTGGCTGCTGGGGGCCGCCTTTAAGGTATGTTTCAAGGACAATCTCCGCAACCTTGGAAGTGAAGAAGGTCTTCCGGCTGACGAGTGCTTCGATCGCGGAAATGAGGTCGCGACCGGCATCCGACTTCAACAAATAACCCCTCGCACCCGCGGCAAGCACCTCGCGCACGATCTGTTCTGATTCGTGCATCGTCAGAATCAGGACCTTAACGTTGGGGTCCATATGAACAATCTGTTTGGTCGCGTCCAAGCCGTTGAGTTGAGGCATTCCGATGTCGATGATCACGACATCGGGACGCAGCTTGGCGGCTAATTGAACGGCCTGCCGACCATCACTCGCCTCTCCGCATACCTCAAGATTCTGGCAGCCTTGGACCATTACTCGAATGCCATGACGTACGACCTCGTGGTCGTCTGCAATCAGAACTTTCGCAGCTCTCATCACCCCACCCCCTCGCTCAGAAAGTATGACAGCTGTAAACTGAAGTGATTAACGAACGTTTCCCCGCAAGACATTTTCGCTTGGCGCAACGCGTGCCATCGGTCCAAGCCCGGCAAAAGTCTCAAGGTGTATTTACTCTTCGTGTCGGAATTTTCTGTCCTTCGGCGCAGTCTGGCATGCCACCGGAAGAAACAGCATGGTCTCGTTAATTCTGCCATGCAACAATAGGGTTTTCACTGTAGCTGAGGCCGCCAAGTCCGTCGGGTCGTTTGTACACTAGAGCGAAAGCGGTAGTCCCTAGTTCACCGGATGTTTAACAACGCTCGCTTGTTGTTGAATCGCTCAGGCTCGTCAGGTTTATCCGGTGCATTTCGAAGCAGGCTAACCATGTCATCCTCGCCAATGAGATTCGTGTGCATCCACGGTCACTTCTACCAGCCTCCGCGCGAAAATCCGTCCCTCGAGTACGTGGAACTGCAAGAATCAGCTTATCCATACCATGACTGGAACGAGCGCATTACGGCGGAGTGCTACGCTCCCAATGCCGCCTCACGGATTATGGACGATCAGGGACGAATTGCGAGTATCGTCAACAACTATTCCAAAATCAGCTTCAACTTCGGACCGACCCTCCTCTCGTGGCTAGAAGAGAAGACACCAGAGGTGTACCGCTCCATCCTGGAAGCCGATCGGGCGAGCCAAGAGAAGTTTACGGGACACGGATCGGCAATCGCGCAATGCTACAACCACATGATAATGCCGCTGGCCAACCGGCGGGACAAGCGGACGCAGATTGCCTGGGGCATGCGCGATTTCGAGCATCGATTTGGACGCAAGCCGGAGGGAATGTGGCTGCCCGAGACCGCGGTTGATTTGGAAACCCTGGAACTGCTGGCGGAGTCCGGGATCAAATTCACGATCCTGGCACCGCGGCAAGCGAGTCGTGTCCGCAAGCTAGGCTCGCGATCGTGGAAAGACATCCATGGCGAGCGGATCGATCCGACGCGGGCGTACCAGCTTAAGCTTCCGTCCCGCCGGTCGATCGCCGGTTATTTTTATGACGGGCCGATTTCGAAGGCGGTGGCTTTCGAGCATCTCCTCGACAATGGCCAGCACTTCGCAGAACGTCTGGCAAGTGGCTTCTCGGACACGAGGGACTGGCCGCAACTGGTCAATATCTCAACCGACGGGGAAAGTTACGGCCACCACCATCACTTCGGCGAAATGGCCCTGTCTTATGCTCTGGATCATTTAGAGACTGCCAATCTGGCTCGGCTTTCGAACTACGCTGAGTTTCTGGAACAGCATCCTCCCACTCATGAAGTGGAAATCTTTGAAAACAGTTCGTGGAGTTGTGTTCACGGGGTTGAACGGTGGCGTTCAAATTGTGGCTGTAACTCGGGGGGACATTCAGATTGGAATCAGGAGTGGAGGCGCCCGCTGCGAGCGGCGCTTGATTGGTTGCGTGACCGCCTAGCCTCGCTCTTCGAAGAAAAGGGCCGGTTGCTTCTAAAGGATCCGTGGGCTGCAAGAGATGCGTACATTGACGTCGTGTTGAACCGCGACCGGGAAAATGTCGATCGGTACCTGACAACACACCAGGCTCGCGAGCTTTCGGAGGAAGATAGAGTCACGGCGTTGAAGTTACTCGAACTGCAGCGGCACTGCATGTTGATGTATACGAGCTGCGGATGGTTCTTCGATGAACTGTCGGGTATCGAGACCGTGCAGGTTATCCATTACGCGGGCCGCGGTCTACAACTCGCGATCGAGCTCTCTGGCGATGCCACGTTGGAAAATGAGTTCCTGAGTCGGCTGGCGGACGCAAAGAGCAACCTACCTGAACACAGAGATGGCGCCCACATTTACGAGACCCTAGTTAAGCCCGCAGTACTCGACATCCGCAGACTCGCGGCCCACTACGCGATCCGTTCGGTATTCGAAGAATACGGCGACCAGGCGGACATCTATAGCTATAGGGCCGAGAGAACGCGCTACCGACGTGCCGAGGCCGGCAAGATGAAACTCGTCACGGGGCGCGCCCGGTTCACCTCGCGCATTACCTTGGAATCCCTAGTCCTAGCCTTCGGCGTTCTCCATCTAGGGGACCACAACGTGAGCGGTGGAGTGCGGGAGAGTTGCAGCGACGAAGAGTTCGAGATACTCAGCGATAAGCTGCATTCCTCATTTGCACGAGCCGACGCACCCGAAGTGTTGAATCTTCTTCAGCGTAGCTTCGACACGAATATCTACTCGCTGAAATCGCTGTTCCGCGACGATCAACGCAAGATTCTCGATATTATTCTGGGCGCGGATCTCGCGGAAGCCGAGGCCAGTCTCATGCATCAATACGAGCAAGAAGCTCCATTGATGCGTTTTCTGGCTGATCTGCATGTGGAACAACCAAAACTCTTTCGCACGCTCGCGGAGTACTCTCTGAACAGACGCCTGCGGAATCTTCTGGGAAGCGAAAATGTTGCTAGCGAGCGCGTGGAAAGCCTGCTTCAAGAGGCGCGGGAGATGCAGGTCCCTCTGGATACGTCCACCTTGGAATTCGTGATGCGTCGGCAGGCGGAGGAACGCGCCCGGGTTTTCTGGGCAAACCCCGGCGAACTTTCAGCCCTGCGACGTCTCGAGGAGTCAGTGCAACTGGCTCGCAGTCTGCCGTTCCCCGTGAATCTATGGCAGGTTCAGAATCTTTGTGCAGAGAAGTTGGATGGTACTTTTAGCGCCATTCAGAAAGAGGCCGACCAAGGCGATCAGGACGCCAAAACTTGGATTCAGCACATGTCTTCGTTGGCGAAGACCCTGGACCTGAAAGTAGCATGAAGCGGCTCGCCGAGGTTTCGATTTTGGTCTCTCACGCACCGCCACTCGGTACGTTCCCGAAGCCCCTACGAGCCGCCCACTCCAACTGATTCCCTTAGGCTGTTCTCGCCCCCAGTACGAAGTGCAAGATGAGGGAAATCACTGCGAAGACCAGCAATAGATGGATCAGCCCTCCGGCTACGTGAAAAACGGTGAATCCACCTATCCACGCCACCAGCAACACTACAAACAGCAAAGTCCAAATGCTCATAAATTCCTCCGCCTTCTTTGCCAGTTATAGAGAGTTACCTTTCAGACCTCCATACGCGGCATCGAGTACAAAGAAAGGGGTGGAAGCTCTAGACGATTTCAAAATAAATGTAGATTTCGCGATCTTGACTACGGACTTTGCCCGATGGCAGCGCACGATTTTAGGCTCGATCATGTTGTCAAAACCATAGCTCACAGACTCCTGATCGTGAGGGCAGAATGTCCGTACTGTTCCGCTCAAGGACGGTTTGCGGTTTAATCTTGCAGGACCAGCGCGTCTGTGGCCACCGGGCGATGGCGCGTTGCTCCTCATGCTTCGTTTCAATATGTGGTGGACACGAGATTGTGTGTGCGATTTGCCTGGAAAGCACCTGCCACTCATGTCAGCACGCTTGCGCACCAAGGCCTTCTCAAAATGTCTCGCTGGCGGCCTGATTGCCGTCACAGGCATTTCGCAAATGCTTCGCCGGCTGATAGCGGTTTTTGAATCAGTTTCTCGACGCTCCCGCTTACAGCATGAACCGGATGCAAGATTTTGCCCCCACAGAATAACTTCAATCCAGAAGTTGCGGGTGAAGAAGTCGCACCCTCTTCGTCGAAGGTGCTTAAATCCGGGGAGTTGTTCTTATGCGAATCGCGCAAGTGGCGCCATTGTACGAGTGTGTCCCGCCCAAATTGTACGGGGGCACAGAAAGGATCGTCTCTTACTTAACGGAGGAGTTGGTTCGACACGGGCATGACGTGACGTTGTTTGCCAGCGGTGACTCCCTTACGAACGCGAACCTCATACCCATCAGTCCGCAAGCTCTACGACTGGACACGAAATGCATCGACCAACTGGCGCATCACGTCAGAATGCTCGAGGAGGTCGTCGCCCATCAAAACGAGTTCGATCTGATTCACTTTCATATCGACTACCTTCACTTTCCCTTGACCAGAATTATGGGCTGGACAACTTTAACGACACTCCACGGCCGCTTGGACATTCCCGACCTTCTCCCTCTTTATCAGGAATTCAAGGAGATGCCGGTTTCGTCGATCTCGAATGCACAGCGCGAGCCATTGCCATGGTTGAACTGGCAAGGAACCGCGTATCACGGGCTTCCCAAAAATCAATACGAGTTCAGTTCCAGCTCGAAAGGGTATTTGGCTTTTCTTGGACGAACGTCTCCAGAAAAGGGTTTGGACGAGGCGATTGCGATCGCAAGAAAGGTCGAGATGCCATTAAAGATCGGCGCCAAGGTTGATAATGCCGATCTCGAATACTTCGAGCAACATATAAAACCGCTCATCGAGCAGGAGGACATCGACTTCCTGGGCGAGATTGGCTTTCCCGAGAAGAATGAACTCCTGGGCGGAGCTGCCGCCTTGCTGTTCCCGATTCGATGGCCAGAGCCGTTCGGGATTGTGATGATCGAAGCAATGGCGTGCGGGACACCTGTGATTGCGTATTCCCAGGGCTCGGTCCCTGAAGTGCTGGAGGATGGCGTCACCGGATTGTTCGCGTCCGATGTGGATTCTGCGAGCAGAGCTGTGATGCAATTGCCAGGATTCGACCGCGCGCGCTGTCGACGCCGTTTCGAAGAACGGTTCACGTCCGAGGTGATGTGCTCTCAATACCTGCGTATGTACCAGTCCCTGGTGCGGCAGGAGGGCGAGACCATTGCCGAGACGAGTGGGGTACCCATTGCTTGATGTAAGCGTAAAGACAGATTTTTATGTCACCACTGGATGGCCTCCGGTCGAGGAGCGCATTCGAGTCCTGAAGTATGGGCAGATGTTCGCCGTCTTCGACCGTTACGGTAACATCCGGGCTTCGGGTCTCGGTGAGCACGGAATCTACTACAAAGGCACGCGTTATCTCTCCCGGCTCACTTTGTCCCTGGGAGACATTCCACCGCTTTTTCTCAGTTCAGGTGTACGGGCAGATAACGCACTGTTTTCTGCCGATCTGACAAACCTCGATATTTTTAACGAGGACCACGTGGTGTTGAAACGCGGCTCCGTTCATCTGGTCCGTTCCAGATTGTTATGGGAAGGCGTCTGCTACGAACAACTGCGTCTAACAAACTACGGATCGACGGCGGTTCAGCTTCCCCTTCGGATCGAGTTTGGAGCAGATTTCGCAGACGTATTCGAGGTTCGCGGGGTGAAGCGCGCACAGCGAGGCGAACGGTTGGCGGATGTCGTGGAACCCAATCGGGTACATATGCGTTATCGCGGTTTGGACGATGTAATTCGGCGCACCGTTGTCTGCGTCTCTCCTGTTCCGGACGAGATTTCGGCCTCCCACGTGATGTTCAACAACGAACTTCAACCACGGGAGACCGTTAAATTTCAATTCACCGTGCAATGCGAGGAAGCCAAGTTCAATACAGTTGAGACGTTCGACCGGGCGCTGGCGGCGGTGTCCCAAGACCTGACTGTCGCCCAAAAAGAAATCTGCGGCATCCGGACATCCAACCCGGAGTTGGACAACTGGCTCGATCGCTCTTTCGCTGATGTCCACATGATGACAGTGGGCAATCCAGAGGTGGATTACCCCTATGCGGGCGTGCCCTGGTTCAGCACGGTTTTCGGACGAGATGGAATCATTACTGCCCTGGAATGCTTGTGGTTCAACCCGCGCATTGCTCGGGGAGTACTGCAATACCTCGCCACCACTCAGGCGCAACATGTCGATTCGGAAGCGGAAGCAGAACCAGGAAAGATCGTGCACGAAACTCGTCATGGAGAGATGGCGTCCCTAGGAGAGATTCCGTTCCGGCGTTACTACGGAAGCGTTGATTCAACACCTTTGTTTGTAATGCTGGCGGGAGAGTTCTACCGTCGCACCGGAGATCTTGACTTCATACATGCCCTATGGCCGCACATTGAATTGGCACTTTCATGGATCGATGTATACGGAGATCAGGACGGCGACGGATTCGTGGAATATCGTCGTCGATCGGAAAAGGGTTTGGTGCAGCAAGGCTGGAAGGACTCGAACGACTCGGTTTTCCATGCAGACGGGACCTTGGCGGAAGCGCCCATTGCATTATGCGAGGTACAGGCCTACGTTTATGGCGCAAAGATGGCAGCTGCATCGCTGGCCGAGGCTTTCGGCGACATGGGCCGTGCTGGTCTGCTTCATAGTCAGGCTTTTACTCTAAAGAAAAACTTTGCGGCGAAATTCTGGTGCGATCAGCTCGATACCTACGCTCTCGCCCTCGATCGCGCCAAGCAGCCATGCAAAGTTCGAAGTTCCAACGCGGGACACTGCCTCTACACACGAATCGCCGAAGCCAGTCATGCCATCCGAGCGACAGCAACGCTGTTACGCGATGACTCCTTTTCCGGTTGGGGAGTACGCACCGTGAGTTCCAGCGAAAAGCGCTACAACCCGATCTCCTATCACAACGGATCGGTTTGGCCTCACGACACAGCGATCTTTGCGGCTGGATTGGCACAATACGGGATGACGCAGGAAGCGGCGGATCTATTTGATGCGCTGTTTGAGGGGAGCGCCTACTTCGAAATGAACCGTCTTCCCGAGCTTCTGTGCGGCCTGCACCGCCGTTCGGGCGAGGGACCCACCCTGTATCCAGTGGCTTGTTCGCCTCAAGCGTGGTCGGCGGGCGCGGCTTTCATGCTGCTGAAGGCGACATTAGGATTGTCTATCGACTGCGGCAAGCGAGAGATCCAGTTCCACAAGCCAAGACTTCCAAAATCCGCTACCTGGCTTCGTATAGACGGTCTGGCAGTCGACAACGGAAGGGCCGACTTGCTGCTTACCCGTCATGGTAAGCGAATCGCTGTAGAAGTTCTCAATAACGTCCAAAACCTACAGGTGACTGTTCTCGAACAAGATCCGATTTGAAGTCTATAGCGTCTACTTTTCCAAGCTAAGGTCTGCTCCGGATTTACTTCTCCTGCTGAAACCTCGATGGTGTTTTAGGGGATAAAGACTTCGAACCGTTCTGAGATGTTTTCGGGAAGTCTGAACTCAATCAAAACAAAAATAGGAGTGAACATGGCGCGGGAAACACTGCAAACGCTCTATCTGAATGAACTACGCGATCTATATAGTGCGGAACAACAGCTCGTAAAGGCATTGCCCAAGATGGCAAAGAATGCGGAATCAGAGGATCTCAGTGAGGCTTTCACCAGCCATCTTGAAGAAACCAAAAACCAGGTTGCCAGGCTGGAACAGATATTCGAAAGCCTAAGTGAGAGTGCGAAGGGAAAAAAGTGCGGGGGAATGGAGGGCATCGTAGAGGAAGGCGGTGAGACAATCAATGAATACGAGGGCTCAGTTCTCGATGCGGCCCTGATTTCCGCTGCGCAAAGAGTTGAGCACTACGAGATGGCGGCCTACGGGGCGGTCTGCGCGTACGCACAGTTGCTTGGCCGTTCAGAAGACCTCGGTTTGCTGAAAGAAACCCTCGAAGAGGAAAAGAAAGCGGACGAAAAGCTTACCGAATTGTCAGAAACAGTAAACCAAAGTGCGCTGCGGGGAGACGAAGAGGAACCACGAGCGGTCGAACCGCGAAGTACGAGCCGATCCAAAAAAACCAGGACGGCCGCCTAGCCCGATTAACACTGATTATGAGCTCTCGGCAGCAACCCTCAGCTGCCGGGGGCTATCATTGTTTCGATCGCCATCATGAGTTCGCGCGAAACCTCAGACTTGGTGACATACGCATCCGCTCCCGCGCTCAGCGCAGCCTGTCTCATGAGGGAGGGCTCGTGTTGACTCAAAATTACCATCTTTGATTGCGGAGCCTCGGTCCTAATGAGTTGGGCTGCTTCCAAGCCGTTCAGTCGGGGCATGGTGATGTCCAGAACCACCACATCGGGATTGAGTTCCCGCACTCGTTCTACGGCATCCTGACCGTCCGTCGCTTCACCACAGACCTCCCACTCGGCGTGAGACTCGAGAAGAGAACGGAGGCCTCGACGGAAGATCTCGTGGTCATCGGCAATTAGAATTCTAACCGGCATAGCCCTGCTAGCCCCAAATCCGTCGGATTGGCGGTGAGTGCTCATGACAATAACAGCCGAAGTCGCGGACGAGTACCGTACACCGTTTAAAAGTTACGCGGTAGCCAACTCCCTGTCGCGCGATTGTTCCGCCACTGGAATGATGACCTCTACAATCGTTCCTGGGTTTGCGTTCGATAATTTCAATGCCCCGCCAAACTCCTCGACGCGTTGACGCATCCCTCCGATACCCACTCCGACATTGCCGGGACGGAATTTCACAGTGTCTTCGTCAAGTCCCTTGCCGTTGTCCCGTATTTCCACAGCAACGTTCTCAGCGTTGCGAACCAGGGTCACAGAACTATGCGACGCTTCGGAATGGCGAAAGACGTTGGTGAGAGCTTCCTGAATAATGCGGAAGATGGCAGTCTCAAAACGCGGCGTGAGACGCGGGAAAGACGAGGGCCGTACGTCCAGAGTAGTCTCGATACCGCTGCGCTTCGTCATTCCTTCCAGGTACCAACGCAATGCAGAAACCAACCCGACTTCATCGAGCAAGGGGGGATGCAGGAGATGCGACATCGTGCGTACCTGCTGCAGAGCGCGATCGATACTCTTGCTGGCCTCCAACGCGGACTGGTCTTTCGTTTCTCCACCATGCTGGTGCAATATGCCGTCTACCGTCATTTTGGCCGCGGCAAGGTCCTGGCCCAGGCTGTCGTGAAGCTCGCGAGCAATCCTGCGCCGTTCTTCGTCTTGCATGCGCATAAGACGGCTGGACAACTGACGCAATGCCTCGGTCCGTTCTTCTACGAGCTTCTCGAGAGTTGCTGCATTCTCGCGAATGGATTGCTCGAGTAGTTTACTGTCGTGAATATCCGAGCAGGTACCGTACCAGCGCACGATGCCGCCATTGTGATCGCGAATTGGGATGGCCCGAGCTCGGAACCAGCGGTGCTCGCCTGATCTTCCTCGGATGCGGTACTCCGCTTCATAATTCTCGCCAGACTTAGTGCACATCGCCCAGCGCTCGATAGTGTGTTCTCGATCGTCGGGATGGATGAAGTCGACCCAGCCATGTCCATTCGCAGCTTCCGAATCGGAACCGGTATATTCGAAGAAGCGATCGCTGATGTAGTCTCGGAATCCGTCGCCCTGGCTGCTGAAGATGATGTCAGGAGCGGTCTGCAGAATTGCGTCCAATTGTTCATTCTTTCGATTCAGCTGGCTATTCAGCAGTTCCAGGGCTTCGGCCTTGTGCTCCAGTTCTTGCGTACGATCCGTCACCCGCTGCTCCAGTTCACGATTGAGCTTCCACAACTGCTGGGCCTTGCGGTGCAACTCCGCGAATACACTGACCTTCGCCCTTAGTAATTCGGGAATCACGGGAACCGAGATGTAGTCGACTGCTCCTCGCTCGTAGCCTTTTAAGCGATCGAGATCCGTGAGATGCACTGCTGACACAAAAATGATGGCCGTCCTGTGAAATCTCGGATGCTGGCGGATCATGCTGGCCAGTTCGAAGCCATCAATCTCTGGCATACTCACGTCCATGAGCACGACGGCCACGTCCATCTTCAGGAGATACTCGAGAGCTTCCCTGCCTGACGTCGCCTTAACCAAATTTTCATCAAGCTCACCGAGTATGGCTTCATAGCTCAGCAGCTTGGCGGGTTGATCATCCACCATCAGGATGTTCACCCTGTCTTTCGTGCTCATTGAGCCTCCATCGAACGTCTGCACTCGGCGATCGCGACATTACCTGTGGAGCCACATCCGAAGGGCAGAGAGAAGTTGATCCGTATTCACAGGCTTTGCCAGATACTCCGAAGCGCCAGCTTCCAGGCATTTCTCGCGATCGCCCTTCATGGCCTTGGCGGTCAAAGCGACGATCGGAAGGCGCCGAAAGGACGCATTTTCGCGAATCACCTGCATCGTCTCGTATCCATCCATTTCCGGCATCATGATGTCCATCAGAACAATCGCGATGTCAGGAGTCGACTCGAGTGTGCTAATAGCTTCGCGGCCGGTACCGGCGCTCAAGACAATCATCCCGCGACGCTCGAGGACGCTACTCAACGCGAAGATATTGCGTACATCGTCGTCGACGATCAGCACCTTTCTTCCCACCAGAGCTTCATCAGACCGGTGCAGGCGATCAAGCATCTTCTGCTTCTCGGCCGGCAGATTTCCAATCACTCGATGCAGGAACAGAGCGGTTTCATCGAGCAGCCGTTCTGGCGACTCAACTCCCTTTACAACGACACTACGTGCCAGCGTGTGAAGTCTTGCGTCTTCCTCAGGAGAAAGTTCTTTGCCTGTGAAGACGACTACTGGCAGTTCTGAGAGAGATGTGGTGTCACGGATGCATTCGAGAATCTCGAAGCCTGACATATCCGGCAGTCGGAGATCGAGCACCATGCAATCGTAGGTTTGCTGATGGAGAGCCTCGAGTGCGTCTTTTCCTGTCGCCGCGACGGAAATATCAACGTCATCGTGTCCCAGTAAAGTCTGAATCGTCAATTGCTCGGCATCGTTGTCCTCAACCACCAGCAGACGCTTGCGGCGCGGGCTGGAATATTCTTTGATCTTGCCCAGAGCCTCCGTAATGCCTTCCGGCGTGGTGGGCTTCGTTATGAAGGAGAACGCTCCTCGTGCCAGTCCCTGTTGCCGATCTTCGTCAAGCGTGAGCATTTGCACGGGGATGTGGCGAGTGGTTGGATCCTGCTTCAGGTGATTCAATACAGTCCACCCAAGCATGTCGGGCAAGAACACATCTAGAGAGACGGCCGTGGGATGATACTCGCGCGCCAGCGCGAGAGCTTCCATACCATGATTCGCCACCAGCACTTTGAAGCCTTTGTCATGCGCGAGATCGCAAAGCAGGCGTGCATAGTGCGGATCGTCTTCGACGATCAACAGCGCCGCATCGTCTTCGTGTACGTCGGCTCTGTCGTCCGCAATCGATTCAAGTGGTTGCTCGCTGACATTCACGGCGGACAACTGCAGCGGGGAGCCCGATACAGGAGCTTTTCGGTCTTTCGCACCAACGCCGGAAGACGGGCCCGCGTACGTCTGCGGCAGGTACAGCGTGAACGTACTACCCTGGCCGAGAATGCTTCTCAACTGAATTTCTCCGCCCAGCAAGCTGGCCAACTCGCGGCTGATGGCGAGACCCAATCCCGTTCCACCGTATTTACGGCTGGTGCCGGCATCCGCCTGCTGAAATGCCTCAAAGATGATTCGCTGCTTTTCGGTTGGGATACCGATTCCAGTATCACTGACTTCGAAAGCAACCACCGAGGCGGCTTTCGCAAGCACCGGGTGGTCTTCGCTCCACCCCGTTTTGGCCAGTGAAACAGAGAGTTGAACCCCTCCTTGCTCCGTAAACTTGAAGGCATTCGACAGCAGATTCTTAAGCACCTGCTGCAGTCGTTTCGAGTCAGTTACCAGACTGCGACCCAGGTGATGATCGCTCACGACCTCGAATGAGAGGTGTCGGTTTTCCGCTTCATGGCGGAAGGGACGGGCCACCGTATCGAGCATGCCGGCGAAAAATACTTCATCGGCCTCGACAGATACTGTCCCGGACTCGATCTTCGAAAGATCGAGGATGTCGCTGATGAGGTTGAGCAGATCAGTACCGGCTCCATGAATGGTCCGGGAGAACTCCACTTGCTTGGGAGTGAGATTGCCGTCGGGATTGTCCGCGAGCTGCTGGCCGAGCACGAGAATACTATTCAGTGGGGTGCGTAACTCGTGAGACATGTTGGCAAGGAATTCAGATTTGTATTTTGAGGTGAGCGCCAACTCCTTAGCTTTCTCTTCGAGCGCGCGGCGCGCCTGCTCGATTTCGCGATTCTTTCGTTCGACTTCAACGTTCTGCTCAGCGAGCTGCTGCGCCTTAAGCGCAAGTTGCTCGTTGGTTTGCTGCAGCTCCTTTTGTTGGGTCTGGAGTTCTGCTGCCAGCTGTTGCGACTGCTTGAGCAACCCTTCCGTCTGCATCGTGGCTTCGATACTGTTCAGCACGATGCCGATGCTTGAGGTTAACTGCTCCAGGAATGCCAAGTGAGAGGCGGTAAAGAAACTCAGGGAGGCCAGTTCGATGACAGCCTTGACGTGATTCTCGAACAGTACCGGAAGCACTACTACGTTTCGAGGCACCGCCTCGAACAAGCTCGATCGGATGGGGACAGTCTGCGGAGGCAGGTCGGAAATAACAATTCGACGCTTCTCAGATGCACATTGTCCAACCAGCCCCTGCCCAGTTTTCAGACGACGCAGGTGACCGTCCTCGCCGTCCCCTGCAAAGGCCGCGAGAAGGACCATGCTCTCTTCGTTTTCAACTTGGTAGATCATTCCCTGCTGTGCGTTCACAAGCGGCACTAACTCGGACAATAGCCTTCGACCGACAGTCGTCAGATCGCGTTGGCCTTGCAACATGCCGGTGAAGCGAGCCAGGTTCGTTTTCAACCAGTCCTGCTCTGTGTTGCGATCGGTCGTGAGTCGCAGGTTGTCGATCATCGTGTTGATGTTGTCTTTCAGTTCGGCAACTTCACCACGAGCTTCAACCTGAATTGAGCGCGTCAAATCGCCCTTTGTCACGGCGGTCGCAACTTCGGCAATCGCGCGCACCTGGTTGGTGAGATTGTCGGCCAGCAGGTTCACGTTGCCTGTTAGATCTTTCCAGGTACCTGCAGCACCCGGGACGTTAGCCTGTCCACCAAGACGGCCTTCGACGCCCACTTCGCGCGCGACTGTTGTGACCTGATCTGCAAACGTGGCCAGGGTTCCGGTCATGTTGTTTATGGTTTCTGCGAGAGCCGCCACTTCGCCTTTCGCGTTCACGGTGAGCTTTTGGGTCAGCTCACCGTTCGCCACAGCGGTGACAACTTTCACGATACCGCGCACTTGCTCGGTAAGATTGGCAGCCATCACGTTGACGTTGTCCGTCAGATCTTTCCACGTACCAGCAACGCCCGGCACCTGCGCCTGTCCACCGAGTTTGCCCTCGGTACCCACTTCGCGAGCCACGCGGGTCACTTCGGCAGCGAAGGCATTTAACTGATCGACCATCGTGTTGATGGTGTTTTTCAGTTCGAGAATTTCGCCCTTCACGTCGACTGTGATTTTGCGGGACAGATCGCCACGCGCGACAGCGGTGGTGACCTCAGCGATGTTACGAACCTGGGCCGTAAGGTTTCTGGCCATCGCGTTGACCGAGTCGGTCAAGTCCTTCCAGGTTCCTGCAACACCGGGGACGTTGGCCTGTCCTCCTAGCCGACCTTCGGTTCCGACTTCGCGGGCCACGCGCGTAACCTCGGCGGCGAAGGAACGCAACTGCTCAACCATCGTGTTGAGCGTTTCTTTTAGCTGCAGAATTTCTCCGCGCACGTCAACCGTGATTTTCTTTGAAAGATCGCCGGTGGCAATTGCGGTTGCGACTTCGGCAATGTTTCGAACCTGGCCAGTCAGGTTGCTGGCCATGAAGTTGACGTTGTCCGTGAGATCTTTCCACGTGCCTGCCACTCCTGGCACTTCCGCCTGGCCGCCAAGCTTGCCTTCCGTGCCAACTTCGCGCGCCACACGCGTGACTTCACCGGCAAATGCATTCAACTGGTCCACCATCGTGTTGATGGTGTTCTTGAGTTCGAGAATTTCACCTTTCACGTCGACCGTGATCTTGCGGGAGAGATCGCCGCGAGCCACGGCCGTGGTCACTTCAGCAATGTTGCGCACTTGTGCCGTGAGGTTTCCGGCCATCGAATTGACCGAGTCCGTCAGGTCCTTCCACGTGCCACCGACTCCCGGCACCTGTGCCTGGCCGCCCAGCTTTCCTTCGGTTCCCACTTCGCGGGCCACGCGCGTGACTTCGCCAGCGAATGCGTTGAGTTGGTCCACCATGGTGTTGATGGTGTTCTTGAGTTCGAGAATTTCGCCTTTCACGTCGACCGTGATCTTCCGGGAGAGATCGCCGCGAGCCACGGCCGTAGTGACCTCCGCGATGTTCCGCACCTGCGCAGTGAGGTTGCTGGCCATGGAATTTACGTTGTCTGTTAGATCTTTCCAGGTGCCGGCAACGCCGCGCACATCGGCCTGGCCCCCGAGTTTTCCTTCCGTTCCTACTTCGCGTGCCACGCGAGTAACTTCCGAAGCAAACGAGTTCAACTGATCCACCATGGTGTTGATGGTGTTCTTGAGTTCGAGAATTTCGCCTTTGACGTCCACGGTAATCTTTTTGGAAAGATCGCCGTTGGCGACGGCTGTGGTCACATCGGCAATGTTGCGCACCTGGCCGGTGAGATTGCTGGCCATGGAGTTCACATTGTCGGTCAGGTCCTTCCAGGTGCCCGCAACGCCGCGCACATCGGC
>DASRDJ010000258.1:0-2788 GCA_035652655.1 Terriglobales bacterium
CAAGGAAACCCAAAAGGCAGCCGGCAAGAAGACCGCCGGCAAGAAGGTCAAGGTCCGTGCCTGACTCCGGTGGCCGACGGGTCGGGGGGCGCACCAATGCGGGAATCTTGTGGGAATTCTTGGAGCGGAGAATGGAGATAAGGCAAGGCGAATTCCCACAACTGACGGTTCTCCGAAGCCATCCAGGAAGAAGCGTTGTGAGCTTCCTACAGACCGGTGCAGTATTGGACAAGAAGCCCCCGGTCGCTCAAGAGACCCTGGGACACGTGCTGCACGAAATGAGCACTAACAGGCGACCAAGCACACGATCGGCCCACGTAAGTCAGCGACTTGCGTCGTGCATCAACGGATCGCCCGTCCGTCGGTTGCCGGGATTCTTCGCAATTGCATGGCTGGGAATCGAACGGGCTCAGATGCGCGCTGGCGCGGCACAATCTCGCTATTCGCCCATACAGAACGCGCAGAGCTTGTTGCCGTCTAGGTCACGAAAGTACGAGAAGTACATTTTCGGCGCGCGCTCTCCCGGGGCGCCCTCGTCCGTGCCGCCCAGCGCTAGGGCCTTGGCGTGGAATGCGTCCACTTCCTTGGGGGAATCGAAGCTGAAGGCAAACATCGACCCGTTGCCTGCGGTGGCTGGTCTGCCATCGAATGTACCGAGCACCGCGAAGTTTGCTGCCCCCTCGCCGCCATACACCCGCCCGCCAGAGGGATGCTCAAATACTCCGCGCATGCCGATTGACCCTAGCAGCGCGTCATAGAAAGCCTTCGCCTTCTCCAAATGGTTGGAACCTACCGTGCAATAGGCCAGCTTTCCCATGTTCGTTCTCCGTGGTTGGGTCCGTGATATGACGGCACAGTCGTGACCTAAGGCCGCATTTGGCGCTGAATCCCGACTTTAACGCGCACTGAGCGCGGGCGCGAGCGGACAGAATCAACAACTTGCAGTAGATACCAACGGGTCGCCCTTCCGTTGATGGGCACACATGGGCAAGCAGGCAGCGCGGATTCTCGCCTACGCTGCGAAGGCGCCGGTTATCCGATCAGCGATGAGTTTGCGGATTTGATCGGAACAATCGACGTGTTCAAGTCGATCGAGCAGGACTCCGCGTTGAATGAGGCCGAGGCGAGCTGCGGCCCGCGCGAAAGTGAGATCCTTCGAACGGCCAGCACCTAGCTTGCTAAGTACGAGGTCGTTCGGATCCATGCAATGACCGACCGTCCCCTCGACCCGTATGTCGAGCGTTCGCGATTTCCAGTCCGTGGGAGCATACGCTGGCGTATTGGAGGTCACTCCCTGTGCGTAGTAGCCATGTTCGGCCTCGAAGTCACTTGCTTCTCCGAGTACGAACGAAATCTGGTCCGCTAGTTTCTCCTCATCGCGCGGCGGAATTACGTCTACGTCACGGGTCGCTGTCAGTTCACCCTCTGGAGGATCCGGGATTGCGGCCAGGATGGCTGCAGAGCCGACAATGTAAATGTCCTTTAGATCGAACCGCAGTCCGATTTCGAGTATCACGTGCTGCAATTGTCTTCGGTACATTGCCGCGTGGCCAGGATCCAGCTAGGCGGCCGTACGTAGCGATTCAAACACGCGTCGACGCTCGTCGCTAGGAACGAGGATCGTGAATGGAGACTCCTGCCGAAGAGTGCCCGCCTCTTCGGATGGCTCGGTCAGCATGCGTAGGAGACGGTCCATAGGGCCGTCGATCAACTCCTGCCAACGATTGTGATAAGTGGCGCCATGCGGGTTAACCTCTCGCAAGCGCTGCAGACGATTACGAGCGACGTCGAGCAAATCCGGATTGTTGATGAGGCGCTTTGCAACGACGTCGTGCATCCGCAGGCTGCGCAGAGCTGATACATCACCCCGTTCAGTCGCGTGATATCGGGTGGCTCTTGCAAAACCATCCACGGCGACGCGGCCCTCAGAGCGAAGCTTGTCCAGGACACGCCAGAGCGTCGGCTGACTGACCTTGGGCGTTAAGTGCCGCATGATCTCCGGTGCGCGCATTCCTTTGGGCGCCGTGAGAAGCACCTGCAATACGTGCTCTGAGTTGTCGTTTCGCATGCGAGCAGTATATGCCATATTGAATAGATAGTGAATAGATTTATATGGAAGTAAGACATTGAAATATACGAAGTATTTAGTTTTAAGTCCGTTGGGGCCCGAGAAGCCCCGGGAATTCAGAGGGGACCCAGGAAGAACTGCCGAACCGCAGTCAATCGATCGCTGTGCTCGATAGCTACAGCTGATCGCCTAGGTAGATTCTTCGATCAGCCGCGCCGGGTTCTTGGGCAAACGAACCCTCTGCCGGGTGGCGCTAGATTGATCGAGGTGTTTGCATCTTGGAGGCGGACAAATGGTGAACAATCGCTTCATAGATCCCGGTCTGCTCAGGCGCGCACTGAACGTCAGCGGCGGACGCTCGAAAAAAGCCGTTGTCGAAAGAGCTCTTCAGGAATTTGTCGCACGGCGCGAGCAGAAGGGCTTACTTAATCTCTTCGGCAAGTTCGAATGGGACTGCACCGACGATAATCTTGAGCGTTCACGGGACTGCGCATCGATCGGCATCACTGGCCGACGAGTCTCGTACATGGTGGTCGGCACCTGCACTGAACTTGCGCCGAGAGCCCCGAAAAGTTCCTAAGGTGTTGCCGATTCAAAAACTTAGAAAGTCCTCCAACGGGTCGCCCCTCCGTTAGTTGTTGCGTACCAAAGCGATCTTCTTACCCCTTTCTCCTCTGAACCCGTTGGGTCGGTCATCCTCATGGATCAGATATCTATGTG
>DASRDJ010000259.1:0-10639 GCA_035652655.1 Terriglobales bacterium
CCTTTCACATCAGTGTGCATATTCCCCACCAGCACTACCAGTCTCTGACTCTGCGTCCCGGGAAACAAGCGCTCCCGATCTCGCCGGCCCACCTGAAATCTGGCCGTGTCGACGCCGTTGTGAATCACGCACAGTTTTTCAGGCGCGAATCTATCCTCGGCGACCAGTGCATCGCGAATCGGCGTCGCATTCGCCAGCACAACGCCGGAAAGGTTTTGAATTCTACGAAGCCAGTTGCGCTTGCGGCCCTGGTACCAGTCGAAGTGGGCGAGGTCGCGCCGGCTCGACACAATGGCGGGAACGCCCGCCATCCGTGCTGCAACCACCCCCATCAGGTTCGTCCAGAGATCGTGGGTGTGCACGACATCAAACTTCTCCCGTCGCAGGTAGGCCGCGAGCCTTGCCGTCTGATACAAGCCTCTCGCGCTATCCAGGCCTCCAGTAGGATGAAACTCCCGGATCGCCACCGCCGAACCCTTGAGCTTTTCCAGCAACGGCCCCCTCACACGCAGGCATCCCAGGGTGACGTCGTAGGCGTTCGCCGAAATGCGCAATGCCAGTTCGACTGCCTGCGTCTCGGTGCCGCCGACCTCCAGAGAGTCGAGAAAGTAGAAGACCTTCCTCCGCGGACGGGCTTGGGCCGTCGCCGAACCGCCCTGCAAAAACGAATCCGTCACCGGGGCGCTCTGCATCTCACCCATTGTAATAGGGTCATCATATTGAAACGCTTCGACTTAGTTACTAAAGAGTGAAGCAATCACCTTTCCAAAAGAGCGGCTCGTGCGTTTTAATGGATTGTGACAGCCAGGGTCTGCCGGACGCATCAGAGAAACAATCCAGAAAGCCTTATCATGTTCAGGCGCAGGTGCGTAGGAAATTGCTGCGATTGCCTCATGAACGTCCATATAGGATTGATTTTAATTGCTTTACCTTCTTCCGTGATTTAGCGAGCGGTCGCAATTATCCCAGGTGCAACGAAGGAAAATTCGAACTCATATGAGTCGTTCAATCAGCGTTTTCGGACTTGGCTACGTCGGTACGGTTACGGCTGCGTGTCTTGCGCACATGGGACACACCGTGATCGGAGTCGATCTGAGCTCAACCAAAGTCGAAGCGATGTCCGCGGGCCGCAGTCCCATCGTGGAACCGCGCGTCGGCACCCTGATCTCGGAAGCGCATGCCGCGGGCCGGCTTAAGGCGACTTCCGACTCGCCTTCGGCCGTGATGAATTCCGAGATTTCTTTCCTCTGCGTTGGAACGCCCAGCCTGAAAAACGGCAAGCTGGATCTCGGACACATCGAACCGGTGTGCCGCGAGATCGGCGAAGTTCTGAAAACGAAATCTGCGTTTCATCTGATCGTCTTGCGCAGCACGGTGCTGCCGGGCACGGCGGAAACCATTGTGGTTCCCGCGCTCGAAAAAGCCAGCGGCAAGAAAATGGGCAAGGACTTCGGAGTGTGCGTGAATCCCGAATTCATGCGGGAAGGCACGGCGGTCGCCGACTTCCTTGAACCCGCCATGACTATCATCGGCGCAGCGGACGCTTACCACGCTGGCATGCTGCGCGAAATCTACAAGTGGGCTCCGGGCCGAATCTTCGAAACCTCTTTTCGTGCAGCTGAGATGACCAAATACGTCTGCAACGCGTGGCACGCGGTGAAGGTCTCGTTTGCCAATGAAATCGGCACGCTTGCGAAGGAGCTGGGCGTCGACGCCGAAGCAGTCGTGGAAATCTTCACTGCCGACACCAAGCTGAACATTTCGCCGACCTACCTGAAGCCGGGCTTCGCTTTCGGCGGATCTTGTCTTCCCAAGGATGTCCGCGCGATGAACTACCGCGCCAAGGAACTCGATCTCGAGTTGCCGTTGTTCCAGTCGATCATGCCCAGCAACGACGAGCATCTCGAACGCGCCGTCGAAATGGTGCTCGCCACCGGCAAAAAGAAGGTCGCCCTGCTCGGACTGAGCTTTAAGGCCGCCACCGACGATTTGCGCGAGAGCCCGCAAGTGCAACTGGCCAAGCGTTTGCTAGGCGAGGGCCGCGAGCTCAAGATCTGGGACGACAACGTCTCCCTCGGCCACCTGATCGGCTCCAATCGCCAATACATCGACGAAGTGATCCCGCACGTCGGCTCGTTGCTATGCCCCGATCTTGAAACCGCGCTGGCCCAGGCCGAAGTCGTAGTCATCGGAACCCGTGGTATCGATCGCGGCGTCCTCAGCAAGCAGATCCGGCCAGGTCAACTTGTCATCGACCTGGTGAATCTCGAGAAGTCACGCCGCCTCGAACACAACGGATCCTACGAAGGAATCTGCTGGTAGCGCAGAGATGAAAATTCTCTGGGTGAAACCGGGAAAGATTCTGCCCCTCGATACCGGGGGCAAGCTGCGCACCTACAACATCCTCCGTCAGCTCTGCGCCCATCACGAGCTTACATATCTTTCCTACTATGCGGGAGAACGCGACGAAGAGTACGAGCGGGAAGTCCCATCGCATATCCCGGGAACAATGTGTGTGCACAAGCCCGCGCAAGACCTCAAGGGCATCCGCCGGCACCTGGATTATTTCCTTCAGATCGCCGGCCGTGCTCCCTATGCCGTCAGCCGGTTCACCGATCCGCAAGTCGAACGACTTCTACAAGAATGGATTCCGCAGCGCCGATTCGATGTAGCGGTTTGCGACTTTCTCTCTAGCACGCTGAATTTCCCTCGCGACCTCGCAACGCCGACCGCGCTGTTTCAGCACAACGTTGAAAGCATTCTGTGGAAGCGCAAGGCAGACGTTGAACCCCGTTTTCTCGATCGACTGGTGTTCAAGCTCGAGTCGGCCAAGATGCAACGCTTCGAGCCGGAACAAACTCGCCGCTTTCATCACGTGATCGCGGTCTCTGAGACTGATCGCACCGCGATGAGCGGTATGGTCGATCCTTCCCATATCAGCGTGGTTCCTACCGGTGTGGACCTCAGCAAATATCAGTACGATCCCGAATTGCGGCCGCAAGGGTCGCTCGTCATCTTTACTGGCTCCATGGACTGGCAACCAAACATCGATGGGGTGGAATATTTCTGCAGCGAGATTTGGCCCTTGGTCCTCCACAAAGTTCCGCAGGCGCGTTTCCGTATAGTCGGCCGCGATCCACATCCTCGTGTAAAGAAGCTCGCTTCCCAGTCCGTCGAAGTCACGGGAACGGTTCCGTCGATTGTCGACCACCTGCGCGAGGCCGCGGCAATCGTAGTGCCCCTACGAATCGGAGGCAGCACGCGCATCAAGATCTACGAAGGCATGGCTATGGGAAAGGCCACGGTCTCAACGACGGTCGGCGCTGAGGGTCTCGACGTCCAGCACCTGCGCGACATCCTGCTCGAAGACACGCCCTCTAGCTTCGCGGAGGCCATCATCACGCTTTTGCAGAACGGAGACGCTCGTCGCCGCCTTGAGGCGGGCGCTGCCGCTACGGCACGCAAATACGACTGGTCCGTCATCACCGAGAAGTTCGTTGAGGTTCTGCAAAAGACGATCGACGCAGCGCAAGACGAGATTCCGCAAACTTCCGGGTGTCCCAACGGCGCGTAAGACATCCCTTCACCTAAGCAACCGTCGTTTACAAAGTAGTTTCTAGTCCCCGAGTGTTAATCGGAAGTACCTGTACTTCTAGCCGCAAGAACGAAAACCTCGAGCAGAATCCGTTTCAGGAATCCTTCCCTGGCTTCCATGCCGCTGGTCACGACATTCTGCGGAAAGTCTCGGCTTTCAAAAACGCCCAATTTCACGCAGAACTGTGTAGCGCATTGCGCGGCGTAAC
The DNA here is from genome assembly GCA_035652655.1 of Terriglobales bacterium. GTDB lineage: Bacteria > Acidobacteriota > Terriglobia > Terriglobales > Acidobacteriaceae > Gp1-AA133. The sequence goes on from DASRDJ010000259.1 coordinate 3,804, forward strand.
AAGTTACTCGCCACACTCGTTTCGCGCGGGTAACCCGAAGACGAAAATGTACTTGTGTGTCTCCGGGGTCCACTGCCCTAAGGTTACCTATGTATTCAACAGCGGGGTCATTACAGTGACGGAGGACGCGCAAATGCGGTGCGTCCCCCACATTAGTTTTGAGGTCGATGTGATGTCCCTGGTGCCCCCCGGATCCAGCGCTGCTAAAAACGTTCCCGCAGTCAATCGTCAAATCGGATTTTTCCTTCTATTCATCCTGGCAGTCACGATCATCGGAACCGGCTGCGCTTCTCTCGATGCCGGAGGAGCGGGATCCACGACCGCCAAGCCGGCGGCGCCGATCATCATCGCTGCCCACTTGCCTGCGGCGACGGTTGGCACCGCGTATAGCGCGGTTTTGTCAGTTAGCGGCGGCACGGCCCCTTACACCTTCGCCGTGCGTCACGGATTGCTGCCTCCGGGGCTGAGTTTGAACCACAGTTCCGGAGCCATCACTGGGATGCCGACACGCAACGGCTCTTTCCCATTCTCGATTTCCGTCACGGACAAATCGCACGCGTCCGAAGGCCTTCGCTTCTTCGCGATGGCGGTGGCGAAACCTGCTCCTCCCGCGCAACAGGTGAGCGTGGCTGTTTCTCCTGCGAGTTTCAGCCTGGCTTCCGGAGCCAGTCACCAGTTTGCTGCGCAAGTTCTAAATGCGAGCAATACCGATGTCGTGTGGACGGTTTCCGCCGGAGCAATCAGCGGCACAGGACTTTTTACCGCTCCGAATGTGAACACGACCACCACTGTGCAGTTGGTAGCCACCAGCAAGGCTGACCCCAGCAAGCGAGCGATTGCCACGGTGAGCGTCAGTGCGGCGGCTGCGCAGCCCACAGCCTTGAGCATGGCGAACACGAGCCTTCCAGAAGCCATAGAAGGCACGCCGTACTCAGCCGCTCTTCGCGTTTCTGGCGGTACTGCCCCCTACCACTGGAAGATCGCAGCCGGGGGTTTGCCATCAGGGTTGCTGCTCGACGCCGCGGATGGTTCGATCGGCGGCATCAGCGGCCAGAACGGCGCTTACCCGTTCACGGTTGAAGTCAGCGATGCCGCTGGCCAAAGCGTGTCGCGCAAGCTGAGCTTAAACGTGGCCCTCGCCAATAATTCGAAGACCGACGGTCCAGCCGAACTTCCGCGCGTCTACGTCAAGAGTTCTCTGGCAGACACCCTAGCCCCGGGCGGCGCGCAGATCGTCAAGACCAGTGCCGCTTTCCAAGCAGCTTTGAAGTCTGCAAAGTGCGGCGATACGATTTCGCTGCAGGCCGGCGTCACCTTTAGCGGTCAGTTCGTGTTCCCGGCGAAGAATTGCGACGACGCGCACTGGATCATCGTTCGCACCAGCGCGCCCGATAGCGCGTTGCCCCCAGAGGGCACGCGCGCGACTCCCTGCTATGCCGGGGTAGCCGCTCTTCCCGGACGCCCTTCGTTCGGCTGCACCAAGGCCAGCAACGTTCTCGCCACGGTTTCCTTCTCCGGCACTGGCAGCGGACCGCTGGTCATGGCAAATGGCGCGAATCACTACCGCCTGGTCGGGCTGGAAGTCACTCGAGACAACCGCAAGACCCTGGTCTATAACCTGTTCACCGTCGAGAAAAACGGAACGTTCGACCACGTCATTGTCGATCGCTCCTGGTTCCACGGAACTGCGCGAGACGAAACCAACCGAGGGATGATGCTCACTTCGGGCACGAACGTCGCCGTGGTGGATTCGTTCTTCTCCGACTTTCATTGCATCGCGCTGACCGGCGCGTGTGGTGACTCGCAAGCCATCGCTGGCGGCCTGGGACCGAATCCGATGGGTCCCTACAAGATCGTCAACAATTTCCTCGAAGCCGCGGGCGAGAATGTGCTCTTCGGCGGCGGCGCAGCCGACAAGAATCCCGAGGACATAGAGATTCGTCGGAACTACTTTTTCAAGCCGATGACCTGGATGCGCGGGCAGCCAGGCTACGTTGGCGGACGGGATGGCCATCCCTTCATCGTCAAGAATCATTTCGAACTGAAAAATGGCGTGCGCGTGTTGTTCGAAGGCAATGTGATGGAGAATTCCTGGGGCGGGTTCAGCCAGGCTGGATTCTCAATCCTGCTCACGCCCAAGAATCAAAGCAATGCCTGTCCAATTTGTGTCGTGCACGACGTGACCATCCGCTACAACACCATCGCGCACACTGGAAACGGATTCCAGATCGCCAATATCGCGTCGGTCGCGGGCGGTCTCTCGATGGGCTTATGGAACGTGAGCATCCACGACGTAGTCATGGATGACGTCAGCGGACGGTCCTATATCGGAGGAGGCCATCTCTTCCAGGAGTCCAGCGGCAATCACGTTTCAGTTCTGCACGACGTCTCCATCACCCACGTCACCGCGTTCAACAAGGATTCCGGCTCGGCAATGATGGTCGTTGGCAATAACAAGTCATTTCCGGAAATGTACGGATTTACCTGGGCCAACAACATCTTCAGCGGTTCGGGCGGAATTGCGACCACCGGCGGGGGCGCGGAAAACTGTGCTTATCACATGAGCACAGCGGCGGCCATGCTCAAGAGTTGCTTCAAGGACTTTGACTTCTCTCACAACGCGCTGGTCGGCCCCATTGGAAAGTGGCCCGACGGCAACTTCGCCCCATCCACCCTCGCCGAAGTGAAGTTTGCGGCTGCCAAGCAGGCCATGGCTCGCTACCAGCTGCAGCCGACCAGTCCTTATGCCCTGGCAGGCACTGACGGCAAGGACCTTGGGGCCGACATAAACGCCATTGCTGCGGCCATAGCGGGCGTCGAGTAGACTCCCGCTTCGGCTCTCTACTCGACGCCCTTGGTCGCGGAGAGGACGGCTTCCACATCTGCGCCAATATCTTTGCCATCGGCGCCGGCTTTAAATGCGGGGGATGATTTCTTGCACTCCCCACCATCTTTTTCACGACATAACCGATAGCGCCCTTCGCTGAAACCAACCACGCCTGCAGCAGCGTGATCCGACGGGTAGGAATTCCCGCTCGGCCATCCGCCCTTCGATCCCAAAATCACGTTGTGGCTGAAGTTATATTTCGTGAAGCAGCTTTTCAGAACGCCGGTCGGTCCCTGCTTGTCCGGCTGGTACGAGCAGTTCTTTACGCCTCCACCGGGCGGCACGATGTCCATTTGGCCCGCCGAAACCAGATTGTTGGTGAAGGTGAAATTGTTGATCTGACCCTGCTCTATCACGGCGCCCATGATGAAGAGTGCGTGCGGCGGGAAAGCGGTGACGTGGTCGAAGGAAACATCCTTCAGCAACGGCGTGGATGAGGTTACTTGAGCCAGAGTCCCGAACCCTCCGTATTTGCTCCCGCCAATATCGTCGATGATCACGTCGTGAATGCTGATACGCTCCGTACCGCTGCTCGCACCTCCGGCACCCGAAGGCACGGTACCGATTTGAAATCCGCTCGCGACGTGGGCGATCCGGCTGTCGCGAAATGTCACGTCAGTCACACGGCACAAAGGACACTTGTTGGATTGGTTCTTGGCCATCAACAAAACTGCGAATCCTGTCTGGCTGAATCCTCCCCAGGAATTTTCCATCACGTTGCCTTCGAGCAGAACGCGCTGCGCATTCTTCAGCTCAAACAGGTTCTTCACGATGAATGGCTTTCCGGAAACTCCACCTACAAAGCCTGGATCGCCTTGCCGCCAGGTCACGGGCTTGTACATGTAGTTACGCCGCACTTCGATATCGGTCGGCGAGGTCGTAGCCGCTCCGCCACCGAAGATAATGGTCTCCGCGGCACCCTCCATGTAGTTGTTGACGATCTTGTAGGGCCCCATTTCCAGATCGCCCAAGCCTCCGGCAATCGCCTGCGCATCGGTGCAGGTACCCATCGCCACGCAATGGAAATCAGTGAAGTACGAATCCACCACGGCTACGTGTTTACTTCCACCCAACAGAATGCCGCGCACGGTTTCATCTTGCGCCGTACCATGGATCCACACGCGATCGAAAACGATGTGATGGGTAGCCTTGTCGTTAGGCAGAGTAACCACGTTATAGATCGTGGCTCCCGGCAATCCGCGGGTGATCTCCAGCCCAACTAACCGGTAGTGGTTTGCTCCATCAGCAAACATGAGAGGCCCACTGCCCTTGCCGTCGTAGATGATCCTCGCCATTACATTTGAAGGCGTAGGACACGCATAGCGTGGCCTGGCGGGTAGCGAGGCAAGGCCGGCGTAGCAGGGCGTAATGCGGGCCCCTTCCGCAGGCAAATCGGAGTCGGCAGCGCTGGTGCGCACGATGATCCAGTGCACGTCGTCACAAGATTTCGCGGGAAATTTGAAATTCCCAGCAAACTCCCCGCCCGCCTGCAAGCGAATGGTGTCTCCGCACGCTGCTTTGTCGAGGGCCGACCGAAGTTCGGTGGCATCTTTAGCCAGAATCGATTTGCCCGGAGCTGGAGTATCCGCGAGTGCGCTCTTTACATAGATCCGGGGCAACTCGGCCGGGCCGTCAAACTTGCCGGAATCGGCGGCCTGCGCCGCTATGCAGCCAGCGGTGAGGACAAATGCATACGCTGTGAGTACGGTGCGAAGAAAAGGCCTCTTCAAAATGCCTCCGGGGAGCCGATCGATTGAGATTTCCTAATTGCTCTTGGTTGGAGCGGTTTGCGGTTCTGAGACGGGATTCCCCACCAGCCAATCAGCCATGCGTCCGACGTTGTCGTCTCCCGTCTCGGACTGCAGGCTCTGTTGGACTTTCTCATAGTGCTCGCGCACAAAGCTGAGCTTCTCCACCATGTCGGCCGCATCGGTGTCGCGGTAAGTCACCACTCCCCCAGGACGCCGGCCATTCTCGCTGGCCACAACCGGGATCTTCAACGCCAGCGACTCCAGAACCGATGCTGCCACCCCATCGCATTCCGGCGTTCGCAGGTACACAAAACATCGGCTCAACAGGCTGAGAAACTCGTCATGATTAAGATTCCCAAGAAGCAGCAAGGTTGCCTGCTCGTCCGCTGGCCAGGTGCGCACAAACTCCTCAGCCGCCGGCATTTCTTTGCCCGGAAAGCCCAGCCAGATGAAACCCGCGTCAGGATCGAGTGCGCGATAGCGCTGCATACCTTCGCGTAACACTTCCAGCCGATACTCCGGTCGAAACGATACATACGACAGGATCACCCGCGGATGCTGCTGCAAAAACTTCTCCACCCGCTCCGGCAACGTCACGCGATCGAAATCCAGATACTGTGGCGAGAACGTCGCGATCGAGCTTACCTTCTCGATACGGATTCCGTACTTGATGATAGCTTCGCGGATGGGCTCGCTGTCGCACGCCACCACTCCGGCCATCCGGAACAGTGTATAAAACCCGCGATGGGCGAGGCTTCGGTCGTAACGCGGGAAATATTCTTGCGACAGTCCTCCGTGAAACGTAACCAGCGCAGGACGGTTCACGAGCCTCCCAACCACGGCGGCTGCCATGGCGAGCCAGTACCCTTTTTTCGACATGCCGTTAACGTGAACATTGAGGCGGTAGCCACGCAGCGCATAGGTGACAATCTTCTTCAGATAGTCCGGGCCCCCTTGCACATCAATGTATTCCGGGCTCTTGACCTGGCGGCCTTCGTTGATTTTGAGTACTTCGCATACGTGGCCGCGGCGCCGCAGTTCTTCTGTGACAAGCTTCAACTGGATGGCCCACCCACACATCGGCGGCGGATAATTGCCAATCTGCAGAACTCGCACTGGCTCCTGAAAGGCTTCCGAAGACTGAGCCGGCGCGTCGGCTTGTCCGCCGAGAAACTGCAGATCCCCGCCAACCAGGCGGCCCAGTGGCGTTTTCGTTTTCACCGAAAGCTTGGTGCTGAAGTACGCCTGGTAGATCGTGCGCATCCGCCCAAGTCGTGCCGGCGACTCTTCGGATCGTTGCGTGGCTTGCCGAGGATAGCCAAGCTCATCGAGCGTTCCGCCAATCAGCTCTTCGACCTCCACCAGTTGCTGGTTCGACAGAGACTTCTTCCAGCGTGCAACTGGATGGAACCCTGCGGCTTTTCTTTCTCCAAATGACGTGTTCGGACGGCTCACCGAACCGATGCCGACGCGCTGAATCTGGTCGTAGTCCAATTCCTGTCCGATAAATTCGCCCACCTCGGTTAGAGTGGACTGCGGGTTTGCGACCAGATCTTCGTACCGCACTTCTTTGTAGTCGTCGCCCAGCGGTCGACCGAGTGCTCGACCACGATTGACAATCCACTCCCAGTAGAGGGCGGCTGTCTGCAATTCTTTTCCGTGATCCCACGGGAACGGACGAATCCACTGCTGCTTCTCGAGCGATAGCGCCACGTCGCGCCCATCGCGGATGATGTGGATCACTAGCGCATTCGGAATCGTCTGCTTGATGCGGGGCAAGGCCAGCAAGTGATCCGGAGTTGATTCAGCCCAGCGCTCCACGCCTTGCTTCTTCGCCATCGACTCCATCACGATCCGCAGGAAGTCGCCCGCGTTCTCGCAATGAGCCATGACATCTTCTTCCACCTGCTTCGCATCAAGGCCAGTTTTGGTGAACAGGCTGCTGTTCTCCCAGGCTTCAAGCAGCCGCCGACGGTTGCGCGCGATGCGCAGGTCTCCGAAGCGCGGCTCGAGCAGATTGAATACCTGCGACTCCGCGCGATAGACCACAAAATTCCCGGCTGAAAGAAGCATGTGATAGAGCAGGGTGGTGCCGGACCGCGGACAACCCAGCACAAAGACAGGCGCCTTGCTGCGCACGTGGGCGCTGGCGCCGGTAGGAGTCGCGGTCTCGGTGGTCTGTGTGGGCATGATGCTGG
>DASRDJ010000260.1:0-5059 GCA_035652655.1 Terriglobales bacterium
GACGCCGGGAGGTAGCGGAAATGCTTTAGGTAGGCAGTTTCCAATCTCTGCAGTCGGTCCTAACCAAACCCCGTTTGTCCGGTGAAAGGCTGGTGCACACCTGGCTCAGGAGTGAAATCGGCCTGCTTTCACCGTTGTGGACTGGCTCATGAGTTTGATCGCCGGAACCGGTTGCGTCCGCGGTAAGGAGGAGTTAGTTGAACTCGCGCTTCGAGAAGCCGTTAGTAACGCAATGCTCCACGGCAATCGCCTAGATGCGTAAGCTGGTTCACGTCGGTTGCTGTTGCGAAGACGCCGAGGGAGTGTTTATCGTCGTCAGAGATCAAGGACTTGGATTCAACCCCAATAATGTTCCTAACCCTCCGGCGATCGAGAACCTGGAAGCCAAACACGGGCGCGGCATCTACTTAATGAAATTGGCTATGGACGAAGTTTCCTTTGAAAGGGGAGGAACTGAAGTCCATATACGAAAGGAGTCGGTAATGAACAAAAAACGCCCGCCAAGCGTATCCGGAAGCGCATTGTACGGCGACTTGTTATGAGACCTTGGGCCGGCGTCCGCGCTGTCGAGTTGGGTTGACTCGCTCGACTCCCTTTCGTTCATGATGATTTGCCAAGACGTTCAACCCAAGCTTGAAGTTGTTCGAGCTGATAACCCCGGTGCCGCACGCAGTGGGAGTAAATGATGTGAGCGAGCGGAGACTTTCCTCCAGTTCCTCGAGCGCTCGTTTCATCGCTGCCACGACTTCGCTCCTCGCCAGCATCAGTTCCTCACGAAGAAGATGTCGTGGCGTGGCCCGGTTCGCTGATACGACCTCCCGGTTAATGCGCTCTATCTGTCACGTTCCCTTGGCCCACACGGTCTAAACATTGGCATTGGCTGACCGCAATTGGAGAACTCAGTCTTCGAGAGTCGGCAAGGTTCTGAGCACTTCCTCAGCCCTCGGTCTGTTGGCCACCAAATCATCTTTTCGGATTTTGCCATCCCGAAACACCAGTACGCGCCTCGCGAACTGAGCGATATCGTGTTCATGCGTCACAAGAACAATCGTCAATCCGCTTTCGTTCAGCTTCTGCAGGATTTCCATGATCTCTACCGCGGTGCGGCTGTCGAGGTTCCCGGTAGGCTCGTCCGCCAGCAAAATCGACGGCCGGTTCACCAACGCCCGGGCAATCGCCACCCGCTGCTGCTGGCCACCCGACATCTGCGAAGGGAAATGATGCGCGCGGTCCGCCAAACCAACCATCGCCAAGGACTCTGCCGCCCGCTTTTCGCGTTCCACTTTGGAGATTTTTGTATACAGCGTCGGAAGCTCGGTGTTCTCTTGAGCCGTCGTCCGCGCCAACAAATTAAATCCTTGGAAAACGAACCCGAGCTTCTGGTTGCGGATGAGCGCGAGCGCTTTTTTGTCGTGTTTGCTGACGTCGATTCCTTCGAGCAAGTAGGTTCCCGACGTCGGCCGGTCCAGACAACCGAGGATGTTCATGAACGTCGATTTGCCGCTGCCGCTTGCGCCCATGATCGCCAGGAACTCGCCGCCCTGAATTGTGAGACTCACGCCGCGCAGCGCGTGTACTCGTGTCTCGCCCAATTCGTAATACTTGTGAAGTTCCTCGACTCGGATCACCGCGGCTGCGCTGGGCCCGGCAGGCTTCGGTTCGGTTTGGTTGGCGGCGAGCGATTTCATGTTCAGCGACGCAGCGCCCCCGGTGCCTGGTTTTTCGGAACCACGGAGCGGATCACGAGCGCGTCACTCTCTTTCAGCTCACCCTTGAGAACCGCAAGGACTTCCGTAAAAGCATGGTCGGTGATTCCGAGAGACACTTTCGCCGGTACCAACGTGCTGTCCGGCCCGAGCTTCCAAACAACGGCGGTATTCGCCTTCGGCATGCGCGGCAGGTTTTCCGTTCCACCTTTGCCCGACTCGGACGCCTCCACCACTCCCGGCCCCGAACTCACAAGCTGGCGTTCGCTACTGTCGATTCCATACTTTTTGTAAGTCGCAAGAATCTCGTCGGCACTCATCGGCGGCTTGTAGCGCAACGCGGTGTTCGGCAGCTTCAGCGCATTTTCCACGGTCGCGACCGGAATCGTGACGTATGCCGTCATCCCCGGAAAGAGCTTCAACTCGGGATTCGCAAATTCGATGATCGTGTCGTAGGTGACCACGCTCTGTACCGTCGTCGCGTTCATGCGCACTTGGCTGACCACCCCGTGGAAGGTGTCCTTCGGAAACGCATCAACCTTGAACGTCACCGGCTTCCCGACTTTGATGTTGCCGACGTCCGACTCATCCGTCTTCGCGTACACCCACATCTTGCTTAAGTCTTGCGCGATCGTGAAAATTGTCGGCGCTTGCAACGAAGCGGCGACCGTCTGGCCGACATCCACGTTGCGCGCCACCACGGTTCCGTCGATCGGCGAACGAATCACCGTGTAGTTCAAATTTGTTCGAGCTACTTCCATCGCGGCCTCTTTCTGACTGACTTGCGCTTCCCCCTGGGTGACGCTCGCGGCCGCGCCGCTCACACCCGCGTTCGCCGAGTCATAGTTCGCCTTCGCCAAATCGAGTTGCTGTTGGCTCATGATGCCGGAGCCGAACAGTCCCATTGTCCGGTCATAGTCGGCCTTCATTTGCACCAGCCCGGCTTTTGCTTTCTCCAGATTCGCTTGCGCCGCTACGAGATTTGCTTTGGCGTTTTCGAGATCGGCTGTCGCCTGCAAGAGCGCTCCCTTGAACAGCGCGGGATCGATCAGCGCGACCACGTCGCCCTTGTGAACTCGGGAGTTGAAGTCCGCGTTCAACTTCGCGATTGTCCCGGACACCTGCGAACCGACCTGCACCGTGATGACCGCGTTGATCGTGCCGGTGGCTTCCACCGAGTCCTTAATGTCGCCCCGCTCCACTTTGGCCGTGAAGTGTTGTACCTGCCCGTTGCGGCTCAGGGCGAATGCGACAAGCGCTCCCACCGCCACGACGACAGCCACCAGGATGATCCACCCGCGTCTCTTCATTCTTTGACCTGACCTTTGACGGCTACTTTGGTTCACTCGTACCGCAGCGCTTCAATCGGATCGAGCAACGACGCCTTGCGAGCCGGGTAATATCCGAAAAACACGCCGACCGCGATCGAAAACATCGCCGCCACAAGAATCGACTCGACGGACATTTCCATCGGCCAGTGCAGCGTCTGGCCGACTAGGTACGAACCCACAATCCCGAGAAGCACGCCCGCAGCGCCACCCACCAGACTCAGCATGATGGACTCCCCAAGAAATTGAAGCTGAATCGCTTCTTCCGTCGCCCCCACGGCAACACGCACCCCGATTTCCCGCGTGCGCTCCGTTACCGAAACAAGCATCACGTTCATGATTCCGATTCCACCCACGACCAGCGAAACAGAAGCGATGGCGATGAGCAGAATCGTCAGCGTCTTGCTCGCGTCGAGCTGCGCCTGAATGATGTCTTCGGGATTCCGGATGTTGAAATCGTCCTCCTCCTCCGGGCGCAAATGGTGCCGGTCGCGCAGCAGGGCCGTCGCTTCCTGACCCGCGATCTTGACGGACTCCTGAGAGACGGCGGAGCACAGGATGTCGTCGAGCCAAGTGATCCCTTTGATCTTCTTCTGCGCTGTCGTGTACGGCAGAATGACGGTGTCGTCCTGGTCTTGCCCGGAAAGAGAAAGCCCCTTCGCCTGCAGCGTCGCCACCACCTTGCACGGAATGTTATTTATTCGCATCACTTTCCCCACGGGGTCTTCCATGCCGAAGACCTGCTCCCGGACCGTTCTGCCAATGACGCAGACGTCCGCGGCCCGGTCCACATCGTCTTGCGAGAAAATCGCGCCCTGATCTACGAACCAGCGCTTGATGTCGAAGTATTCCGCCGAAACCCCGCGATACGACGTGTGCCAGTTTTGATTTCCATAGATCACTTGCACCGGATCGTCCACGTTCGGCGAAACGCTCTTGATGATCGATATCTGGTTCTTGAGGGCGATCGCGTCGGAGACCGTTAGCGTCTTCGTGTCGTGCGTTCCCGTGCGTACGCCGTTCACCGCGCGACCCCCGGCTTCGATCCAGACGAAGTTGTCGCCAAGGTTGTTCAGTTGCTGCTCGACGCGGGCTTGCCCGGCCTTTCCGATGGCGACGACGCAAATCACCGCCGCGATGCCGATCGTAATCCCAAGCACCGTCAGCACGCTCCGCATCTTGTTCCGCATCAGCGCCACCAGCGCCGCCCGCATGAGACCCGCGTAATCCAAACTACCAGCCTCCCTTCACACTGAACTACGGTCCAATCTTAAACAACTGAATCATCGCTAGGTTCGAACCTTGCCGTCTCGCGGCAACACCATTCTCTCCACGGCGAAATCCTCAAGTTTCCGATAGCGTTCCCCACCCTCCGCCTGAAACACGGAAATGAATCCGCTCGAACAAGCCACAGAGATTCGCCCCAAGCTCAGGTCGAATTTCACAACATCGGCGCCTGCCGGCCGGCGCCGAGCATGCTTGCAATCCCGCACGAAACACAACTCCTATTTTGAAGTGAGGCGCTGGAGTTCCTTTTCGAGTTCCGTCACCGCGAAGGCTGCGCTCCTTTGTCCAATTAAAGTTTGGCGCACTGCGGTGAAGTAAGCAGTCGATACACGATCGTATTGTGAGCCGGCCGCGGTGGATGGCCGTGTGACTGCTCCGTCCAAAAGCGCGTCTCGCAAAGTCGCGAAGAATGGATTTGCCTTTAGTTCTGGCGAGTCGTAGAGCGTTGGCCGGGTTGGAGCATAGCCTCGCGTCTTAGCATTGACGCGCTGAATCTCGGGACTGGTTAGAAATTTAACGAGCTCGATGGCAGCGTCCTTTTTGGTTGATTTCTTGCTCACCATAAGTTGGAAACCACCGAGTATGTCGGCGTGTCGTCCGCCGGGCCCGTCTCCCCTAGGCAGTAGAGTAACGCCAACCTTATCTCTAACGCTTGAATCAGGGCGCATGCTTTCAACGTACGCGTAGGGCCAATTGCGCATAAACGCGGCGTCGCCATTCTTCCAGATTCGAAGAGAA
>DASRDJ010000261.1:0-7953 GCA_035652655.1 Terriglobales bacterium
ACATCAACCACTGGAAATCTCAAGTGTGTCGCGACTAAAGTAGGCACGTATGGACAGAGCTATTTCACTGAATGAAGCTCAAGTCGTCAATTGGTTTCTCGACCATGCGCTGGTTGACGTGACAACGTATCGACCTCAACCTGTGGAACAGTTGCGTGTTGTCGGAGGGTGTATTTGCGGATGTACTACCCTTCATTTCAAACCTGTGGAGCAACAAAGAGGCAAGGAGAGGCTTGCTGACGAATTGGCTATCTATCCTGATGGCCAACGGGCGGGACTGATTCTGTGGGGGCTTGAAGGCGAGATCGTGATGCTAGGAGGTTGTTGAAGAACCACTGCCTTTCCACAAGAGAGCTGTGGTAAGAAGCAGGCATGCGTGGAGACGATCAGCAACTGCAATCAGGAATGTTCAGCTATGTGGCGTTGGAAGATCGGATTCCAGCCGATCATCCGCTGCGTGGGGTAAGGAAACTGGTGGACGCGGTATTGGCGGAAATGTCCAACGATTTCGAGGGATTGTACTCGAAGGTGGGACGACCCTCGATTCCGCCGGAGCGGTTACTGCGAGCCTTGCTGCTGCAGGTTTTCTATTCGGTGAGGAGCGAACGGCTGCTGATGGAGCAACTGAACTACAACTTGCTATTTCGCTGGTTTGTGGGCTTGGAGATCGACGACCCGGTATGGAATCACGCCGTGTTCAGCAAGAACCGCGATCGGTTGTTGAACCAGGACTTGGCACAGAGGTTCTTTGCCCATGTAAAAGCGCAAGCGACCGGGCTGATGTCGGATGAACACTTCACGGTGGATGGCACGCTGATCGAAGCCTGGGCGGGACAGAAAAGTTTTAGCCGCAAGGACAACGATAACGATAAGGACGGGGACGGAGGTGGAGGAGATTTTCGCGGTGAGCAGCGCCGTAACCAAACCCACGCCTCGAGCACTGATCCCGAGGCCCGACTTTATAAGAAGTCTGCCGGCCAGGAAGCCAAGCTGAGCTATCTGGGACATACCTTGGTGGAGAACCGGAACGGGTTGATCGCCGCGGCGATGACCACACAGGCGGATGGCCGGGCAGAGCGCGATGCGGCTCTATTAATGTTGCACGAGTTGAGCCGGAAACGAGGCGGTCGGATTACGACCGGGGCCGACAGAGCCTATGACACGCGCGACTTCGTCAGCACGGTGCGCGAGTTGGGCGTGACACCGCACGTGGCCCGCCGACAGCACGGCGCGATCGACCAACGAACGAGTCGGCATCCGGGGTACGCGATCAGTTTAAGCAAACGCTGGTTGGTGGAGAAACCGTTCGGATGGCTGAAGCAGATTGGTCCCCTGAAGAAAGTAAAACTACGCGGACTGGCGAAGGTGGATTGGCTGTTCGTGTTCAGCTGTGCTGCCTTCAACTTGATCCGCATCCCGAAACTGCGGGCGCAGAGCGCGTGAAACAGCTGGCCCAACCCTCGGCTGCTACGTACCAGCAGTCGAGCAGCAGAAAAACAACAACAGCCATGCTCTGCACGCGATCATAAAATGATCCGCTCGCTGCACGAAGGCTAATTTCAACAAGCTCCTAGAGAGATTTCATGCCACAGAGGACGGACGGGCTAGGACGCCCGTCCCTCCCTGGTCTTGTTTGCGCTAGCGACTAGCGACTGGAGACTGACGACTAGCCCCCAGCGCCTCCAGCACATCCACCGCCGCCGCATACTTTCCATTGGGTGCGCTGATCTGAGCACCCTGCACCATCTCGCGAACCGCGATCAACATCTCGCGCGCAATGGCGACACCCTCCTGCCGCGCCGTTTCCGGTGTTGACGCCTTCGCCATGCGCTCAACGATCGAGTCCGGCACCGACACGCGCAGTTCATTCTTCATAAATTCGGCGTTGCGAACGCTCACGAGTGGCCAGATGCCAGCCACCACCGGCACCCGGCAATGCTCAATCCGCTTGAGGAATTTTTCCAGCAACGCCAGATCGAAGACCGGCTGGGTCACCGCGTATTCGGCACCCGCCTCAACTTTATATTCGAAGCGCCGGATCTCTTCATCGATATTGGGCAGCCCGGGATTTGCGCCGACCCCGATCACGAATCCAGTCCCCGAACCAATCGCGTTGCCGCCGATATCGAGGCCGCGATTCAAGTTGTGCACGATGTTTACGAGGCCAATCGCATCCACGTCGAACACCGCCGTCGCGTCGGGATAGTTGCCCATCTTCGGCGGATCGCCCGTAATGCAAATCAGGTTGCGGATGCCCATGGCCGCCGCGCCCAGCAGGTCCGACTGGATGCCCAGCACGTTCCGGTCACGGCAGGTGTAGTGCAGAATCGCTTCGATTCCAACCTCGCGGTGCACGAGAAGAGATAGGGCCTGGTTTGAGATGCGGGCCGAAGCGCGGGGACTGTCGGGGATGTTGATCGCATCGACGCCCACAGACTTCAGAAATCGCGCGCCTTCCACCTCCTTCCCAACGTCCGTGCCCTTGGGTGGAACAATCTCCACCATGGTTACGAATTCGGCCGCCGCCAGTTTCTTTCCGAGCCGCGAACGCTCCTCAAGAGGCGTGACGGTTGCCGCCGACGGCACCGGGTGCGGCGCCGATACCTGCACTCGCGCCGCACGCGCTTCGCCTGCGCGCAGGGCTGACTTCATCGAGCGAATATGTTCCGGCGTCGTCCCGCAGCATCCACCCACCAGTCGCACTCCCGCCGCGACGAACTTCCGCGCGTAACTCGCCATGTATTCCGGCGAGCACAGGTAGATGTTTCGTCCTTCTACAGAACGAGGCATGCCAGCATTCGGTTGCGCGGCCAGAGGCAGGGTAGTGACAGCGCGCACGCGCTCGATCGCGTCGAGCATCGCGACCGGCCCAATACTGCAGTTGCAGCCGATGACATCAGCTCCCCAGTCGGCGAGCTTGGCGGCAAAAGTTTCCGGGTCGGAACCGTCAAGACAATTGGAATCTTCGTCCACCGTTACCGAGGCGACGACCGGCAGTTTTGGATTGACGTCGCGAGCCGCCAGCATCGCCTGATGCAGCTCCTCGACGGTTCCGAACGTCTCAAGAATCAAAAGATCGACGCCACCTTCGGCAAGCGCCTCAATCTGCTCACGAAATGCGGCGCGCGCTTCCTCGAACGAAGTTTTGCCCAGTGGTTCGATTCGAATTCCCAGCGGGCCAACCGAACCAGCAACCCAGACATCGAAACTCTTGGCGGCTTCGCGTGCAAGACGCGCGCCGGCCAGGTTTACCTCACGCACTTTATCCGCCAAGCTATGTCGGCCGAGGCGGAAGCTGTTGGCTCCAAAAGTATTGGTTTCAATAATTTCTGCGCCAGCCTGCAAGTAGCCCTGATGCACGGAGTGGATCAGGTCAGGCTGTGACAAATTGAGTTCGTCGTACGAGCGGTTGATGAAAATGCCGCTGGCATATAGCAGGGTACCCATCGCTCCGTCGCACAAAACAGGAGACTTGCTTAGCCGGGAGAGAAAATCCGATGCCATCGTGCTTCGAGAATACAAGATGACCGCGGGTTTTGCATCTAAAGTGCGGCAGCATTGAAACAGAGACGCGCGGCCAGCAAGAGCGGCCGGGACGCTCTGTTATAATCGGGGGTTTCGCGTCCAAATCTTTCCCTATCATGCTCTTGGGAGTGGCCTGTTTGAAAAAAACCGTCCTCGTTCTGGTGGTCTGCGCCCTGACCAGTTTGACTCTGTCGTGCGGTGGTTACAAGGGATCGTCATCGTCCTCGACCGGAACTTCCGGCTTGAAGTTTCGCGCCGTCGTATCGCAGGACGTGCAAAGCATAATCTCCTCAGGCTTGATCATCATTGACGCGAGTAAGGACCTTCGTGCGCCTGTGCCGCCGATCGGGGGCACCCTCCTACTACCGGCCATGATGGTCGAGTCCAACGACCGGAAACTCACCCTTGCCATCAGCAGTTCCGGGAGTTCGTTCGGCGTGATGGATAACGTGAAGGAGGCGATGAGCGTGAGCGGAGTCGCTCTCCCCGGTGCGACCGAAAGTGCAGTCATCTCAGTCGACAACACGAAGGCTTACTTCGCCGTGCCGACGGCGCCGGTGCCCGGCGGCCGAGGTGAGGGTGGCATCTTCATCTCGAGCCTGAGGGCCGCCGACACTTCCATTCTTCCTATTCCTTCAGCACATTACCTGGCTCAGAGCGGTGACGGCAGCCGACTGCTGACATTCAGCGACAACTCCGATTCGGTGACGGTCGTGTCACCCTTCAATATTCAGCCCGGTCAGAGGAACGCAATCTGCACACCGGCCGTATGCCAGGCGGTAGCCGGCTTCGACCGTCCGATTGCCGGATTTTTCAGCAGTGACAATACGCAGGCGTGGATTTTGAACTGCGGGCCCGAATGCGGGGGCGTGCAGGCCAGCGTGCAGACTCTCGACTTGCACGATCCCGCCAATCCGGTTGCGGGACCGGCGACGCCGATTCCCGGCGGCGCCACCGTTGGCTTTATCAAGGGGCAAACGATGTACGTTGCAGGGAATCCCCCCCCAGGGCTGAACACTTGCGCAGGCGGACCAACCACGTCGGCCACGACATGCGGCCGGTTGACGATCGTCGATCTGACCTCGCTATCAACGACGCCCGTGCAACCGACAGCTGCGATTCCCGACGGTTATCACACGAAGATCGACATCAGTGGCGACGGCCGGTTGTTCGTAGGCTCCCGGACGTGCACCAACATTGTGCCTGTCAACACCGGCGACGAACAGCGCGGTTGCCTTGCCATCTACAACACAAACAACGGAAACCTAATCATCCCACCCGACAACGGAGACGTCACCGGCCTGCAACCCATTACAAACCGCACCGTCTTCTACGTGATCGAAGGCGGCGAACTGCGGATCTACGACACGACAACCGACAAGATCTACACAGTGGCTTCGATTAACATTTTGGGGAACGCGGTGGATGTGAAGTTGATTGACTTCTAGGTCGCAGATCTAACACTTGAGACCTGACACCTATCTACCGGACTCCAACACCAACCGATGCCCCGCCGTCTTCTCCACCGCCGACTTCGAGAACGGCAACGCGAACGTCGTTCCTTCGTACCACGCATTCCACTGGTCCATGTAGTACGGGCTGAGGAAATTTCCGCCTTGGCCGGTCACCGTGTTTAACGTGGACTGGTCGAGGTCGGCCAAGTCGGCGGTGTAGCGTTCCGAGGGACCGAAGGTGCGGCCGACTTGCTTGATCGTCAGGCCTCCGCCGGATTGTTCATGAAGACCGGGACCTGTCCAGCGGCCGATCAACGGCAGACGATTCAGGACCGGATGTTCAATATTGATGGGCGCGAATGTCCCCCAGCGCCACTGGGCAAGATCTTTAGGCGCTTCCTGTTCGTTGACGGCCGCCTCCACGGCTGCAGCCAGCAGCGACTCGTAATTCGGATAGCCATTGGGCAACCAGCGTGGAGGCTGCTTGGACAAAACATTTTCCAGCCAGATCGACGAACTGAACCAGCGATAACTTTTCCAACTGAAAATTTGCGGTGCTGTGTGTCCGGCATTATCAGGCGCCTGTTTTGGCGCAGGTCCTAGCTTGGGTTCAAGCAACAGGCGCCGTAATTCGTACTGCGCACGATTTTCGATTGTGGCTGCGGCGGAATTGATCGAGAGCCGGCCGTCCCAGTCGCGCATCAGGTCGCGCGCCTGCTGGGCGCGAGGGGACAGATTTTTTACATGATCGAGCGCGTACACGAAGCGCTCAGCGCAGAAGCGATCGAAGGCGGAAAAGACATCAGTCTGCAGCGAGAGCATGTCGGCCGCCGCAAACTTCCGTCCTGATTCGAGTACCTGGTAGATGCGATCCGTGCGCCATGGCGGATCCCATTCGGTGCTGATGCTGTAGGGGTACTTGTCGGGTGAGATGCGCGAATTGGCGGTCGCCAGTACACCCGACGGCGGATCGTATACGCTGGGCAACTTGTCGAATGGAATGTAGCCCTTCCACTCGTGCTGGTCGTCGGCTCCGCTCACGGGCAGACTGCCGTCGCCTGCCGCACGGATCGGAATATGGCCCGTGGTGTGGTATCCGATGTGCCCGTCGACGTCGGCGTAGACGACGTTTTGCCCCGGCGCTGGCAATTGCGCAAACGCTTTCTGAAATTCGTCCCAGTTCTGCGCCGAGTTTATATCGAAAAAGGGATTGCGCAGCGAATCGTAGAGCGTCCAGCGCAGCGCGATCTTGCGCATCTCGCCCGGAATGAGGTCGCTGATGATCGGCCCGTGCCGCGTGAGAGCCACATCGACCGTGACGTCGGCCTGTCCCTTTACGTGGATGACTTCCTTGCGGTGTTCGAGCGGTTGCCAGCCTTTCGGCGCCTGGTATGCGCCTTGATCATTCACGATTTCGATATACAGATCTTCCACGGTCGGCCCGACGTTGGTGAAGCCCCACGCAACGCGCTGGTTGTGCCCGACGATCACAAAGGGAACGCCCGGCAACGTGACACCGATGACGTCGTAGTCGCCCGCATGCAGGTGCGCCTCGTACCAAAGATTGGGCATCTGATGGCCAAGATGCATATCGTTCGAGAGCAGCGGCTTGCCCGTCACCGTGTGCTCGCCCGACACAACCCAGTTGTTGGATCCGGGAATGAGTTCGGGACGTAGTGCAGGTTGTGCGATGGGGCGACGGGCGTCCCCGCCCGTCGCCGGCGCGAAAGCGTTTACGGCCGCATACTCTTCTGAACGCGGGGTTGCGGATGAATGGAGCCGCGCTATGTTGCTGTCCGAGCCGGAATCCATCTCGTCGTCATCGTCGTCGTCTGGTTTGCGCGAAGGACGGTCTTTTTCATCGATGCGGCGGCCCGATCCGGTGGGCGGCCGGTCGCGCCACGAAGTATTCACGAAGAGATCGTTCGTGAGGTCGGGGCCGAGGCGAGCGAGGATTTTTTCTCGCACCAATGCGCTCTGATACGTGCCGTGGTTCAGATCCTGCACCATGCGCGCGCCCATCAGCAGCGAGTCCTCGACCTGCCACGGCTTTGGTTCGTAACCAATCAGGCGGAATTCAATGGGCAGGTGCTTGAGGTGAGAGTTCAGAAACGCATTCACGCCACGCGCATACGCTTCGAAGTACGGGCGGTCGCGGGGAGACAACGCGTCGGCCGCCTTGTGTGCCGCATCACGCAAGCCGAGGATGCGCTGCTCGCGGTCGTGTTCGAGCAGGGCAGGGCCCAGCAACTCTGACATCTCCCCGGCGGCGAAGCGCCGCATCACGTCCATCTGCCAGAGGCGGTCCTGGGCCGTGATGTATCCCTGGGTGAAGAAAAGGTCTTCGAGCGTAGCGGCTTCGATCGCGGGGACACCGTGCGCATCGCGGGTGACGTGCACGGGCGCCGCCAGGCCGGCGACGTGGATCGTGCCATCGAGTTGCGGCAAGGCAGAATGCGCGACGTAGTAGAGATAGCCGACTGCACCCGCCAGAAGCAGGAACGGCGCCAGCACGACGCCTCCTAAGTAAATACGACGCCGAGGGCGGGCAGGTGCCGCCGTGTCGGTTGCAGCAGGAGTCCAAGTAGCCATGGGTGTGCTAACGATTGTAGGGTGTTGCGGATCGATACCACAAACACGAAGGATCAGCGATCGTCGCGCTAACGAATGTAGCCGTTCGCCAACTCCAAAACAATGATCAGGCCGATGACCAAGCCGACGCATCCGAGGATGCGCGCCTTATTGAGTTGACTGGGCAACAGGCTCGGCCGCGTGCCGAGTGAGGCAAACTTCACGAAAGCGTTGGGCGAAATCAGCAGCCACAACCCTCCGCCCAAAAACCAGACGAGAGCAAAGAAGCTGACGAAGCGCTCGAAGCTCATATGGGCGATAGGGTATCAGTCGCCAGTCGTCAGTCGCTAGTCTCTAGGGAAAGTCACCAGTCTTCAGTCGTCAGCAAAGGCGGGGCATCTAG
>DASRDJ010000262.1:0-4614 GCA_035652655.1 Terriglobales bacterium
AAAGTGCATCCCGACGCGCTGAAGTTTTTCCAAAGCTACACCAACGACCTGTTCACGGTCGGCATTGATGCCGTCTCGGCGCTGGCCTGCTACGAGTCAGGTGACGACTACGGAGGATATGCGTACGCCGGCTTTGCGGGAATGAAACTGGGCGACGAGCCGGGAAAAGAAGAGCCCTACATCTTTCACTTCCCGGACGGCAACGCCTCCATTGCGCGGCTGCTTGTGCGCTCGCTGATCCCGTCTGCAATCCCCGGTCACACCATGGATGACGTGGTTACCGCGCGCGCCGACTACAGTCGCCTCGATCAGGACGGAGCGTCGACGCGCATTCGCCTCAACAGCACGGTCGTTCACGTTGCCCATGTGGATGCCGGAGGCACGAAGGAAGTAGACATTGCCTACATGCGCGATCAAAAGCTGGCGAGCGTTCGGGCAAAGAACTGCGTGCTCGCCTGTTACAACGGCATGATCCCGTATCTCTGTCCCGAGTTGCCCGACAAGCAGAAGGAAGCCCTCTCGTATCTGGTGAAGGCTCCCCTCGTCTACACGCACGTCGCCATCAAGAATTGGACAGGTTTTCAGAAACTCGGCATCCGCCAGATTGAAGCACCGGGCAGTTACCACACTTACGCTGCGCTCGATTTCCCAGTCAGCCTGGGCGAGTATCAATTCCCGAGCAAGCCGGAAGAACCGATGGTCTTATTCATGCTGCGCACGCCCTGTAAGCCCGGGCTTCCCATGCGCGACCAGAACCGCGCAGGCCGTGCGGAACTGCTGCGCACCTCGTTCGCGACTTTCGAACGCAACATCCGCGATCAGTTGGGAAGAATGCTTGGGTCTACCGGCTTCGATCCCGCGCGTGATATCGACGGCATCACCGTGAACCGTTGGGCGCACGGCTACGCTTACGGATACAACTCGCTCTTCGATCCCGACTGGAGCGAAGAAGAGAAGCCCTGGGTGGTGGGAAGAAAGCCGTTCGGGCGGATCACGATAGCAAATTCTGACGCTGGCGCGACCGCCTACACCGACTGCGCCATTGATCAAGCCTATCGCGCGGTCACCGAACTCGGCAAAGCGTAGCAGGGAATCTCGCAGACGCCGGGCGTGGCACACCCGCGTTCAGCTTCGCTAGAATTGAAGAAGGAAGTTAGGAGATTTTGCCGATCACTGAAAATATTCGCGGATACCGGCGTCCCGCACCCGGAACGCAGCCAGAATATCTCCATCCTTCTTACGTTTCCTCGATCAAGCGAGCCCCGACCAAGCCTCTGGTCGCTATTACTCAAACTCTCTCAGAAATCACCGGGCCCCAGTTCACGACAAATGACGTTGGCCCAGCCATCATCGATCTCACTCGCCAGCATCAACAATCGCCTATGGGCGAACGGATCATTGTCGCGGGACGAGTGCTCGATGAAGATGCCCGGCCGGTTCGGCGCACGTTGGTGGAACTCTGGCAGGCGAACGCCGCCGGGCGATACCTGCATCCGCTGGACCAGCACGATGCTCCGCTCGACCCGAACTTCACCGGTTTGGGCAGCGCTCTCACCGATGATGAAGGTCGCTACCGCTTCGTCACGATCAAGCCAGGATGTTACCCCTGGCGCAATCACCACAATGCCTGGCGGCCTGCCCACATACACTTCTCTTTGTTCGGCCCCGCCCTCGCCACTCGCCTGGTAACGCAAATGTATTTTCCCGGCGACCCGCTGCTAGCGTCCGATCCGATCTTCAACTGCACCGCCGACGCGGATGCGCGCCAGCGCCTGATCGCGCACTTCGACTGGGACTCGACCATCCCAGAAACGGCTCTCGGCTATCAGTTCGACATTATTCTGCGCGGCCGCGAGCAGACTCCCCTGGAGCATCGCGATTGAGTCCCCAGGCCACCACCTCGCAAACCGTCGGTCCATTTTTTCGGATCGGGCTTGACCGCCTGAACTGCGCGGACCTAGCTCCCGCTGACGTTCCCGGGGAGCGGATAGTCCTTGATGGAAGAGTTCTAGACGGGGACGGAGTGCCTGTGCCCGATGCCGTGATTGAAATCTGGCAAGCGAATTCCGTCGGCAAATATGACCATCCCGAGGACCGCCAGGACAAGCCAACGCACACCGGATTCAAGGGCTATGGTCGCGTCGCCACCGACGACGAAGGGCGCTTCTGCTTCCGGACCATCAAGCCCGGCCCGGTTCCGGGGCCACGTGGTTCGACACAGGCTCCGCACCTTGTCGTGTCGGTATTCATGCGCGGCCTGCTGAAGCGACTTGTGACGCGGATGTAT
This sequence comes from Terriglobales bacterium, assembly GCA_035652655.1. Taxonomy (GTDB): domain Bacteria; phylum Acidobacteriota; class Terriglobia; order Terriglobales; family Acidobacteriaceae; genus Gp1-AA133. The sequence goes on from DASRDJ010000262.1 coordinate 2,288, forward strand.
TTTCCCGGAGACGCTGAGCAAGCCCACGATCCAATTCTCACTCGGGTTGTACCGGAGCGCCGGGCCACTCTCGTTGCCAAGGAGGGCTCGGCAAACAAAGGCTCGTTGCGCTGGGATATCATCCTGCAAGGTCCACAAGAGACCGTCTTCTTCGACTTCTGATGGCCACCCAAAATTGATGACCATGCTCGATCCACTCTTCGGCTGGGAAGTGACTGATCGCATCTTCCCGGACTCGGTGCGCATACAACGCATGCTCGACTTTGAGCGTGCTCTTGCTGCAGCCGAAGCGCGATTGAGTGTCATCCCGAAGAGTGCTGGGCTGGCAATCTCTAACCACTGCAAGGTCGAGCTTTTCGATTTGCAGGCGATTGCGCAAGCGGCGGCCGCGGCCGGAAACCTTGCGATCCCGTTGGTCAAGGAACTCACGAAGTTGGTGGCTCGGAGTGACGAAGAAGCTTCGCGCTATGTTCACTGGGGAGCCACCAGCCAGGACGTCATCGACACGGGCCTTGTTCTACAGCTTCGCGAAGCCTTCGACGCGATCGAAGGCGAGTTGCAGAGGCTTTCTGAAAAACTCACGCAGCTGGCGCAAGACCATCGCGCGACCGCTCTACCCGCGCGCACTTGGATGCAGCACGCCATTCCCACCGTATTTGGATTGAAAGTTGCCGGTTGGCTCGATGCGGTGATGCGTCATCGCGAGCGCTTGCGCGATACGCGCGAGCGTGTAGTGGTCCTTCAATTTGGAGGCGCCGCCGGAACGCTGGCAAGTCTGGGGTCGGACGGATTGAAAGTTGCCCAGGCCTTAGCAGAGGAACTCGGCCTTTCACTACCCGCAGTGCCGTGGCATTCGCATCGAGACCGCATCGCTGAAGTCGGCACGACGCTAGCTCTCATGGTGGGCACGCTAGGAAAAATTGCACGCGATGTTTCGCTGCAGAATCAGACGGAAGTTGGTGAGGCGTTCGAGTCTGCCGGCGAGGGGCGCGGCGGTTCGTCCACGATGCCTCAGAAGCAAAATCCCGTAGCGTGCTCCGTCATCCTGGCCGCGGCCAATCAAGTGCCTGCGTTGGCGGGCGCACTGCTCTCCGCGATGCCGCAGGAACACGAACGTGGCTTAGGAGGTTGGCAGGCCGAGTGGAACATCTTGCCGGAACTGGTTCGCCAAGCCGGCGGCGCTTTGCATCATGCAAGAGCAATGATCGACGGGCTTCAGTTCGATACCGCAAGGATGTCGCAAAACCTGGATGAAACCCACGGCCTTATTTTTGCGGAAGCAGTCGCAGCGGCGCTCGCCAAGCACATCGGCAAACAGGAAGCTCACCAGCTCGTGGAGGAATGCTGCCGGCGAGCCGTGGCCGAGAAGAAGCACCTGCGGGACATCCTGTCTGGCGCTGCTGAGATCAAATCCCGCCTGCCCCCCGCAGACCTCGACAGTCTCTTCCAGCCTCTCAACTACCTGGGTGTCACCGATGAATTCATTGATCGCACAATCGCGGCCAGCAAGGCCGGGAAGCGTTAACGAGCATGCCCGTTCTGCACACCAAAAACGGCACGTTCCACTATGAACTCGCGGGCCCTTCCAGCGCACCCGTGCTGCTGTTTTCGAATTCTCTCGGCACCGATCTTTCCATGTGGGATCCGCAGGTGCAAACGCTGGCGCAGGAATTTCGCGTTCTGCGATATGACGGCCGGGGACAAGGCCAGTCTGTTATAACGCCCGGCCCTTACACGATTGATGCACTTGCCGATGACGTCCTAGCCCTGCTGAAGGAACTCGGCATTGCGAAAATTCACTCTTGCGGCCTATCGATGGGCGGTATGGTCGGCATGTCGTTGGCACTGCGCGCGCCCGAGCGGTTCGGCAAATTAATTCTCTGCAACACAGCCCCGAAAATCGGTACGCCGGAAATCTGGGATGCACGAATGACGGCAGTACGATCCGGTGGCATGGCGGCGGTGGTCGACGGTGTTCTCGAGCGGTGGTTCAGTCCGGACTTCCGGAAGTCTTCACCCGCCTCGGTCCAGAAAACTCGAGACATGCTCCTGCGGTCTCCGGTGGAAGGCTACATCGCTTGCTGTTCGGCCGTGCGCGATATGGACGCGCGCGAAACCATCGCGAGCATTCGGATCCCGACCCTGATTATCAGCGGTGCGTACGATCCAGTGACGCCACCCCACGACGGGCACTTTATGGCAGAGAAAATCGCCGGCGCCGTGTACAAAGAATTACCCGCCGCCCATCTCTCGAACATCGAAGCCGCGGAGGCATTCACGATGGAAGTTCGACAGTTCTTGAAAGCATAAGCGAGGCTGCATGGACG
>DASRDJ010000263.1:0-36596 GCA_035652655.1 Terriglobales bacterium
TGAACACTGGGTGATACGGCATCGGCAGTCCGTTCAGGGCCAGCATCCCCAGCACAGCCGAAATTCCGCCGAACAGAATCGTCATCTCGAAGGTTATCGGGATGAACGCCGGCCATGAATGGGGAGGTTTGCCGCCGACGATCACCGGATAGTTCACTGCGTTCATCCAGTACTGCATCAGGTAGCCAGACAGGCCGCCGATGACAGCGCCAATCAGCGTCACCATGGGCACGCGGTTCTTGTGAAATCCAATGGCCTCGGCCAGTTCTTCCACCGGGAACGGGCTGTAAGCGTCGATTTTTTGGTATCCCGATTGGTGCGTTCTTCGGGCTGCTGCCACGAGGTCGCTGGCCGAATCAAATTCCGCCATAATGCCGTAGATGCGGGTGGTTTTCATTCGGGCTTCACCTCCGCCTCCGGCAACAGCGTCCGCATCTCAAAGATCGAAATCATGGGCAGGATGCGCACGAACAGGAACATCGCCGCCAGGAACATGCCGATCGTGCCCACGAAGGTCATCCAGTCCCAGCGCGTGGGGTAGTACATACCCCACGACGAGGTCAGGAAGTCGCGGTGCAGGCTGATTACGATAATCACGAACCGCTCGAGCCACATGCCCACAAGGATGACCAGTGAAACCACGAAAAGCCCTATGGTGCTGGTACGGAGCTTGCGCATCCACAGCACCTGCGGGATCCCGATGTTGCAGAGCAGCAGCATCCAGTAAAAGAACGCGTACGGACCATGCAGGCGGTTCCACAACAGGAACGAATCGTATCGGTTCCCGCTGTACCATCCCATGAACGCTTCGATCCCGTATCCGTAGGCCACGATCCATCCCGTTGCTAACATGACCTTGGCAGAGTTCTGCAGATGGCGGTCGGTAATGAAATCTTCCAGCCCATAAAGCTTGCGAATCGGAATGGCCAGCATCAGGACCATGGCAAAGCCCGAGTAGATCGCTCCCGCGACAAAATAGGGCGGGAAGATGGTCGTATGCCATCCGGGAACGATGCCGATCGCGAAATCGAAGCTGACCACCGTGTGCACCGAGAGGACCAGCGGCGTGGCCAGACCGGCGAGCAACAGGTACATCGTTTCGTAACGGTGCCAGTGACGGGCCGAACCCCGCCATCCCATGGCCAGCATTCCGTAAATCATCTGCGCCCAGCGGTTCTCCGATCGATCGCGCAGGGTCGCCAGATCAGGAATCAGGCCGACGAACCAAAACATCAACGAGATAGTGAAGTAGGTCGAAACCGCGAACACATCCCAGACCAGCGGACTTCGGAACTGAGGCCAGTACTGCATCGTGTTCGGATAAGGCACGAGCCAGTAGGCGAGCCACGGACGACCGGTGTGTACCAGGGGAAAGATGCCCGCGCACGCCACCGCAAACAAGGTCATCGCTTCCGCAAAGCGATTGATCGAATTTCGCCACGATTGCCGCAGCAACAGAAGGATGGCCGAGATCAGCGTGCCGGCGTGCCCGATACCGATCCACCACACAAAATTGGTGATGTCGAATGCCCAGCCGATCGGGATATTGTTGCCCCAGATCCCGATCCCCTTCAAGAACAGGTAGCCCAGGGCAAACAGCAGCATCATCGTGACCAGGAACGCCAATCCGAAGCCGACGAACCAGCCGTTCGAGGTTGGCCGAGTCAGGACGATCGAGCTGATCTTTTCCGTGACCGTCCCGAACGTATATCCGGGCTCGATGACCGGTGCTCGACCACTTGCCCGTTCGACGTCGTCCATTCGGTCTGCCATGGCTTAACTGCGCTCCCCTGCTTCCAGTTCCGGGTTGGGGTTGCGAACCTCGGCCAGGTACGTGGTGCGCGGTCGCGTATTCAGGTCAGCGAGCAATCCGTAATTGCGATCTTGCGCCTTGAGCTTGGCTACCCGGCTCCCCGGATCATTGATGTTGCCAAAAACGATCGCGCCCGCCGGACAGGACTGCTGACAAGCGGTCTGCAGTGACCCGTCATCCTTGATTTTTTGATCGGCGCGCTCGGCGTCGATGCGGCGCTCGTTGATGCGCTGCACGCAATACGTGCACTTCTCCATGACGCCGCGGCTGCGCACGCTGACGTCGGGATTGCGCATCAGCTTGTATTGCTCGGTACTCCAATCCTGGAACAGCAGGAAGTTGAAACGCCGCACCTTATACGGACAGTTGTCGGAACAGTAGCGCGTGCCCACGCAGCGGTTGTAGACCATGTCGTTCAGGCCTTCTGTGCTGTGTACCGTCGCTCCGACCGGGCAAACCACCTCGCAGGGCGCGTTCTCGCACTGCATACAGGGAACGGGCTGCAGAAATGTTTTTGGGTTGTCGCGGTCGCCCTGGTAATACGCATCCACGCGCAACCAGTGCATGTGTCGGCCGCGAATCACCTGTTCCTTGCCGACCACCGCGATGTTGTTTTCCGACTGACAGGCAACGATGCAGTTGTTGCAACCGACGCAGGAATTCAGATCGATTGCCATGCCCCAGGCGTAGTCCTGCTTGGTGTAATCGATGTTGGGATATAGCGTGAGTTCTCTCGGAACCTGCTCTTCCTGCGCAAACCTCGGCTCCTTGCGATATTCCTCGAGGTTGGCTTCACGCACGAGCGGACGAGTCGCGCCGTTGGGCGTCTCCATCGTCTGGTAGCCCTGCGTGGAAGCGAGTTTGTAGGTGCTCCCGGTCTTGGTGAGCTTGCCGCCGGTCGCGATCCACGGAGCCGCACTCGTGCGCAGCGGATAGACATCAAAACCGGCGCCCGTTCCCGCGATTCCCGCGCGCTTGCGCCCGTACCCGAGAAACACCGTGACCGAATGATCGGGATGCCCCGCCTGGATCCAAACCGGCAAGGCCGCCTTGCGCCCGTTCAACTCCAGCGTGACCATGTCCTCGGTCTTCAAGCCTTCCCGCGCCGCCATCTTGGGGCCAACTAGCAGTGCGTTGTCCCATGTCAGCTTAGTCATCGGCTTCGGCAGTTCCTGCAGCCAGCCGTTGTTGGCGAATTGCCCGTCGTAGATCGAGGGGTCGCGGCGGAAGTTGACTTCGAGGGAGTTCGAATCGACTGGCGTCGAACTGGAAGCAGCAGGCGCTCCCTTCGCGGTAACAGATTTCGGTGCGTAGGTCGTGCCTTCGACCCAGCCATCGTGCAGCGACTTGCGCCAGAAATCGTCGAAGTCCGTACCCGAATGTTGCATCTGCCAGTAAGCGCGCACCAGATCGTAGCCGGTGGCATCGGAAACTCCCGCCAAGGCCGACACCAACTCTTGCTCGCTCTTCCCGGCGTACAGCGGCGCAATCAGCGGCTGCACAATACTCACGGTTCCGTCATAGGCACGGGCATCGCCCCACGATTCGAGCGCGTGCGCTTCATTCACATGCCAGTGGCAGTATTCGGAAGTTTCGTTCTGATAGAGACCGTGATGAATGCGCAGCGAGATATTGGAACTCTTCAGTGCATCGGCGAAACCCAGATCGGCGGGCGCATCGTACGCCGGATTTCCGCCCATGATGACCAGCAGATCGACTTTGCCCGCGCGCATGTCGGCGACGAGATCGCGTAGCGATTCAGTCTGATTGACTGGATTGGCATCGACCGGGTCGGTGTAGAAAACGGTGTTGCCGACGCTGCCCAATGCGGTATTTGCGGCGTGGGCAAGCGCATGTACCTCAGGAGGCTGATGATCGCCGGCGATTAAAACACTCTTACCTCGGCTTTTCGCAAGGTCCGCCTCCAGGGCGCCTAAGAATGCTGAAATGTCCGCCGTCATTGAGTTCAGAGACAAACCGGAATTCCCCGACGCGATTAGCCTCGCTAGGCGAGTGACCTCTTCCGCCCGCACCGGCAGCCGATGATCCGCCTTGGCCCCCGTCGAGGTCGGCGTGCTCTCAATCGCGTAAAACCGGCTCATCTTCCCATCCGGATTGCGCCGGCTCGCAAAGTCGCGGATGTAGCGCGTGTTCCCTGGGTACCCGGCGTACAGGAAGTCGGCGTCCAGCGAAACAATGACATCCGCTTTCGAGAAGTCGTAGCGCGTCTCTACCGGCTGACCAAATGCAAGCTTTGCGCCTTCGAGTACGTTGTCGCGATTCACTGGCTCGTACACGTGCCACTTGGCCTGCGGATAAATCTTCAGAAACGCGCGCAGCTGGTCGGCGAGCGACGGCGAGGAAATCGTCTGCGTCAGAATGCGGATCCCGGAGCCGCCGATATTCTTCTGCACCATCAGCGGGCCCTTGGTCTCGCGCACAAATGCTGACCAGGAATTCACATCGCCGTTCTGCGTGATGGTTTGCGACCGGTCCGGATCGTACATCCCAAGCAACGCTGCCTGCGTGAAAATATCCGTCCCGCCGAGGCTCGCCGGATGCTTGTCGTTGCCTTCAATCTTCGTCGGCCGCCCCATGTGGCTTTCCACCAGCACGGGACTCGCATATCCGCTCAGCGTCACCGCCGTCGCGTAAAACTTCGGCCGCCCCGGAATGATGTCCTCGGGTTGTTTCACGTAAGGCACGATCGGTTCAAGCGGCAGCTTGGTACAGCCAGTCATCCCCGCCATCGCGAGCGACGCGCCCATCAACTGCAGGAAGCCGCGCCGCGAGACCGACTCTACCCACTCCGAAGCGCCCTTCGGAAATTCGCGGTGCAGCATCTCCTGGAATTCCGGAGTGCCCGCCAATTCTTCCAGGCTGCGCCAGTATTCCGGCCCGGTCGTCTGCCTGATCTGCGCTTCCACGGTCGCGCGATCCAGCTTCTTGCTTGGGCAAACAGCCTCGACTAAGCCCGCCGCAGGCTCTTCGCGCTTGGTTTTTTGTGCGTCTTCCATCTTGATGTCCGACGGCCTTCAGCCGCCCGCAAACTCCCAATCCTTATCGATGGCAGGTGTTGCAGCTAGTAATGTCCTGCACGCTACGCAGTTTGTATTTCGCGACCAGCACGCTGCCCAGCGCTTCTTGCTCGGTAAAGCTCTTACCGTCAAATTCCACCGGGCGCGCCGATGAGGGTTCCTGGTAGCGCATGTTGAACACCTGATCGCGCGGCCGCAGATATTTCTGCGGTTCCCGGTGACACCCGAGGCACCACTCCATCTGCAAAGACGCGTACTGGTACATCAGCGGCATCTGGTCCACGGGCCCGTGGCAGGTATTGCAGCCCACGCCTTTATTGATGTGAATGCTGTGATTGAAAAAAACGAAATCGGGAAGCTGGTTCACGCGCGTCCACTGCAACGAGTCGCCGCTCCGGTAGCTGGCGCGCACCGGCTCCAGCATTTGTGCGTTCGTCCAGATCTGCGAATGGCAATTCATGCAGGTCTTGGTGGGCGGGATGCCAGCGAAGCTCGAAACTTCCACCGAGGTGTGACAGTAGCGGCAGTCGATGCCCAGTCCTGTCACGTGGTGCTTGTGACTGAACGGCACCGGCTGCGGCTTGACCACCCCCGCATACGTGACGTACGGCGAACGCTGGATCTGCATCAGCGCCCAGCCAATGCCGACCACGATGAACACGGCGCCGTAAATCGTCGCCCGGGAGAATGTGTTCGTGCTGCGATGAAAGATCTGCATCGATGGATCTGGACCAGCAAGCCGACAAAAAGATACTTGTCGCCCGCTGGGGTCAAGGCTACGTGGTACAGATTGATGTGATGACGCTCACGGAAACTGGTGATTATAGCAGTTGCCTCGGGTTTGTAATCCGATTCAACGCGCTTCTTCTGAAAAAATTTCGTGGAGTTGACTGCCGCGCAAAACGTTGTTTCGTTTTTCAACGGCAACGAGAACGGAGACGGCACCAGGTGCACGAAAATCTCCGCGTGTCCGAGCGAGGTTCGTCCTTAACGAAGATTCATTACCATGAGTTTGGGTTCGGTCATTTCCTCGATCGCATACCGCAAGCCTTCGCGGCCGATTCCGGAATCCTTGATACCGCCATATGGCATGTGGTCGATGCGGAACGTCGGCACATCACCAGCCAGCAGTCCACCCACCTCGAGTTCTTCAAACGCATGGAACATCAGCTTGGCGTCGCGCGTGAAGATGCCTGCCTGCAAGCCGTACGGGGAACTGTTGATAAGCCGGATGGCCTCGTCGAATTCTACGTAGGGCTCAACCGTAACCACTGGCGCAAAAATTTCCTGGCAGTTGACCTTCATGTCGGGCCGCGTCCCAGTGAGCACCGTCGGTTCCAGCAAAGAGCCTTTGCGGGTACCGCCGCACAAAACGCGCGCACCTGCACGCACCGCCTCCTGGACCCAGTCGGTGGCACGGATCGCATCGCTTTCTCGAATCAACGGGCCGACATCGGTCGTTTCGTCCAGCGGATCGCCGCAACGCAGTTCCTTCACGCCCGCCAGAAACAGATCGACGAATTTCCCATACGCTGACTGCTGCACCAGCACTCGCTGCACCGAGATGCACGTCTGCCCGGCATACCCGAAGGCGCCGGCCACACATCTGCCGGCGGCATATTCGAGGTCGGCGTCGCTATGAATGATGACGCCGGCGTTGCCACCCAGTTCAAGGATCACTTTCTTCTTGCCGGAATTCTTCTTGATCTGCCATCCGACGGCGGCGCTGCCCGTAAAACTGATCAGCTTGATACGATCGTCGGTGACCAGCACACTGGCGTCGTCATTCGAGAGTGGCAGCACGTTCAACCCGCCATCCGGCCATCCTGTCTGCTGTATCACCTCGGCCATAAGCAGCGAGGAAAGTGGAGTCTGCGGCGCCGGCTTCAGCACCATCGGGCAACCCGCGGCGATCGCCGGCGCCACTTTGTGCACTACCAGATTCAGCGGGAAATTAAACGGAGTAATTCCGGCGATGGGCCCTAGCGGGAAGCGCTTCACGATGCCCCACCGCCCGGCGGTGTATTCCTGCCAGTCGAGCGGAAGGTACTCGCCGTAGATGCGGGTACTCTCCTCGGCCGCCACGGTGAAGGTGAAGATCGCTCGGTCCACCTCGGTTCGCGCCGCCTTGATGGGCTTGCCCGCTTCCTGGCACAGAGTGCGGGCGAATTCTTCTTTTCTTTTGCTGATGCCTTCGGCGACCTGGCGCAGCACGCGTTGCCGCTCGAAGGCTGGTAGACGTCGGGTGGTACCGAACGCCTTGACCGCGGCGGCGATAGCGGCTTCTGCATGAGCACGCCGGCCCTGAAACACCCGGCCTACGACGGCACCGTCATAAGGAGATTTCACCTCAACGGTGTCGCCGTCCTCAATCCATTTCCCATCGACCAAAAATCCGTGGGTCGCAATATCCGCGAGGGTCATTTGTGACATGGGACGAGTGTGGACCTCCACCCCGGAGCGCTGCGATTTTCGATTATAGGCTTACGTCCCGCGTCTTGGCGCTCAACTCCACGATAATATTCTGTGCGATGCCGAACTCCGCCACGATCCTCGAATTAGCCGAAGCGCTGCGATCACGCAAGGTCTCCCCGGTCGAACTCACCCGCGCATGCTTGCAGACGATCGAAGAACTCAATCCAGTGTTGAACGCGTTCATCACGGTGACCGCTGACCAGGCGCTCGCCCAGGCCCGCACTGCTGAAGCAGAACTTTTCCGAGGCGATTGGCGTGGACCTCTGCACGGCATTCCCATTGGCTTGAAAGATCTCATCGACACCGCCGGCATTCCGACAACGGCCGCGAGCGAACTCTATAAGACTCGCATACCGACGCAAAACGCCGAGGTCGTGCAAAGACTCGAGCGCGCGGGAGCAATCTTTCTAGGCAAACAGAATCTCCACGAGTTCGCTTACGGCGGCAGCTCGATGATCAGCTGCTTCGGCGAAGTCCACAACCCGTGGAATCCGGAGTTCATCGCCGGAGGCTCTTCGGGAGGATCAGCAGCCGCAGTCGCAGCCGGGCTAGGCTACGCGGCCATCGGCACCGACACGGCAGGCTCCATCCGCGAACCCGCCGCGCTGTGTGGCGTCGTAGGGTTGAAGCCAACTTACGGGCGCGTAAGCGCGCAAGGCGTGATTCCATTGTCAGAATCGCTCGACCACGTCGGCCCCATCGCCGCCACTGTGGCGGACGCCACCGTAGTTTTCTGCGCACTGGCCGAAGGACCAGGCGTTCCACCCGCAAATTTTCTGGAGCAATGGTCACAGACCCGCCAACTCCGCATAGGAATTACGGCCTCCTTTTTCTATGACGACTTGCATCCAGAAGTCGCCAAGGCGGTCGAGTCGGCGCTGGAAAGTATGAAGCCGCTCGCTTCAGAGATCCGGGATATCACCCTCGCTCCCGACAACGACCGCACGGTGCAGGCCGCCGAGTCCTACGCCTTCCACGCCGACGCAGCTGCAAAGACTCCCGAGCTCTATCAGCCAGAAACTCTGCGCCGCATCAAGACGGGGGAGAATATTTCCAAGGAGGATTACCGCCGGCAGCATGCAGTTCTGGAGAAGATGCGCGCGGACATCCACCGCGTGTTCGAGTCGGTCGACATCATCGTCACGCCTACCACTCCCATCCCCGCGCCAAAAATTGCAGACTTGAAACAAAAACCCGAACTGCTACGCCCGCACGAACTGATACTTCTCAGGAACACGCGTCCCTTCAACGTCTGGGGCGTGCCGACCATCTCCATTCCGTGCGGGCTCACCACCGACGGCCTGCCCATCGGTCTGCAAATCGCCGCCGCGCCGCCGCGCGAGGATCTCCTCCTGCAGTTTGCTTACGAGTGCGAACAGGCACTTCCATGGAGAGAAAAGACGCAAGCCCTGAGGACAAGCTTACGAATCTAGCGAGCTCTTCTTTGCGTCCTTTGCGAACCCTTAGCGACCTTTGCGGTTAAGAGCTTTCGTCAGGAACTGGAACAGTCGCGAGGGCTATTTGAGGGCGGCTAGTTCACAGTCCTCACATCATCCGGCAGCATCAGCACGAACGTGCAGCTCCCGGCTTCCTGCGTGCACGAGAGCGTTCCCCGACGCAGAATCTTCGCTGGCGTGTCATCGGGGAAATTAATGCTGTATTTCAAATGCTGCAGCGCGCTTTCCAGCACACGCAGTTTCTCTTCCCCGCTGATGAATTTCACTTTATCGACATCTGCCCCGTTGCTGTTGGTTCCCAGCAGCACCCAGAACTCCGCGCTGCCCGAAGCCGGTGGCTTATCATTCAGCTTCGTGGTCCGCATCTGCTGCAACTCGTCGTGATATTTCTTCACGACCGGATCAACTTTGTCCTCTCCGCCCAGCAGTCCGCCGAGACGCCCGCGCGTCTCCGGAATCGGCCGCAGCCCGCTCAACGCCAACGCGTAGGTGCGAATCGCTTTCTCCTTGTCGCCGCGCTTCTCGTAGATCTGCCCCAGGTGGTCTCCCACCTCCCCGTGATGCCCCAGGCTCCATGCCGCCGAAACGTAGCGCTCGGCTTTCTCCAGATTTCCCTCGGCGTAATACACCCAGCCAAGCGTGTCCCAGTACGCAATCAACGAAGGCACGAGCGCGAGGTCCCGCTGGTTCAACTGATCGAGCGAAAGATTCCGCAGCCCTGCCGCCGTCGATGCCACCGCGGACTCCGCATACTGCTGCGCCTTGTCGAGATGCGTGTTTTTCAACGACAGCTGATACGCGATGTTGTTCCACACCAGCGGCGACGCCGAAATATCCACGGCGTGATCGAACGCCGCCAGCGCCTTGTCATCCTGACCGAGATTCAGGTACGCATCACCCAAGCTGACCTGCAACCCGGCATCATCCGGCGTGAGCGAAGCCGCTTTCTCCAACTCTGGAGCTGCCAGGTCATACTTGTGCCACTCGGCGTACATCGCGCCCAGGTTCGCGTGCGCAAACTTGTCCAGCGGATTGTTCTCGAGCTGCCTGTGGAAAGCGTTGGCCGCGTCGTCGTATTTCCGATCCTGCCAATACGCGCGACCCAAATTGTTGTAGGCGTACTCATCGTACGGATTTACTTCGAGCGCCTTCTGGAATGAAGACACAGCTTCCGCACCTTGCCGCATCGAGAGGTAGCAAAGGCCGAGATTATTCCAGGCGTATTTGTTTTTCGGCTCGACCTCTACCGCGCGTTTCAGCAGCTGAATCGCCAGCGGAAAATTGCCGCTCTGCATGGCGGTGCGCGCGCTTTCGTTCAGGTCGTCGGCCTTCATGTCCGCAGGCGGCGCCAGCGATCCGGCCGCGCTATTCTCCACGGCTAGATGCTGGCCAAGATCGGAAAGCACCGCGCGCCGGAACGACAGGTATTCGCTCGCACGCGTTGCCGGCAATTCCCGTTCGCGCATCAACATGCGGCGTTCCGCAGTAAAGACAGCTCCGTCCAGCTTGTAGCTGGCGGAGTACTCGCCGTAGTCCCGTTTCAGCGCAAACGGCAGAGGTGTATGTCCGCTGAACTTCGCAGGCAGCGTCAGCTTGATGCGATACACGAATTCGCCCGGAGGCCCGAACTTGATCGGCTCCGCATCGGCGCCCACGTCGTCCTCGTCGGCATCCGCCAGCGTGAACTGCGACAGCGGCAAGTCGATGTCCGATTTCTTCTTCGACCAGTCCAGAAAATTCGCCTTCGACACGTCGTAGGAAAACTGAAAAGGTTCCTTAGTCGCGGCGGGATCGCCGACCTTCAGGTTTGTAATATCACCGTCCAGACCGCCCATCGAGTTGATGTTCTCCACCAACCGCTCCCACTGCGCGCTGGGCACGCGGCGGAAGATGATGCGCATCAGTAACTCCGTATCGCCGCGCACCACGTAGCTCACCTTCGCATTCAGCTTCCCCAGTTCGTTGATGGAGCCATCGATGGTCTGCAGCTGCGTGTTCGCCATCGGCGGATCGGCCGGAGTTTCTTCCAAGTGTGCCGCCCCGCTCACCGGAATCACCAGTCCCTGCTTCTTACGGATGTTGAATGACAGCAGCCGGAACGGAGCAACCTCGGTGGTCGTGTCCATCCAGACTTCTTCCTTGCCCATCGGCAGCAGCGTGATGACGTGATCGAACTGCGAGGGCGACGGGATGTCGGGATCGAGTTTGCGGCTGGAATTAATCAGCACCGACGAAGCATGCATCCCTTGAGCTTCGAGTAGCGAGGAAAGCAGCGTGTGCTTGTCTTTGCAGTCGCCATACTGGTTATGCAGCACGTCCGACGCCGCATGCGGCTGGTACCGCCCCAGCCCCAGCGACAAACTCACATACCGGAAATTCTTGGCGACGTAGTCATAGAGTGCTTCGACTTTGTCAAGATCCGTGGCCGCGCCCTTGGTCAATTCATCAGCCTTGGCGCGAATATCGGCGGTGGGCTGGCGCCGATCGTGATCGAGCCCGGCATACCACTTCCCAACCTCTTCCCACGATCCGAACGTCGTTAACTGCACCGCGGGCACTTCATCTTCCGGCTTTTTCTTCTTTCTCTTTTTCTTGTCCTTGTCTTTATCTTTGTCTTTGTCGTCGTCCTCGCGCTCCAGGTGCGAACTGGTCCAGCGATAGACGCGCCGCCCGTTCTCCTCGGTAACCTTCGGCTCAAAGCCGGGCTTGTTCTTCAGCTTAATGGTGCGATCCTTGGGAATGTTGACTTCGAGTTGTTCATCGAGCGTAATGTTGTTCTTGTCGAAGTCATACTCGGTCCAGAACTGGTTGGGTGCCAGCGGTGTGTGGATGATGGTGGCGACGTCGTATTCCAGTACCTCTCCGGGACGCAGCCCTGGCACCGTAATGTGTTTCTGCCGGTAGTCGGTATAGACCGGCGCTTCGCGGGCCACAGGCGCGCTCAGGTCTTGCACTGCATCACCGGGAGCGGTAACCACGGTGCCGTCTTTCTTCAAAACGCGAACATATGGAATCTCCACGCGCTCGTTCGCCGAACTGTACCCAATGACAACCTGCCCCCACTGCTCCACGCCCGCTTCGCTCTGTACGCGCACGCGCGCGATGGTTTCTTTACGTCCCGTGCCGTCGCTCTCAAAGCGAAACAGCGTGCGCACTTGTTCGATAACAAAGCCTTCCTGCGAATAGTCCTTCTTATCTTTGTTCTGGTCGCCGGCCTTGGCGTTCTCGTCAGTGGGCTTCGCGTCCTTCTCGGTTCCAGCCGGCCTTGGCGCTTTTTCCTGCGCGGGCGTCTGCCCGACGCCCGTGTCGACGGTCTTCGTGGATGTTTGTTGGGCGGCCAGGGCGTAAATCAAGCTGGAAAGAAGGAAGACGGGAACTGCTAAACGGCGCATAAATTAAGTCCTTGGGCGTTTGTACCGTATGCGGGGGGCGGGCGCAAGGGGACGGCGATTGGCCTCGCTGTCTATAGTAATCCAAGAAACTTGCGCCCGACTGGTGTTTCGCGAAGCTATCATGCTTGTCGGCAACCTTGGTCTTCATGGTTGGACGTAACAAGATATGCAATCCGTCGAGAAGCACTCCGAAATCAGACACACCCCGATAAAGAATCGGCTCAAACTGGTCGCATTTGGCTTGCTGCTGATCCTGGTCGGCGCTGTAGAGATTTCAAGGGGCGTCCAGGTCTCAACGCACTGGACAGGGCAGCCCCTGTTTCCCGGGGGACTGGTGACCGGCGGTCCGTCGGTATTCTTCTTTCTTTGATTCCGATGTCGTGGATCACGAAAGCGTCCGGGAATCAACGCGCGAAGCATCGATCCGATCATTGAAACCAATTTGGCGGGAACCTACACCGCCCATCGCAATCGCCATCCCCCTTCAAACGAACCTTTACTTCACCTGTTCCACTGAGCGACAGGACTCGAAGGCTGCGACAGGTTACTGTGTTGAAACGTCCTTGTCTGGGACGCACGCAAAAAACTCTGCTGGTGAAACTTGCCGGGAACAGCCGGGTTCACCATGCGAGGCCTGTGAACTGTCACCCGTCACCTGTCGTTTAATATGGTTCCGTGCCAATCCGGGCTCCCGCAAAATCACAAATCAAAATCCTCCAGGCGGAACACTTCGAGAAATATCCCTGGCTGATTCACGGCTTCTCGACTCGCCAAGGCGGATACTCCCGCGTCTATGGAGGCCACGCCCTCAACCTTGGCTTTACGAAGGCCGATGCCCGCTCCGCCGTTGAGCGCAATCGCACCGCGTTCCTCACCAATTTGGGAGCGAACGGCCGGCACAGATGGCCCCTCGTCACCATGCGCCAGGTTCACTCCGACATCATTCATCGCATCATCGACCCGCGCGCAGTTCCGGCAGTTGGCGACGGCATGGTCACCGACACTCCCGGCGTCGTGCTGGCCATTCAAACCGCCGACTGTCTGCCAGTCATCCTGGTCGATTCGAAAAAAAGTGCGGTCGGAGTGTTCCACGCCGGCTGGCGCGGCACCGTGAAGCGCATTGTGGAGAAGGGTGTGGGCGTCATGCGGCTCCATTTCAATAGCCGCCCCGGTGACCTCGAAGCCGCCATCGGCCCGGGTGTGCATCACTGCTGCTACACCGTGGGAGAAGAAGTCCGCGACCAGTTCACTTCGCAGTTTGCGTACGGCGAAAGCCTGTTCCACGAAGTCAAAGAGTCTGATCCCGTGCGCGAAAAATATCCCATGCTGTTCCTGACGGCACGCGCCCCGGGACACAGCAACCTGCCAGTGAATATCTTCCTCGACCTGGTGGAAGCAAACCGCCGCCAGTTGCTCGATGCCGGCGTCTCCGCCCGTCGCATCAAAACGATCCCGTTCTGCTCGGCGTGCCACACCGACTTGCTATTCTCCCATCGAGCCGAGAGGGGCAACACCGGCCGGATGATGGGAGTTGCCGCCATCCGCCCACAGGCCGCCCGCGGAGGAAAGAAATGAAACGAACTCACTGCTTTGCCCTGCTTGTCTTCACGCTGGCGCTTCCGCAGTTTCTATTTGGCGCGGACCGCGATCCCGCCGCGCAGGCCGCTGCCCTTTTCGCTTCGATTCTTCCTTCCACGCCCGGCGCCGCCGTCGAAGTCATCCGCAACGGGCAGGTTGTCTTTCAGCACGGCTATGGCGTCACCGACCTGCGCACGCTCCACAAAATCGACGAGCACACCAACTTCCGCCTCGCCTCGCTCACCAAGCAGTTCACAGCCATGGCCATCATGCTGCTCGTGCACGATGGCAAGCTACGTTACGACGAGGCGCTGACCGAAGTTTTCCCGGAATTCCCGGGATACGGAAAGAACATCACGATCCGTGAAATCCTGAATCACACTTCGGGCCTGCTCGACTACGAAGACCTCATGACAAAGCAGTACGGCAACACGCCCGACGACCAGATTCCGCAGATCAGCGACGCGGGCGTCCTCGCGCTCATGGAGAAAGCTTCCACCACTCAGTTTCCCCCAGGCAGCAAGTGGCAATACAGCAACTCAGGATACTGTGTGCTCGCCATGGTTGTAGAAAAGGTATCGGGGGAAAGGTTTGGCGACTTCCTGGATGAACGCATCTTCTCTCCCTTGAAGATGCAGAGCACGCTCGCCTATGAGAAGGGCACGAATGAAATTCCGCACCGCGCCTACGGGCATACCCCCGACGGATCGAAGTTTCGCGAAACCGATCAGAGTTCGACGTCCGCGACTCTCGGTGACGGGGGCGTCTACACTTCGCTGACTGATCTGTCGCGCTGGGACAAAGCTCTCGCCGAACACACTCTGCTCAGCGAAGCAGAAATGCAGCCAGCCCTTACGCCCGTCCAGCCAAGCGGAGGACCCGCGGAGGAAAACGGCCACTCCGTGAACTACGGCTTCGGATGGTTTCTCGAACCCTACCATGGCCGCGAGCGCATGTGGCACTACGGCGAGACCATCGGCTTCCGCACATCCATCCAGCGCTTCCCGAAAGACCACCTCACAGTAATCGTGCTGTGCAATCGAGCGGACCTGAGCGCAATCGATCTGGCCCTGAAAACCGCGGATCTGTTTCTGAAGTGAAAGGCGGGTCGTAGGTCACTAGTTCCGGTGTCGGCCTTATCGGCCCTTAGGTTTAGTTGCTCGGTAAGCAGCGGTAGAAGGTCAATCGAGCGAGGCAGGCGCGCTGGAAACCGAGCAGAACGAAAATAGGTGCATGACACCTGACACCCCGATCTTTCCCAAGAGCTAAGTTATTGAAAACTCGTCACAGGCTCTTTCCGCATCCAAAACGTCCCGCGACCATCGCACAGAAGGCATGTTAATCGCGCTCCTGAGCCCCTAGAGCGCAACCAGACGGCGTGGTGATGCCTGAGGTCATCTCAGCCTCCAACTGTGTACCTGAAGGTTCGTATGCAAGAAATTATCTTATAGTTAATGCGACTAAAAAGGTTGCCTGTCCAAGTCTTCAAAAGTGACCCGCAAAAGATTCCCGGTCAGGATCAGTCAACATAATCTCGGCAGTCAGCCGCCGACCCTGCCCGAGGACCACGGTCGGCCTTCAGAACTGTTGCCCTTGCGCCTTCGCCAGAAAGCTCATGAGCGGCGCCATCTTCTTTGCTGCGGCCGTGACTGCCTGCAGAAACCGCGGACTACACACTTGCGCATTCGAGAAGCGCACGCTCACGACGAAGTCCTGACGTTTCAGGTCTTCGATCAGCGGATGATTTTCCGCATAGCCGCGCGGCGCGCGCGTCAGGCTCGCACCTTCCAGCGCCCAGCCGCGTTTTGCCTTCTTCCATTCGTCGGCTTTCCATGCGATGGCGTCGCGAATCTTCGCGAGCGATCGACGATCGGGCTGCCATGTGCCGCCGTACAATGCGCTTTCCCCGGGTTCGAGTTGCAGGTAGTAGCCTACGGCGCGCACATCTTCGTCGCGCCCGGCATGCGGAAACGTCATGCCCACCCAAGTTTTATATGGACGCCGGTCAGCCGAGAAGCGCAGATCGCGGTACACGCGCTGTAGTGATCCGCCCATCGGCTTGGGATTGACCACGATCCACGGGCTGATTTCTTTCATGCGGAAGCTGAAGTCGAGGACGAAGCGTAGGCCGGACTGCCTTGCAACTTCTTCATAGCGCTCACGATTCTTCAAAAACCACGTACGGCGGTTGTTGCGCTTGATCTGTTGCAGAAACAAAAACAGTTCTGGACTGAAATAGGCCTTACCCATGATTCACCAATATGAAGAGTGCTGGCAAAGAGAAGGGCGCGCACAAGGCGCGCCCGGAAGACTTTCGCCGAAGCTACTGCGCGGGAGCGGGTGGTGCTGGAGGAGCGGCGGCGGCTGCCGGCGCGCCTTCTCCGTGATTGACCAAATCCTTCAACTCCTTGCTGGGCTTGAAGAAAGGAATCTTTTTCGCGGGAACTTCGACCCGGTCGCCGGTCTTCGGATTGCGTCCCACGCGCGGTTTGCGCTGCCGCGTGCGAAAGCTGCCGAAGCCCCGGATCTCGATCTTGTCGCCCACGCGCAGCGAGCGCACGATGCTGTCAAAGATCGTCTCTACAATGACTTCGCTGTCTTTCCGCGTAAGCTCCGCCAGACGCGAGACCTCGTCAATCAGATCCGCTTTTGTCATACGCCTCTAGGCTCCGTAATGAATTTTGCGTGGCGCCGCCCGGCCAAGCGGCTTGGCCCTCTGCCGGGGCCTACATAACTCTCTCAGATTCAGAGACTTCGCGCAAGTTGTTGTAAAGGCGCGGAATTTTGGGCTATGGGAGCTGGGCTTTCGGGTCTAGGCAAACGCCAAGAATCGCCCGTCTTGTTCATAGCCCAAAGCCCCAAGGCCTAGAGCCCAAAGCCTAGAGCCTGAGCCCCCGCCTCTCACTTCCACATGTAATAGAACCCAACATGCTGATCCATCAGCTTTTCCCGGGTCGGGATCCACTCGGAGACATCGCCAAAGAGCAGATCGCTCAGGGTCTTACGGTCTTTTTCGGGACGCACCAGAACTGGTTCGCCGTGGATACCGACCGCTTTGGCCGTGTCGTCGACGGCGGACTGAAAGTCGGCAAGCTGGTCGACCAGCTTCATGGGCAGCGCTTGCTGTCCGGTCCAGACCTTGCCGTTGGCGATCGACTTCACGTCCTCGAACTTCATTTTGCGGCCGTCGGCCACGGCCTGGATGAACTGCCCGTGCATGTTATCGATCATGCCCTGCAGGTATTCGCGCTCGGCAGGGGTCATGTCGCGCGTGGGCGAGCCTGTGTCTTTGAACTCGCCGGCTTTCATGGTGATGTCTTTGAGCTTCGCCCACTGCAGCAGCTCGGCGTAGTTCACCCACTGTGCGATCACGCCGATGGAGCCCACGATGCTGCCGTTATCGGCATAGATCTTGTTGGTCGCGGAGGAGACGTAATACGCGCCGCTCGCGCCCACAGTCTCGATCGACGCGACAATGTGTTTCTTCTTCTCGTCGCGAATGCGCTTGACCTCGCGGTAGATCTCTTCCGAAGCGGCCACGCCGCCGCCGGGCGAATTCACGTGCAGGATGATCGCCTTGATGGAATCGTCGTCGGCAAACTTCTTGAGTTGCTGCACAACTGGATTGGGGCTCAAGATGACGCCTTCCAGATCGACGACCGCGATCTTGTCGCCAAAGGCCAGCGAGCTATCCTTGCCGGCGTGCAAGGTCACGTAGACAAGGGCGAACACCGCCAGCACAAACAGGAAAAACGCGCCCCCGCCAATCACGATCCACAGAAATGCCCGCGAACGTTTCTCTTCAGTCATAGCTTTATCGCCACCGATTTCCCACCCACGGCTGGGCTAGTTTAGCACTGCGGGCAGAGCCGCACATGCAACGCGCCTCAGTGCATAATGGCAGGATGCGTCATGCAATTCTTGGTTCCGGCGGAGTCGGCGGAGTTCTGGGCGCCTCGCTCGCCAAAGTGGGCGAAGCGGTCACGATGGTCGTGCGCGCGAGTGGCCTCGCGCAGTTTCCAGGTGAACTGCAACTCGAAAGCCCGCTGGTAGGCAACTTCAGCGCACCGGTGGAGAAATTAGCGCTCGTGCCTTCGACCGACGTGTTGTGGATCGCGGTGAAGGCTACCCAACTTGAGTCGGCGCTGAGCTCGGTTCCCGGGGCGGCGCAGATCGGCGCCGTTGTGCCACTGCAGAACGGGATCGACCACGTAGCGCGTTTGCGCGAACGCTTCGGCGACGATCGCGTGATCGCCGCCACCATTGCCGGAGAGATGGAGCGGATTGCGCCCGGGCGTATGGTGCATCCGTCGCCCTTTCTGATGCTGAACGTCGCCAGCAGCGGGCGGGAACTGCTAGGTGGCGTGGCCGAAAAACTCGATACGCTGCACTGGTCCTGCCGCTTCGTCGACGACGAGGCGACCCTGCTATGGATCAAGCTCGTCTTCCTGGGGCCGTTCGCGCTGGCGACGTCGGCAGCGGGAGTGCCGATTGGCGGAGTTCTCAACGACGCGCACTGGCGTCAGCAACTCGAGAATTGTGTGCGCGAATTCTGCGCGGTGGGGATGGCCGAGGGGGCGCAGATCAATGTCGACAAGGTGCTGGCGGCATTCTCCATCGTGCCGAAAGAGATGCGCAGTTCCATGCAGAAAGACGTGGATCGCGGCAATCCGCCCGAACTCGAGGCAATCGGCGGACCGGTCGTGCGCGGGGGCGAGCGGCACGGGATTCCGGTGCCGGTCACGCGCGGGTTGATGGAAGCAGTGCAGGCGAGAACGCAAGAGGAGCGAAAGACGAGCCTGAATCGACGGAAGGAAATCAATGCCATTGACGAACGCATTTCCGAGCCGCCGGACCGCACAATGAACCGCAGGCGCAAACGGATTTGAGGGCCCGGCGTTATCCTTCCGGATTCCGAAGATGAAAGCAGGCCCTCGCGGTCCGTCTAACTGCTGCGTCTCATCGAACAGTTACCGCAGCAGTCTTGCCCATACTCCTCACCGCGGATTCTGCTGCCGCCGCTCGAGGCGTGAGAAGCGCGAGCCCAGCCGCTACCACCAGGAGCGCCGGGACGTCACCCAAAAGATGTCCCACTTGGTCGGGGTTGGCCAAAGCCTGTACCGCCATAATTACGGCATGCACAACGCTCGACCACACCGTGAACCAGATTAGACTCAGGTGTTGCAGGGGATTGCGGCTCGCGATCAACAGGAAAACACCCAATGTCGCATAGACCCCCAGGATCATCTGCAGGTAGTGTGGCAAGTGGTGCGACTCTCCCGAGTGCCACGACCAGCCCGACGGCCAAATCATGACCAGGCTGTAGATCCCCACAATAAAGATCACACCGACTGCAGCCAGCGCCACGCGCAAGTACTTAAGACGACCATCTTCAACCATGGTTTCCTCCTTGAGACCAGGGATAGAACTACTGCCTCATTCCCGTCTTTTTGATTCGCCAGCCGGTGCTTCGAATTTGATTGTGAGTCTTGATTCCTTAACCACGCATCAATAACTGCGCGTAGTTCTGCCGGGAGTCTCGACTCAACCGGCCTCTTCTTCCGCTTTATTTGGATATGGATGCTCTTTCAGAGGTATTGAAGACCGTAAAGCTGGACAGCGCGTTTTTCTTCAACGCGGAGTTCTCAGCGCCGTGGAGCTTTCGGTCCCCTGCTTCGTGTAAGTTGGCGCCTTACATCAATCGTTCCGGCGGCCACGTTATCGTTTTCCATATGCTCACCGAGGGCCATGCCTACGCCCAGCTTTTAGATGAGCGCCTCGCCATCGTTCCAGGAGACGTTGTCATTTTCCCGCACGGCGATTCACACACCTTCGAGAGCGACCCTTGCCCTGACGCGTTGGACGGTGAGGGCGAACTGCAACGGATCTTTTCTCAGGGACTGAAACTGTCTCGCATGGGCGGCGGAGGAGAGATTGCCCGGTTTGTGTGCGGATACATGCTCTGCGAACCGAGCCTCAGTCAAGTGTTCCTCGCGAGATTGCCATCGATGTTCAAGGTGAACATTCGCCAGGAACAGTCGGGACAGTGGCTCGAGAATTCCATTCGATATTCTTTCGCTGACACGAATGCCAATGATGCCGGTGGTCAAGCGGTCCTGGCAAAACTTAGCGAGGCTTTGTTTATAGAAACCTTGCGACGCTACATGAGTCTTCTGCCCGCGGGACAGACAGGGTGGCTGGCAGGAGCGCGCGATGCAGAGGTCGGAAAGGTGCTGGCACTGATCCATCGGCAGCCGGCAGCACCGTGGACGATCGCGACCCTCGCCCGTGAGGCGGGGATCTCACGGCCGGTGTTGGCGGCACGCTTTCGGCAGTGCCTCGGAGAACCGCCGGTCGCTTACCTCACGCGCTGGCGGATGCAACTCGGCGCACAGATGCTTAGCTCAACCAGCGATAGCGTGGCCCAGATCGCTTCCAAAGTGGGGTACGACTCAGAACAGTCCTTCAACCGAGCTTTCAAGCGAAACTTCGGCAACCCGCCCGCGCGCTACCGGAATGAGACAAAGGCTAGACTGAAGAGTGCAGAGCCGGGCAAGGATGACTTCTGCCGGCAGGAAGTAATGAGCAGGTAGTCCGCCGCAGAAAACCCAGGCCTTCGGTTGACGCGACTGTGAAATCCCACGTTTCAAAAGACGAAACGTGGGGCACGATCAGCATTTTCAGCGACTCGCCGGGGCCGGCAAATCCAGCACGATCGGCATCGCCACGAGTTGGGCGACGGCCCACTTTCTCCGCTTGCGCAGCACCGCATCCCGCGACCACGCGCCCGGCCCGTTCAACATCAGAAACAAGGCGGTCAGCATCTGCGCATACTCGGATCGGACTTCGTGCAACGCCGCCCAGAACCCCACTTGGGGAAGCGCCGGGGGCAAAGGCAATGGCGACGTCCCTAGATACATCGAAATTTTCGTCGACAGAATCGCGACGATCATCTCGGCCACAAACGGGATCGCAATCAGCCGCGTGGTCAAGCCTGCAAGCCAGAGCAGGCCGCCCCCGATCTCAAGGCCTCCGACGAAGGTGGCCGTGAAATGTGGAAACGGCATCCCGAGTTTTGTGAATCGTCCCACTCCCTGATTCGCATACACGAACTTCAAAAGTCCTTCCCAGAAAAACACGCCTCCCGCCATAAGTCTCAGGATCAAGATGGATTTTGGACCGTCGGTCGGAGGATTTCATCAGCCACGCAATTATCTTGCTCATTGTTTGCTCCTTTCACCCGATAGAACTGGAGCAAGGCTGAATTATTCCGTTGGGAAGAAATATCTCGCGAAGAATTTCTTGAGGGGGGCTTTTCGTGGGGACCGGTGCGAGGTGGTTAGTCTGGAATCACCACATGCAACGCATTCTTCATTACCCCAACCTCGACCGGCGTTCGGCAGACGTATTCTCCGTCAGCATAAACATCCAGCGGACGGTCGGTTTCCACGCGAACCTGCGCGGCGGGGAAATAGTCGACCTCTTGGATTCCAAGATGCTTTCCCAGGTACACGGACGGGAAGACCGACAGCAGTTTGAGCTTTGACATGTCGCGAATCACGCAGACGTCCAGTAAGCCATCGTCCATTAGCGCTTTGGGAGCAATCTTCATGCCCCCGCCATAAACAGGAGTATTCGCGAAGACGGCGGCTACGACCGGCTGTTGCGTGCGGAGACAAAACTCGGAGGGCTCGCCTTGCGAGACACTCAGCTTCAAGTCGAACGGCCGGAAGCGAGCCAGAGCTGCGGGCAGACAGAGGGCGTAGCCTCCATGTGCACGCAACCAGCGCGGCAGAGAGTTAGCGCGCCGCGCGATCTCGCCATCGAGGCCAACGCCGGCGACGCAGGAGAAATAAATGGATCTGCTGTTTTCCGATGGACCCGGGCTGTTGTATCGCGTGTCGGGCCGAGAGTCGTTGCCGGGAGAAGACAGCGGCTGAAGCCGCGATCCCTGGGGGATCTCTAGCGGCACGGCTGAAGGCGTGCCCTGATACGAAGCTGTCACCGCAAGGGGCGTGATGACTCCGAGATCCACAACGCGCACGTTTCCCGCACCGCCCACAAACTTCCGCCATGCGCCCACCGAATCGCTCACCGACAAGAGTCCGAGCGCCCGAGCAAAGTCATTCCCACTACCTGCAGGGACGACCAGCACCGGCAGCCGGAGCTTGACGAGCGCCGCGAGATGGCGATGCGCCGTGCCGTCCCCGCCGAATACCAGGATCGCGTCGAGCCCCTCGCTTCGTGTAGGCTGGCCGACCTCCCATTCGACCTGCGAATCGCACTGGAAAGGGCGCAGATCGCGCATCGACGATCCAAGCCCGAGGATGGCGGCGGCGCGCATTTTCGGGGCAGAGGGTAACAGAAATCGGCTACCGAGACATAGCAGTCTGCGGTTTTAATACCGGCACGACGACTTGTGCCACTAATGCCGCCATGCGGCGGGCACCGGCCGTCGAGAGGTGAAGCCCATCGGAGGTCGCGTTGGCGTCTCCGAGTACTTCAGCGAAGTAACGCTTGGGGATCAGAGCGACATTGTATTTGTAGGCCAGGCGGCGCTGAATCTGGCCATAGGCAATCTTGTGTGGCAACAGCGGCAGTTCGAACATCACCAGCGTGCGCGGTGGCAGGGACACCGCCGATAGAAGTGATTCCAGGGCTCGTTCAAAATCGGCAGAAGGCACTCCCATTAACAGGTCATTTCCGCCGATTTCAATGACGACAACTTTATCCTCCTGGGTCAACTGTTTTGCCATCGTCAGCGCTTCGCTCGTCAACGCGCCAGGCCTCGCCAAATTCCTTACGGATGTTCCACTGATCTGCTGAAGGACAAGCGGCCACGTTTGGGCAAGAGGATCGATCCCCGATGAGATTGAATCTCCGATGACGACCCAGCGGTCGCTGCGGTCTCCCACAATCGCCGGTATTGTGCGGTGAGGTAACTCCATCGCCGTGAGAATTACCACCAACGCCAGCAGAATTATGGTTGAACAAACCTGCAACCTGGTCCAACTTGAATCTGTCTTCCGACGGTTCTCTGTGATGAGCCACAACGCGAAACATCCAAGAAAAATCACATCGATCACCCATGCAAAGGGCGGACATGCCATCACAATCATGGCCAGTGACAGCCATGCAATTCCGTTTCTCATACGGGGCAACCACTGCCTCTGCAGGAAGGGGGACGCTGCGACTGTCAGCACGAGCAGCGCGACCCCCGAGTAGAACGACTCGCCTGACGCGAAGTAGAGTGCCACGGGGTTCATCGCAGAAATCGTATCAGGTGCCATCGGCCCTCAATTTGACATCTTGAACGAAGCCAAATCGCCGGCCGCCAACTCTCCTCTGGCTATAATCAATCCGCATGCCCAACTTCGCCCCGGTCGACGAGCAACTCGCCTACATCCGAAAAGGCGCAGCGGAAATCATCCGCGAGACTGAATTGCGCGCCAAACTTGAGAAATCCCGCACCACCGGCAGGCCGCTACGCGTCAAGCTCGGCATGGACCCTACTGCGCCCGATCTGCATCTCGGCCACACCGTCGTCCTGCGCAAGCTCAAGCATTTTCAGGACCTCGGACACACGGTCCTGTTCCTGATCGGCGATTTCACTGGCATGATCGGCGATCCCACCGGACGCTCGGCCACGCGGCCGCCACTGACCCGCGAACAGATCGAGCAGAACGCCGAAACCTACAAGGCGCAGGTGTTCAAGATTCTCGATCCCGTCAAGACGGTCGTGGACTTCAACAGCCGCTGGTTCTCGAAATTCTCGGCCGAGGATTTCATTCGCTTGACTGCGAAGTACACCGTCTCGCAGATGCTGGAGCGCGAGGACTTCCACAAACGATTTCACGAAGAAAAGCCAATCGCCATGCACGAACTGCTCTATCCGCTGGCGCAAGGATACGACTCGGTAGCGCTCGAGGCCGACGTGGAGTTAGGCGGCACGGATCAGAAATTCAATCTGCTGGTTGGCCGCGAATTGCAGCGTGCGTACGGGCAGGAGTCGCAGGTCGTACTGACTACACCGATTCTCGAGGGCCTCGACGGCGTGAACAAGATGTCGAAGTCGCTGGGCAACGCGATCGGCATCCACGAACCGCCGCTGGAGATGTACGGCAAGATCATGTCGGTGTCGGATGAGATGATGTGGCGCTATTACGAACTGCTGACCGACGTCACGTCTTCAGAAATCGCGAAAATGAAGCAGGATGTGGCGTCGGGCGCAGCGCACCCGATGACGTTGAAAAAAGAGCTGGCGCGCACGATCGTGGCCGACTTTCATTCGGCCGACGCGGCTACTCAGGCCGCGGACGATTGGGCAAAGCAATTTCAGAAGGATGAAGTCCCTAGCGCCGCGGAGTCCGTCTCGGTTGAGATTGAAAGAATTCAGCTGAAGACAACTAGGGATCTGTCCGATGAGAGTTCGTACTTCCCCTTGCATAAGCTTCAGAGCTCCACGTGTGCAGCTGATGAACTCAGGCTCGTAGGTTTGGATAGGCTGCTTGCTGAGAGTGGCCTCTCGTCGTCCCGGACGGAAGCCGGGCGCAGGGTCAAAGAGAGAGCAGTTTATATCGGCGGACAATTGGTCGATAGGGTCGTAATTCTAGTCTGCCCTAAGGAGCCCCTGATTGTCCGGGTGGGCAAAAAGATAAAGCAGGTGATGCTCGTGGAAACAAAATAGACCAAAGGAGTCGCAAAAGCGACGCCAGAAGCTAGCCCCGCACGTAAGTGCGGATTGTGATTTGCGCGACGAGCAGAGTCGCCTTCAGGCGACGACACTCCGTGCTGTGACCAATTGCACAGACGGCGTAAACCCACCCTTGCTATTGCTAAATTGTGTCTCACACCTACGCTCTGCAATTCACTCACATCGTCTTCAGCACAAAAGATCGAAGAAATCTAATCCCAGCGGAACTTTTACCCCGACTCATTGCTTACGTTGGGGGCGTCAATCGCAAGGTTGGACTGGACTCCATTGCAGTCGGAGGCACTCCCAACCATCTCCACATCCTAATTGGGTTGCCTCCAACGATGCGCTTAGCCGAGGCCGTGCAGAAACTCAAAGCCAATTCGTCGCGATGGCTCGGAGAACAGAACGTTATCTTCGAATGGCAAAAGGGATACGGCGCATTCAGCGTAAGCCCATCGATGCTGCGCATTGTGAAAACGTACGTGCAGCGACAGGAGGAGCATCATCGGGCGCGGACGTTCGATGACGAGTTCTTGCCGCTGCTGAAGAAATCTGGTGTTCAAGTCGAAAAGAAGGAAGCTCTCGGGTAGGTGTCGTCCCTGAAGGGACTCGCCGGAAGGCACCCGTATTCCCCGGATTTACGTCCGGGGCTTGCTTCTGAAGTCGCTGGCGCGACTCAAGAACCAACTGGTCCTACTTTCAAATTTCTTCCTAGGCAGATCGACAACATCTACTTCCGCGATTCCCCTCTCACCAGCCTCCGTCCCGCAACTACATATTTCCCTTCCAGCACGATCCGTATCGCTTCGGAATACGCAACGTGTTCCTGCTCGAGGATCCGCGCGGCCAGCGTATGTTCGTCATCGTCCTCGCGCACGAGCACTGCCTTCTGCACGATGATGGCGCCGTGGTCGAGTTCTTCGTCGACGAAATGAACTGTGCAGCCCGAAACCTTTACTCCATAGGCGAAGGCTTGCTCCTGGGCTTCGAGGCCCGGAAACGCTGGCAAAAGGCTGGGATGAATGTTCAGGATACGTTGCCGAAATTGCTGCACGAACCAGGGCGAGAGCAGGCGCATGTATCCGGCGAGGCAGATGAGGTCGACTTTGTGCTCCCGGAGCGCCGCCACGACGGCGCGGTCGTGCTCTTCACGGGGCACGCCTTTTGAGGGAATGGCCAGCGCCGTCAGGCCTAGCTGGCGCGCAGTTTCGAGGCCGCCGGCGTCCGGTTTATTCGAGATCACCACCGCGATGCGTGTGCTGGGGATCGTGCCGTTGGCGACATTTTTGGCGATGGCTTCGAAGTTCGAGCCGCGACCGGAGAGCAGGATGCCTAGGTTGTGCATGAGTCCCATTCATTATTCATCAGGTGGGGAAAATGCACCACGGATGTACGGAGCCAAAGCCCCGCCCATGCGGAGCTTGAACGGGGCAGCCACCTGAAATTTTCACTTCTGGGAGATCGGGTTTCGTGGATCGAAGTAGCTGTGCACCGGGGTTGGCGGGCAAGAGTGCCCGCCCCACATAATCTTCACGCAGCTTACGAGTACATCACCTTGCGCTCGCCCTTCACGATCCGGCCCACGTGGAAGAACTTCTCCCCGGCGCGCTCGAGCAGGGTTTGGGCTTTCTTGAATTTTTTGGGATTCACAACCAGCAGCATACCCAAGCCCATATTAAAGGTCCGCAGCATTTCGTCTTGCGGGACGTTGCCCAGCACCTGCAGATGCTCAAAGATCGGTAGCTTCGGCCAGCTGCCCAATTCGATCACGGCTGCCATACCCCGCGGCAACACGCGTGGAAGGTTTTCCGTAATCCCGCCGCCCGTAATGTGGGCCATCGCGGAAATCACGTCGGCGTCGATCATCTTCTTTAGCGACGGCCAGTAACTCTTGTGGGAGCGCATCAGTTCGTTGCCGACTTTGTTCTTGATCTCGTTGACGTAGGTTTCCGGAGAATACTTCGCCACTTCGAACAGCAGCTTGCGGGCCAGCGCATATCCATTGGTATGCAGTCCGTTTGAAGGGAGGCCCAGCACGATATCTCCGACCTCGACCGTCTTGCCAGTGATGATCTTTTCTTTCTCGACCACGCCGAGAATGAAACCGGCGAGATCGTACTCCCCGGACGGATAGAAGCCCGGCATTTCGGCGGTCTCACCGCCGATCAGCGCGCAGCCATTGTGTTTGCAGGCTTCCGCGATGCCCTCAACTACCTTCTCCGCGACCGTAGGTTCCAGCGTTCCGGTGGCCAGGTAGTCCATAAAGAAGAGGGGGGCCGCGCCCTGCACAATGATGTCGTTGACGCAGTGATTCACCAGATCGGCGCCGACCGTGTGGTGGACGTTCATCTCGAAAGCGACCTTCAGCTTGGTGCCCACGCCGTCGACGCTCGAGACCAGCACCGGGTCAAGGTAGGTTTTGGCGATGGAAAACAGGCCGCCGAAACCGCCGATCTCGCTGAGCACGCCCTTGGTGAAGGTCTTGTGAGCGAGATACTTGATGCGCTGCTTGGTGCGGTTCGCGCGATCAATATTCACGCCGGCGTCGGCGTAGGTCACACTGGCGGTCTTTGTGGGTCCCTGAGCCAAAGCGAATCTATCCGTTATGAAGTGCGGGGAGCTTTCGATCAGACTACAGCCCGAAAGCAATGGGTGAAACGCGGGTCATTGTAGCACGGCGAGGGCTGAGGATTGCGGGCTGCGGTGTCGCGCAAAGACACTACTGCGGACGCTCGCGCGTACGTTCTCCACAGCCGCTACGCGAGCGCGGCTCTAGTGAGAAACGAAGTCGCTGAAGTAATAGGCGAGGACGCCGAACAGCGCCAGTCCTGAAATTCCGTACGCAGTCAGAACCCAGAAATTGCGACCTTCAAGGGCGCAAGACTTGGTGCTGGTGGATGATGAGACAGCAGAAGACATACTTTCGGGGGCCCGGGATTCCATGCACCCTCCTTGTTGAGACGCCGCGATCAAGGACATGGATCGCGTACGCTTTCCCCACACCTGCGACGTGGCAGGTCTTTACTTAGGCCGGATTTTACTACGGTTTTAATGGACCTGATTGTCAATTTTTTGTAGGGAATCGAACACCCAAGCGGCAAAGGCTTGCGTCTTTCGGGCTTGCAGGGCCTGTTTTTCTGCAAAAACCAAGCCCCGGCGCAAGGCAGGGGCTTGGTTAAAAGACTGGACGGGACGAGTTATTTCTTGTCGTCCTTCATTTTGTCGTCTTTCATCTTGTCGTCCTTCTTTTCCTTCTTCTCTTTCTTGGCCTTCTTCTCTTTCTTCTCTTCCTTCTTGGTGTCGTCCTTCTTCATGGTGTCTTGGGCGAACGTGGAAGTGGTGAGCGAGAAAGCGATGGCAACCGCGAACAGCAGCGTGAGCAGCTTCTTCATTCCTGAATTCTCCTTAGTGGAACTTAGTCCAGGTTTGTACCAGCCGGGTCACACACTCCTGCGACGTGCGGTTACTTGGAGTTGTATGCCGGGGTCCGGGAGATTCTAGCCGAGCCGCATCTATAAGCAAGAGGAAAATGAACTTCCGAGTGAGCCGGGTTGTTTTGTTGAGTAACTCGTTACCGCAGGCCAACGTGCTTGGATCACAGACGTAAGTGGGGGCAAGCGGTACACTTCCGAGACATGATTCGAACTCCATCCGGCAAGACGAATAAGGTGGGCAAGGCGGCGAAGACCTTGCCCACGCAGGATCGCGCGCACGACGTTCTACGCTCTGAACCTCACCCTCTGGACGCGATTTTTGCGCCGCACAGCGTCGCGGTGATTGGCGCGACCGACCGACCGGGTAGCGTGGGCCGGGCCGTGCTCTGGAGCCTGGTCAGCAGCCCGTTTGGCGGGACCGTGTACCCGGTCAGCGACAAGCGCAGCAGCGTGCTAGGCATCAAGGCGTACAAAGGCATCGCGGATCTGCCGGAACCCGTCGACCTCGCCGTCGTTGTCACTCCTGCGACCACCGTGCCTGGGATTATTGGCGACTGTGTGACTGCTGGTGTGCGCGGGGCGATCGTGATCTCTGCCGGCTTCAAGGAGCACGGCGAAAAGGGCAAGGAACTCGAGCGCCAGATTCTCGAGCGCATTCAGGGAACCGGGCTGCGCCTGATCGGGCCAAATTGCCTGGGCGTGATGAACCCGATCAGCGGCTTGAACGCGACCTTTGCCTCGACCATTGCTCGCCCGGGCAACGTGGGGTTTATCAGCCAGAGCGGCGCGCTGTGTACGGCGATTCTAGACTGGGCGCAAAAGGAGATGGTCGGATTCAGTTCGTTTGTGTCGGTGGGCTCGATGCTCGACGTGGACTGGGGCGACCTGATCGATTACCTCGGCAATGATCCGCGGACGCAGAGCATCATCATGTACATGGAGTCGGTGGGCGACGCACGCTCCTTCCTCTCGGCAGCCCGCGAAGTCTCGCTGACCAAGCCCGTCATCGTGATCAAGGCGGGACGCACGGAGGCGGCTGCGAAGGCGGCGGCTTCGCATACGGGGTCGCTTACGGGCAGCGATGAGGTACTCGACGCGGCTTTTCGCCGATGTGGCGCACTGCGCGTGCAGACCATCGCCGATCTCTTCTACATGGCCGAAGTGCTCGCCAAGCAACCACGCCCGAAGGGTCCCCGCCTGGCCATTGTGACCAACGCCGGAGGTCCGGGCGTTCTCGCTGCCGACGGCTTGCTCTCGAACGGCGGGCAACTGGCGCTGCTCTCGGCGGAGTCGATGGACGCCTTGAATAAACTCCTGCCGCCGCATTGGAGCCGTAACAATCCTATCGACGTCCTCGGCGATGCGCTCCCCGAACGCTACGCCAAGGTCATCGAGATTGCGGCGCATGACCCGAACATCGACGGCCTGCTCGCCATCACCTGTCCGCAGGGCATGGCCGGACCGACCGCCACCGCGGAGCATCTGAAACCCTACGCGCATTCGACCGGCAAGCCCGTGCTGGCGAGTTGGATGGGCGGAGGAGATGTAGCGGCGGGCACCGACATCCTGAACCAGGCCGGCATCCCAACGTTTCAATTCCCCGACACCGCCGCCCGCGTGTTCTGTTACATGTGGCGCTACAGCTACGCCCTGCGCGGCTTGTACGAAACACCGGTGCTTCGGGGAGAAAATGGCGAAGGCCCGGCCCGTTCGCAGGTGCGCCAGATCATTGACCACGCACTGCGCAGCGGCCGCACGCTGCTGACGGAAGTCGAATCGAAGCAACTGCTCGCCGCGTACGGCCTGCCAACTGTTCCAACGACCATCGCGAAGACGGAAGACGAGGCGGCGACGCAAGCAGCAGCTACCGGCTATCCGGTCGTTCTCAAACTACTGTCGGAAACCATCACGCACAAGACGGACGTGGGCGGCGTGCAACTCAATCTGCGCGACGAAGCCGCGGTGCGCATTGCATTCCGCGTCATCGCCTCGGCCGTCGGCGAAAAAGCCGGCGCGGAGCACTTTCTCGGAGTGACCGTGCAGCCGATGATCAGGCTCGACGGCTACGAGTTGATCGTCGGCAGCAGCATCGACCCGCAATTCGGTCCCGTGCTTTTGTTCGGCACTGGTGGCCAATTGGTGGAAGTCTTCAAGGACCGCTCCCTTGCGCTGCCCCCCCTGAACACGACGCTCGCGCGCCGCATGATGGAGCAGACACGGGTCTTCACGGCCTTGGAAGGTGTTCGCGGACGCAAAGCAGTCGACCTGGGCGCGTTGGAAGAGTTTCTCGTTCGCTTCAGTCATCTGGTAGTAGAACAGCCGCGAATTCGTGAGATCGACATCAATCCCTTGCTCGCATCGCCCGACGGACTGGTCGCCCTCGACGCGCGTGTGGTGCTCCACGGACCCGACGTTCCCGACGAGAAGTTGCCGCGCCCGGCGATTCGCCCTTATCCGGTGCAGTACGTAGAGGCCTGGAAGATGAAGAACGGAGACGCCGTAACGATCCGCCCCATTCGTCCCGAGGACGAACCGCTGCTGATTCGGCTGCACCAGGCATTGTCGGAGCGCACCGTGTACCTGCGTTACTTCCAGCCGCTGAAACTCAGCCAGCGCACGGCCCATGAACGGCTCACGCGCATCTGCTTCATCGACTACGACCGCGAGATGGTGCTAGTCATCGAGCGTAAGAACGAAGACGGGCATCCGGAGGTGGTCGCGATCGGGCGCTTGAGCAAGCTGCGCGGTGGCCACAACGAAGCCGAACTCGCTGTCTTGGTCGACGACCGCTACCAGGGCCAAGGCATGGGCACAGAGTTGTACCGGCGACTCGTGTCCGTGGCGCGCGACGAAAAACTCAAGCGCGTGGTCTCGACCATCCTCACTGAGAATCGCGAGATGCGTGCGATCTGCCAGAAACTCGGCTTTCGGATGGAGAGCGATCTGGAAGACGGAACGATAAAGGCTGAGTTAGACGTGTAACGCACCTTGCTGGATGGGTGCCCCAGGTTTCGCGCCCGTTCTGTGGGCGCTATTCTGGGCCCACCGCCGACGTTCGCGACTCGCGTTCCGTGGGAGATATGAAATCCCACGTTATCGCAAGGGCGCTCGAACGTGGGCACGGTCGTGGATCGCAGGGTTGACGTTTTGCGGAGAAGCGATGGCCAAAATTCTGCCACCTCGCACTGCGCCTCGGCATCCTGCCTAATGTACAATCCGCCTACCAATCGGGAGGAATTTGGATGCACTCACTCGCACTGTTCAGTCCCAACGTACACGTGCCGTCAGACTTCAACACCAACTTCCTGATGATCACGCGCTGGATCCACTTCCTGGCAGGAATCACCTGGATCGGCCTGCTTTACTTCTTCAACCTGGTGAACGTTCCCTTCCAAAAGGAACTCGACGCCGCAACCAAAGGTAAAGTCGTGCCTGCGTTGATGCCGCGCGCGCTCTGGTGGTTCCGTATGGCCGCCGTGCTGACCGTGCTAGCGGGCGGCGCCTACTGGGGAATGGGCATCGTTGATGTCGATGCCAAGAACGGCGGCGGCTCCTCCGCTCATGTCATGTTGAGCTTCTTGGTGATCTGGACCGTGGTGTGGGGCATTCTCTACGCCGTCCTGATTCCCGGCAAAGGCGTGCTCGACAAGGGCCCTGTGATCGCGGTGATCTACACCATCGTCGTGATCGTGGCGTCGTGGCTCTTCCTCGACATGAACGACCAGGGCTGGCAAAGCAATCGACTGCTGTGCATCGGCATCGGCGGCGGGCTCGGCTGGGTGATGATGCTGAACGTCTGGGGCGTGATCTGGCGCATTCAGAAGAAGCTAATCGGCTGGACGAAAGATAACGCGCAGAACGGAACGCCCATCCCCGAGCAAGCGAAGCGGCTGGCCCGCATGGGATTCCTGGCTTCACGCGCGAACGCGTTTCTGAGTCTGCCCATGCTGTTCTTCATGGGGGCCGCCAGCCACTACCCGCTGTTCGGA
Organism: Terriglobales bacterium; assembly: GCA_035652655.1. Taxonomy (GTDB): domain Bacteria; phylum Acidobacteriota; class Terriglobia; order Terriglobales; family Acidobacteriaceae; genus Gp1-AA133. The sequence continues at coordinate 31,873 of DASRDJ010000263.1, forward strand.
AAGTGAGACGGCGAGCAGGAGTCGATTGGCGTCTCAATATATAGAACACCTGTCATTCTGAGCACAGTGAGGCGCAGCGGAACGGAGTCGAAGGACCCCGTCGAAGCCGGCGCCGTAAACCGGCATGGGCAAGCGTTTCGGCCACGACTCGTCGCGGCAGCCCTTCAGAATGCAAATGAAAAAGGGCCGTCTGGTGGCTCCCAGACGGCCCTCAACGGCAGCTGTGTTATCTAGAACGTCAACTTCACAGCAACCTGCATCTGTCGCGACGACGTGGTTCCATCTTCGCGGGTCAGAGTCGAAGTGATCAGGCCCGTGAGTCCTGAAAATGTGCGATTGCCGAGCGCGCTCGGATCCGCTCCCGGCACGTTGAATGCCGGATGGTTGAATACGTTGAAACACTCGAAGCGCAACTCGGCTCCCACGCGCTCTCCGAACTTCATCTTCTTAGAAGCCGACATGTCAAAGTTGACGTACGACGGCCCATAGAAGTGATTGCGTCCGAGATTCGGCGCCGTATCGAACGCAGGCTCGGTGAAGGCATCCGGGTTCGTGAAGAACACCTTCACTCCTGTCACGCCGGTGTTGGCGCCCGGAGCGAAGGGATCTCCGCTCAAGTTGGGGCGGTTGCTCAGGCCGGTCCGCTGGCTGTCAGTCACGCTGAACATATCGAACGCGTGTCCGGTCTGCGCGCTGACGATTCCACCGAACTGGAAGCCCTCAAGCACGCGGCCCACAACGCCGCCCGCCAGATGGCTCTTGCCCTTGCCGAAAGGCAATTCATAAATGTAGTTCACGACCGCGATGTGACGTATGTCGTTATCGGAGTTGCCGCGCTCCTGATAGAGAGCCCGGCTATTGCGCGGGAACGTCCGGTTCCCGGCCGCCGCTTGCAAGGGATCGCCCGAATCGTCGATCGCGTGCGCCCAGGTGTACGACCCCTGGAACTGCAAGCCGTGCGAGAAGCGGTGCGTGATCTTCGCCTGCAAGGAGTGATAGATCGAACTCGAGATGGAGCGCACATAGTTCGGTTCGATCAATGCGTTGTGTGCAATCGCGTTGAAAGGCAAGAAGCCGTTGTCCGCACCCGTAAACAAGTTCCCTTTGCTCACATCCGAGGGAATGCAATCGAAGGCGTTTGGCACCGAGCAATACGCTACCAACTGGGCCGCTAACGTTGGATCGGGCGGGTTGCCATCCATCACGCGATAGATATGCGAGCCTTTCGATCCCACATAAGCGACGTCGAGCATGGAGTTCCATCCGATATCGCGCTGCACGCCGAAGTTCCAGCTCTCGCTGGCCGAGTTGCGGAAGTGCGTATCGAATACCACCGGCGTCAACTGTGCTCCATCCGGAACGGTCGGAGAGGGCGTGGTATCAGGCGGCGCGGGCAGCGGGAAACCACCGAAAGCGTTCGACAGCGTGTCGAAAGGCACGGTAGACCAATCCTGCTCGAAAGGAGGATTGCCGCGCGCGTTGCCAAACAGATTGCCGAACACGCGATCGTGGAAAATGCCGAATGCCCCGCGGATCGCGGTCTTTCCGTCGCCCTTCGGGTCGTAAGAGAATCCGATGCGCGGTTCAATCCCCGAGTAGTCGTTGTTGTAAACCATCTTCCCCGTGCCGGGGCCCACCACAGAGAACACCACCGGAAACATGGATGGGTCGGTCAGTAGGTTCGAGAAGTTGGCCTGTTCCTCGTAGGGCACGCCGTTGAACTGGTAGCGCAAACCCAAAGACAGGGTGAGATTGCGGCGCACCTTCCACGAGTCCTGAGCGAAGAAACTGTACTCGTGCTGTCGGAAGTGGCGGTCATCCAGCGGGACTCGCTGGCTGCCGCCCTTGGAGAAGAACTCGGCGTTCAAGTCGCCCGTCACCAGGCCGTAATAGAGCGCGGCGGCATCCTGCACGAAGGGGTCGAATGGAATGTTCGATCCAAAATCGAGCAGTGAGAAGCCGAACCCGATTCCCGGCTGCAAAGAAACCTGGCGCCGCGTGAAGAATGCGTCCGGCCCGCTTTCACCGATGGTGCGGTAGTCGGCGCCGAACTTCATGGTGTGCGATCCTCGCACCCACGTCAGGTCATCCGCATAACTGGTGGTTCCTGTGTTGCGGTACTGCAAGTCCGCGGCTAGGGCTAGGCAGCCGAACCCGGTGTACGGGTCAGTGAGATAGTCCCAGCCGCGACCGAACTTGTCGAGCGGACTGATGCTGTTCAGTTGAGCGAGGCCATTGCACTTGAATCCCGCAAAAATGTGATTGAATCCGAAATTGAAGTTGTTAATGAGCGTCGCGCTCATGGTGGAAACGAGACCAGCCGACAGGCCCTTAGAAATTGCTTTCTCGTTCATGCCGCCAATCCCTCCCGGCAGAATGTCAAAATGACCGGCATTCGGATCCTGAAAGTGATCGTATCCCAGTCGCAAGTTGATCACGTGCTTGTCGCTGAGGTGGTGGTCAAACTTCAGCACGGTCTGATAGCTGTCTTGAGCATCGGAACTGGGGAAGAACAATTGGCCGGAATAACCATCCCCGTTCGAGAGGGTGGGCAGATTCAGCAGATTATTCAGGCTGGCCGCCACCGGGTCGGGCGTCAGCCCATAAATGTTTTGCGGAGAGGTTGGTGACAAATCCACGGGAATCGTGATGGGGTTGCCGTCCTGATCGAATGTCTGATAATTGAACTGTCCAGTCTTGAATTCTTGGGTCGGCACGGTCGCTTGATTGGTGAGCGTTGTGCGGAAACGGTCAAATTCCTCGTTGAAAAAGAAGAACGTCTTGTTCTTGATAATCGGTCCGCCGATCGAATAACCGAACTGGTGCCGGATATAGGGGTTCAATCTCTCCATCTTCCCGGTCTCCGGATCGATGTTCTTGTTGAACCAGTCGCGCGCCCCGCCCAGCCAGTCCCAGCGCCCGAATTCGTAGGCATCGCCGTGCAAGCTGTTCGATCCGCTCTTGGTGACGACGTCAATGATCGCGCCCGTGTTGCGTCCGAACTCGGCGTTGAACGTGTCGGTAATTACGCGGAATTCCTGCGCCGACTCGGGGCTCGAACTCAGCACGATGCTGCCCTGTGCGCCCGGGACCGACGTGTCATTGTTGTCGACGCCGTCCAGAAGATAATTGTTGTTTCTGTCGCGTGACCCGTTCACCGTGTAGCCGCCCAGACCGTTCGTGGTCGCCGTGCCGGGAGAGAGCAGGAGCAGGTCATAGGGATTGCGAGTCAGCAATGGCAGATCTTTCATGGTGCGTTCATCCACCAGATTGCTGATCTGCGAAGTCTCCAGATCGACTGGGGGCACGTCGCTCGCCTTCACCATCACTTCTTCAGACACGGTACCCGGATCGAGCGTAACGTCGATGCCGAGCGCCTGCGCCACCGTCAGCTGAACGCTGTCCAGGTGATAGGCCTTGAAGCTTTCCTTCTTCACCGTGATTTCATAGTGCCCGACGGGCAGGTTGGGAACGCTGTACACGCCCGACGCGCTGGTGGAGACTGCGCGCTGCGCGTTGGTCTCGATGTTGCGGACGAGAACATCGGCGCCCTGCACCACGGCACCGGAATTGTCGGCCACTGTTCCCTGGATCGACCCGCTCTGTGCCGACGCAATCCCTGCGAAGGCGGCGAGCACTAGTAACACGGCAAGAAAACGAAGCTTCAACATTGTTCCCTCCGACGAAGCGTGCGGCGCGCTCCATCACTGCAGCATTTGCAAATCAGAAAACTCCCCGGGACGGTGCTGGCGCAACCAAGGCACAACGCGCCCAGCCACTTACAGTGATATGTCATCCGTTGGTGACAAGGGAAGGTTACGGAGGTAATCAGGGAGTCGTAGAGGGGACTTCGAGCCACGAGGGAACAAAGAGGACTGGATTTTGGGTCCGAAATGGCACTCAACAGTGGAGGGCCGCTGTGAGAAGCGGCGCGCTAAATGGAGGGATGAAGAGGAGCAGCGTTCTACCCGCACAGAGCTATCGCACACGCAGGCGCAGAGAACCCGGAACAAGAGCAGAGGCAGAAGTGTAAGCGCAGGTCAGGGAGCCTGCGCGAACGCGCAGCCCAAGCGACGCGGGATGGCTAGCGCGCCCTGAGAGAGGCAGAGGCACTGCACACAGCGAAGCAGAGCCCACCCACGGGTCGACAACCAACCCGATGCGCTGGCTATCGGGCGACGGCTCCCAGGGCCCGAATCCCGCAAGCGGACTACTTCTTCTGGCTGGCCTCGATCTTCTGAATCATCTGCGACACTCCCGCGGCCATGGGCCCCTTGGGATCGAGCCGCAGATACTCCTGAAACTCCTTCACGGCGCCCAGCGGGTCCTGCCTGCGCAGGGCGATGTTTCCCAGTAGCACATGCGGAGGAGCCATGCTAGGCGCCAGCGCCACAGCCTTCTGCGCGTGCGGCTCGGCGTCCTGCCACTTGCCGGTAGCCCAGTAGGTCTTGGCAAGCTCGTATTGACCGTCAGGGACGTCCGGCTTCAGTTCCAGGCCGTGTGTAAGGGCCTTCTCCGCCTCGTCGTACTTCTTCTGGGCGTTGTACATGGTCCCAAGGGCCAGGTAGCCCCCGGGGGCTGTCGGAGTGATCTCATTGGCGGCCTGTAACGCAGAATGGGCGTCGTCAAATTTCTCCAGTTCCATGTAGAGAAGCCCAAGCGCCAGGTATGCTTCGGAATACTTGGCGTACAGCTGGATCGCTTTGCGGAAGTGCTTGATCCCG